>JAJVID010000022.1:0-3260 GCA_022072205.1 Acidobacteriota bacterium
GCATCTGGCACTTGGCCTCGAATCGCAACTACACGGCGCTCGAAACCAGTCAGGAATATGAACGCCGTTGGGGATGTGAATGCGGGTTGCGTGACGCCAAACACCTGCTCCGCCTGAAAGACGCCTAGATCAAAGCCCGAAAGGCTTATGCGCGGATGTTCACGCTGGTGGTGATCGCGCTGCTGTTGCTGGCGATCATCGGTTGCGCATTTCTGGCGAGAGACCCACAAGCGGGCAAGCGGCTGCGAGCCGTCTGCGCTGATTGCGGCACGCATTGCGAATCGAGCTTGTTTGATGCCGTGCTGCATTTGCTTAAACACGTTTCAGAGATATGGGACTACCTGGTTCCTAAAGCTAAACTCGACTTGGACGTATCTTTACAAAATGTGTCCTGACTCAAGCAGCGGCCTTTCGATTTTTATAGCCGAAACGGGAATGAATTGGGCTTTTTCGACATAAAGGGTCGAAGGGTCAAGGGGGCAAAGGTATGAAAGGGGAGGAGACGGCTACCCTCCCTTTTTTACTTCGTGTACTTCTCCAACACCTCGCGCACGGCGTCGGGCGCGTAAAACTC
Source organism: Acidobacteriota bacterium (assembly GCA_022072205.1). GTDB lineage: Bacteria > Acidobacteriota > Blastocatellia > RBC074 > RBC074 > JAJVID01. The sequence goes on from JAJVID010000022.1 coordinate 575, forward strand.
TTTGACCAGCGATTCGGCGGTGTAGTGGTTGAACGTTCCGTCTTCGGTGTAACCCAGGTAGCGCATGCCTTCCGGGCTGGCGTCGAAGCGCCCATCCGGCAGCAGGGCTAGCCACGCGCCGGGGCCGAAGCTGTAGCGGTAAAGGAAAGTCTCGCCCGACGCGATGTCCCAGAACTGCAACCGCCCCGCCGCGCCCGCCGCAACCAGGTATCTGCCGTTCGGCGCGAAAGCGACGGCGTAAACCTGTCCCAGATTTCCTTCAAACGTTTGAAGCAGTTTGCCGGAAGCGGCCTGCCAGAGCTTGACCGAGTTGTCATAACTGCCGCTGGCGAGAGTCAGTCCGTCTGGGGCAAAGGCGACCGACCTGACAGAGTCTGAGTGCCCGTCGAGAGAGCGAAGAAGTTTGCCAGAAGCGGCCTGCCAGAGCTTGACCGATTTGTCATCACTGCCGCTGGCGAGAGTCAGTCCGTCTGGGGCAAAGGCGACCGACCAGACAGAGGAAGAGTGCCCGTCGAGAGAGCGAAGCAGCGCGCCGTCGCTCGTCCGGTAAAGCCGGATCACGCCGTCGCCGCTTCCGGCTGCAATGAGTTCTCCATCAGGGGACAGAGCAACGGCGGTCACGCCGTTGCTGGCGCCCAGTTGAGGCACGGGGCGCAGCGACTCGAAGTCAATCCCGGCGGCGAACGTGAGACCCCGGACGCGAGCCAGCGAGGAATTGACGAAGCTCTCGCGGCTCTGATTGCGCGCGCCGCTCAGGTCGCTCCCTGTCAGATCGGATTGGTTGAACGACGCTCGATCCAGATCGGCGTTGCGGAAATCGGCGCCGCGGGCGGAAGCGTTTTCGACGCCGGCTTCGACGAGCGCCGCATCGCGCAGGATGGCCCGGTCGAGCCGGACGTGGTTAAGGTTGGCTTTGGTCAGATCGGCGCCCGCGAGATCGGCTTCCGTCAGATCGGCGTATTCGAGCGTGACGCCCTGCAAATGCGCTCCGGCCAGGCGCGCTCCGCGAGGTAGACGCTTGTTCAACGCCTGCCGCAACTCAGCCGCGTCACTGACCTCCTCTTCCATCTCGCAGCGAATCCGCCCGCCCCAATAGAGAATTTCGAGCGCGTTCTCGCTGATGTTGGGATGATAGCTTCCAGCCAGAATCGCGCTGAGCAAGGGGACGATGCTGTCGTCGCGGTCAATCATCGCCAGGAAATGAATGATCCGCTTGTTGAACCCGCGGGTGTTGAGCAAACCAATCTCAATATCTTTCTCGTTGTTCAAGCCGTTGAAGAGCCGCCGCGCCAGGAAATACTCCATAAACGAGCGGTGGATGAAGCTGAACCCGGTTTCGCCTTCGCGTTTTAGAAAGGAGCGCAGGTGGATGGCGGCGATGATGTCTTCGGTCTCGTGACCGCGAAATTCGACCACGCCCGCTTCGCGCATCTCGTCCACGAACGAAGCCAGCTCGCGGTAACGCATCGGGCTGTCGGGGTTGTTCCAGACGCGCCGGGCCAGTTCCATCATCAATTTAAGCTTTGAATCGCGTTTGAGGATGACGCGGCCCTTTGTGAAATCGCGCGTGATCCATTTGTCGGTGTAACGCTCGTAGAGTTTGGCCGCGTCCACTTTTTCGCCGGGCGCGAATTCGTCGAGCGATTCGGTAATCATCGTCAGCAGCAGAGGCAGTTGAGCCAGGCCCTTCAGGTCGTAAATCTGCTCGATCTTTCTCCAGTCTTCGTCTGGCTCAGGGCGAGCGACGGCCAGATAGCTGCGAATCTTCGCTTCGTCGAAAGGCTTCAGGTAAACGACCTCGTTGCCCGACCTCTCGCGCAGCTTTTCGTAAAACGGAGTGCCCGGCGCGCGAAAGGCCTCGTCAATCATCTCGCGCTGTTCTTCCACGTCTTTGAAGTAAGTGACGCGGCAGGTGACGATGACCTTGCCTGCGGCTTCGGCGGCGCGGCTGATCTCGCGGAAATTGTTGAAGCCGTCCTCGAAACTGACGCGGTCCGCCATCTCGTCAAAGGCGTCGAAGAAGAGGATGATCTTGCCCAGCCGCACAAGATGCTCGAACCGGCGGAAGTTGGCGACCGGCAGATTGCGGCGGCTGAAATGCTCGTGAATGACGCCTTCCAGCGAAGTCTCCTTGCGAACCTCGCCGAGCGGGATCAACACCGGCGCTGGATGCCGCACCGGGTCTTTCAGATAATTCCGCGCCAGGTCGTAGACCAGAAACCGCACGAGCGTGCTTTTGCCCGAACCTACATCGCCGAGGATGACCAACTGGTTCTTGTTTGAAGCGCCCAGCCAGTCGCTGAAGTATTTGAGCGCGGTGAAATCATCGCCGGTGATGTCCTGCCGCATGTCCGGGCGCACAAACCAGTCTTCGCCCTTCCAGGTTTCGATCCGCCACTGATCGTAATCTTCGATCAACCTTCAGATCAATTTGAAAACCGTTTAACTGCAAATTTTGTTTGATTTCAAAACCCTGTAGCCGGTAGATCGTGGCGATCTCATCTTCAAACCGGTTGCCTCTGGCGTAATTGCGCCGTCCACGCTCAGCCGGATCGAGTTTGTGTTCGCGGAATTCAATCTCTTCCTCGCGGGCGAATTCGCGGCGCGGCAGATCGAGAGCTTCGAGCAACTGTCGAAAGCGAAGCTCGAAATCATCGTCGTTGCGGAAATCGAGATACAGAATGGG
>JAJVID010000022.1:3360-13881 GCA_022072205.1 Acidobacteriota bacterium
TGTGTTCGCGGAATTCAATCTCTTCCTCGCGGGCGAATTCGCGGCGCGGCAGATCGAGAGCTTCGAGCAACTGTCGAAAGCGAAGCTCGAAATCATCGTCGTTGCGGAAATCGAGATACAGAATGGGCCGCAGCGTCGGTTCGATCTCGTCTTCCTGAATATTTTTGATCCAGATGGGAATTACCGGACGGTCTTTGGAAAGGATGTCGGGCGCTTGCAGAGCGTAACTTTCGGCTCGCGTCCAGACCTTTCCGTCGCGGAAGTAGTCGCTGCTGAAGACCGCGACCATTTTGCGCGAAGACTTCAACCCTTCGTTGATCCGCGCCAGCAGGTTGTCGCCGGGTTGAAGTTCCCATCCGTCAAACCAGACTCGCACGCCCGCATTGCGCAAACGTTCTGCGAACATTTCGCACCAGACTTTGTCTTCGCTGGCGTGGCTGAGAAAGAGGTCGTATTTGAAATCCTGTTCCTGGTCGGGCATATCGGCGTCTCGGTGAAAGGCGCCCGTTGAACTGCGGACGGGCTTCGGATCGCAGGCCGTAAATTATCACCAAGAGGCGGAGAGGCCAAGAAAAACTTTGCCGCCAGGCTTCAGGTTGCGGAGCAGACTTTACTAATTCCGGTGAAGGCTTCACTCAGCGCGGATAGTTTGTTAATGTGCCGGCCATCTCGCCAGATTTATCCGCGAAATCAAGCGTAAACATCTTCCCGCGAAGTGGACGTCGCATCGCCACGAGGCTGCAAGGAGGCTTGACGCATGAACAAAAAGATCGCGCTGGTTTTGATCGTTGTTTCGGTATGTTTTATGGCGTTGTTTCAAACGAGCGGCTCGAATGGCGCCAAAGCTCAGGTTCAACTCCCGAACATCGTCTTCATCATCGGCGAAGACCTGGGGCCGGAGTTTGGCTGTTACGGCGACAAGCGGGCGCATACGCCGAACATTGACCGGTTGGCGCGCGAAGGAGCGCTGTTCACTCGCGCGTTCACGCACGCGCCGGTTTGCGCGCCGAGCCGTTCGGGATTGATCACCGGGCAATATCCGACGACCATCGGCACGCATCACATGCGTTCGACCCTGCTCAAACCGCCGCCGCTCTTTACTGACTATTTGAAGAAGGCCGGGTACGCCATCGCTTGGCCGACGAAAACTCCGTACGGCAAGACCGATTTCAATTTCACTCCGCCCGAAGGCTGGACTGATGTCGTGAGCGACTGGACTCAGAAGATTCCGAAGCGGCCATTCTTCGGCTATTTCAACGTCACGACTTCCCACGAGAGCCAGGTGCGAGCCACGCCCGAACAGCACGCGAAGAACACCGCGAGATTGAAGCCCGAAGACCGTCAGGATCCGGCGAAGATGGTTTTGCCGCCTTATTACCCCGATACGCCCGAAGTGCGGAACGATTTCAGGCAGTATTACGAAATCGCGACGGCGGTTGATTACAAAGTCGGCGACGCGCTCGACGCGTTGGATCGCGCTGGTGTGGCGGACAACACGATCGTGTTTTTCTTCGGCGATCACGGACGCGGGATGCCGCGCAGCAAGCGATGGGTTTACAACCAGGGGATTCACGTCCCGCTGATCATCCGCTGGCCGGGCAAAATCAAACCGGGAACCGTGCGCGAAGATTTGGTTTGCTTCCTGGATTTCGCGCCGACACTGCTTTCAATCGCAGGCGCCGAGATTCCGAAAGAGATGCCGGGGCGCGTAATCATCGGGCCGAAGACCGGAGCGGAGCCGAAATTTGTTTTCGCTGCGCGCGACCGGATGGACGAGACCTTCGACCGCATTCGCAGCGTGCGCGAGCGGCGGTTTCATTACATTCGCAACTTCTATCCCGGACTGCCTTACGCGCAGGTGGTTTTGTACAACGAAGAGAATCCGATCATGCAATCGTGGCGGCGCGCGTTCGCCGAAGGCAAATTGAACGATGTGCAGAAACAATTCTTCGCGCAGACAAAACCGCCCGAAGAGTTGTATGACGCCGAAAGCGACCCGCACGAGATCAACAACCTGGCTGGTTCGCCGAAGTACCGGAATAAGTTGAAGGAGATGCGCGCGGCGCTCGACCGGTGGATGAAAGAGACCGGCGATCTAGGCGCGGTTCCTGAAGCGGAATTGATCAAGCGCGGTCTGGTGGCCGACAGATTGAAAGAGTACGAAGAGCGGAAGAAAAACGGGATACCCGGCAGAGAGCGGCGTCAACCGAACGTGAAACCGCAAGTTCAAAACTGAATCACCTTACCATCACAAGATACCAGGCAAGCAGAAACACCTGGCAGAACCAGACCAGCGAAAAAACCGCCAGCGCCGGTCTGGCTTTGGTTCCGCGCGTGCTGAGATAGATGATGTATGCGATCAGCGCGATGGCGAGCAGCGCCTGGAATGTGGCCACTCCCGAAAAGTAGCTCTGACGATACAGAATCGCGCCTCCCGCAATCGCCATCAGAATGCCTGCGCGAATGTACCTCATCACGACTTTGAGCAGCCGGTTTGTGATGTCGGATGGGTTGATCGCCAGACTCGTCGAATTGCGCGACAGCCAGGTCACAATCACCGCGCCCATTCCCAGTGTGAGGCCGGAGCCGAGCAGACAAAGCCCCAACAGGTCCAGCCAGGGAATCAGCCTGTCGCCGAACATCCCCATTTTGATCGCCACAATGTTTTTGAATAGCGAATACTTTGAGACGCCGTTGAAATTTTCCACCGCGCCCAGGTTGAGCGCGTAGCTGCCTGTGAAATGATTGGGGTCGTAAAGCGCGATGTAATACGGCTGCCCGGCGGTCAATTGTATCCGCTGCTCATTTCCGCGATAGAGCCTTTCAAACAGGCGCTTCTCGAAGAAAACGCCGCGCGCTCCTTCCGGCGGCGCGATCACGCGCGCCCGGAACCCTTCGGGCAACGTGAGCGGCAGCGGCAGTTCTGATTGTTGTTGCGGAGCGATGTCGCGCCCGATGATGATGACCGCAGGACGAAAGTATTCATTGGATTGTTGCGCGGGAACCAGCGCTTCGATGGGGATGGATTCGCTTTTCGCCGGGGTGAATGCGTACAGATCAACTTCGTTCGGCCAGCCCAATCGGCCATAAATAGCCAGAGAAGCTTCTGTGGGATCGGTGATCGCCACGGCCTGTGGCGAAAAATATGAGCAATGCCCATCCTGCCGGGCATTCCTGAGCTGATCTTCGAGCAATGGCAGATGGGCGCGGGCTGTGATCACGAAAGCGAGCAGGCACCATGCGCCGATCAGTGAACGAGTCAGCGACGCGACAGGACTGTTTTTCATTCTCCGAAGACCGATTTTCATTAGTCATCACAGCCCAAAAGCCTGAGCGTTTTTTGAGTCTCGATTCACACGCGCTCCCTCGGCGCTCTGAAAGCGCTGCCGGCAGCGCCTCCGGCGATCAGGTCTTCGTTCTTTGCAATCCATGCGCCGTAATTCGGACTTAGGCCAAACGCCGCGATCCGTGCGCCGAGTATGATGGAGTACATACGATTGTCCGCCTTCTTCGGAACAAATGTATGTAGGACTTACAAAGGCGGGCCGCGCGTCGTTTTTCATTTCTTTAATTGAAGAGTAGAGATCGTCTCTCACTTTGCAAACCTGACGACATCCCAGCCTTCAGCCGCTGAAATTCTCCGCCAGGATTTTATCCATCGTAGCCGCGAGGAAATCGGCGTCGGTTTCGGAGAATGGCATCGGCGGCCTGATCTTGATCACGTTGTGGAATGGGCCGTCAGTGCCAAGCAGAATTCCGTGCTCTCGAAACCGGTTTGAAATGAATGAGGCTTCCTCGCCTGCAGGCTCCAGCGTTTTGCGGTCGCGCACCAGTTCCACGCCGAGAAACAATCCCGAACCGCGCACGTCGCCGACAATCGCGTAACGATCCATCAATGGCCGCAAGCCGTCGAGCAAACGATTGCCCACGCGCAGCGCGCGCGATTGCAGGTTTTCTTCGAGCGTGACTTGCAGCGTCGCCAGACCAATCGCGCATGAAACAGTGGAGCCGCCGAACGTGCTGAAGAACTCCATTCCGTTGTCGAACGACGCGGCGATTTCGGGCGTCGTGATCACCGCGCCGATGGGATGGCCGTTCCCGATGGGTTTTCCCAGCACGACGATGTCGGGCGTGACGCCTTGCGATTCAAACGCGTAAAAGCGCGTTCCAATCCGCCCGTAACCGGTTTGCACTTCATCAGCGATGCAGACGCCGCCGGCTTCGCGCACGTGTTGATAAACCGCCGCGAGGTAGCCATCGGGAAAGAAAATCTGGCCGCCGACGCTGGGGCAGGATTCGGCGATGAATCCGGCCAGTCCCGCGCCGGTCTCGCGTAATCGTTCGATGACTTCGGCGATGTGGCGCGCGTATTTTTCTCCGGCCTGCGGATCATCGCGTTTGTAGCGGCCTCGATAAACGTCGGGAATCGGCGCGGTGTGAACCCAGCCGGGCGCGCCCGCTCCGCCTGGCCCGTCGTGTTTGTAAGGGCTGATGTCAATCAGCGCGGTGGTGTGGCCGTGATACGCGGCTTCGAGCACGATCATATCGCGCCGGCGGGTGTGCGCGCGCGCCAGCCGCAACGCCAGTTCGTTCGCCTCGCTGGCTGAATTGACGAAGAAGCAGACGCTGAGCGGATCGGGCAAGGTCGCGCACAACGCCTCGGCGTATTGATTGATCCCGTCGTGAAGGTAGCGCGTGTTGGTGTTGAGCGTGGCCATCTGTTCCTGCGCGGCCTGTGTGACGCGCGGATGACAGTGGCCGACGTGCGGGACGTTGTTGTAAGCGTCCAGATATTTGCGCCCGTTTTCGTCGAAGAGATATTGCATCCAGCCGCGAACGATTTTGACCGGCTCCCTGTACGCGACGCTCAGGTTTTTGCCGATGCGCTGGCGCCGGGCCGCGAGCGTTTCGGTTCTGTTCGGCGGCTGCGGCGGAAAACGATCATCAGGTATTCCGAGAATCAGATTCGGGTCAGGCGAAAAGCCGCGCCAGAGTTCGCGCTGGCTTGCGCGGCACACGCCGGGGAAGTCGCAATCCTGATGCAGCAGGTCAGTGATGAGTTGAAAGTGAAGATGCGGCGTCCATCCGCCGTTCTCGTTTGGCGATCCTGTCGTCGCGATCTTTTCGCCTTTTGCGACTTGCCTGCCCACGCTCAAGCCTTCGAGCGACGCCGCGCTCAAATGGCCGTAGAGCGTGTAGAACGTGTGGTTGTCCGGCGTTCGGTGTTTGAGGATGATCACGTGGCCGTAATCGAGCGGCGCATCGTTGCGAGCGGAAGCGTGAATCTCGCCTTCAATCGGCGCGTAGATCGGCGTTCCGGCTTCGACGAAAAGATCAACGCCCAGATGAACCGCGCGCTGTTCATCGGTCAAAGCGCCGCCTGACGCAAACAACGGCGAGGTGTAAAGCAGCCGCGCTTCGTCGTAACGCCCGGCGCCGATCTTCACGTTTGCCGCAGCCATCGCTTCAAAAATGCGCCCGGTCAATTTCGGCTCCGCGTTTTCGCGTTCGTCGCCGCTGACGAGCGGGCTGCCGACGCTCAAGTCCAAAACCAGGCACGGCGCTGCGCGCAGGTTGTCAGGCAGAATCGAAGCGAACGTCTGCGCGTTGGCTCGCAGCCATTCGGTCACAGGTTTTGTATTTGTCACAGGCGCCAAACCGCAGGCGTGACGAAACACAGCTTCGGCGAAACGCGGATGAACCTGCGCCAGTTTCGGCAGCGTGTTGCGGATCGGTTGCTGGCTGACGGCAAGGTATTCGTCGCCGGGCCGCTGCCGCTGTTGATGCGCGTTGATGCAAACGCTCGTCAGCAGCCGCAGGCGAACCAAACCGAACAGCGCGGCCATCTCGTCTTCGGTCAGCGCGTATTCGCCGTGATAGCCTCGGACAATTTCCGCAGCCACAGCCAGCGGGTCAGGCTTATCGAGAATCGCGTATGCAATCGCAATGGCGAGATCGCCGACAGTGAAGCTGTTAACCATATCGCCGAAATCAATCAGTCCGGCGACGCTCTGGTTTTTCGAGTAGAGATCATCGCCTCCGCCGACGATCACGTTGTAATCGTTCGCGTCATTGTGAATCGCGCTCTTGCGAAGGCGTGGCAGCGCCGGCGCGACATCGTGTTCAAATTCAGCGGCGAGTTTGCCGACCGCCAGCCGCACCTCCGCGTCCTCGATCAGCGGTTCGTATTCACGAATCACGCTCAGGCCGTTGGCCAGATCCCAATGAAAATCGCGGTGAATCGCCGAGTGGTCGAAGTCGGCGAGCGCGCGATCAATCTGGGCTACACGTCGTCCCAGGTCGCGCAACAACTCAGGCGAATGCCGCTTGACGGCGCCGAGAGGAACGCCCGGCAACCAGGTGGTCATCCACACCAGATGTCCGGCGCCGGATGAAGATCGAACTTCGGTCAAAAAATCGCCGGAGAGAGTCGGCGCGATGCGCTGGCAAGGCAGGCCGTGATCGGCGATGCGCTTCATCGCCTGTTGCTGCGCTTCGAGCATCGCGCGATTTTCCATCGCGTTTGCGATCTTGAGAACGAACTTTTCGCCGGACTGATCCAGCAGCAGGAAGTTCTGATCGCGTTCGCTGGGCAACGCCGAAGCCTGCGCGCGAAGGCCGTAAATTTCCCGCGCCAGCGTTGCGGCGGCGTCGAGACTGAAGCTCGGAGAATGTTTGAGCAATGACATAGAAGTTGTGTCGGTCTTGTGAATTTCCGATGAGCCATTTTAGTTCATCAATCTTGGCTCACCGTTACGACCTGAGCTATATTGCGCCCGTGATTTACTCAACTGACCTGATTGACATTCTATCTTCACCAATCGCCCTCGCCGCCGCAATCCCGGAAGGGCTGCGGCATCAACTGCATGTTTTTCACAGGCTCTACACCGGATTCCCTCAGTTCGTCGCTCTTGTCATCGCGGGGTCTGTCCTGCCGCTGCTGATTCTGGTCTTGATCCGTTACGCGCGCGCGCGGCGATCCGGCCCGGACTGCGGCTCGTTCACGTCATTCGCCGGGCAATCTTTGCGGAGTTGGAGATGGGGGCTTTGCCTGCTGCTGGTGTTCGATGCGTTTTTGCTTTCCAACCACGTGCTGGCGCGCGGGAAGGCCGTAGGGATGTGGGATTGCGACGCCCAGTTTCTGCCTTACCAGATGCTGGTCGCGGATCATGCGCGAGCCTGGAGATTGATTCGATGGGACCCGTGGACGAACGCCGGCTTTCCGCTGGGCGGCGATCCGCAGGTCGGAGCAAATTCGCCGCTGAACGTGATCGTGGGTTTTATCACGGGAGGCACGACCGGCGGTTTCAGGCTTTACTGGCTGCTGGTGTGGGGGCTGGGCGCGATAGGAATGGCTCTGCTGGCGAAGCAGATCAAAGCTCCGCCCTGGGGAGCAGCGATAGTCGCAATCGGTTTCACGTTCTCAGGAATCTTTACCGGACACGCCGAGCATCTCTCCTGGCTGACGGCGTTTTCGGCAATGCCCTGGGTGATCTGGCGCATCGAGGCTGCGGTCAGCTCAGGGAAATTACAACCGGGCATCGAGGCTGGCGCCATTTGGGGATTGTCGGCGCTCGGAGGTTATCCGGCTCAGGTGATGGTTACTGGAAGCTTCGCCGCGCTCTGGGCTTTGGGCCGCTGGCTCTTCCGCGAATCAACGGAGAGCGATGGGGAGAGCGATGGGGAGAGCAACCGGACGACAGAATCTTCAATCGCGTCACCCGTCAAAAATCTCAATCTGGGCAAGGTCATCCTCACGCTCGCGCTTTTCTCCGCCGTCGGATTGATAGTTCTGGCGCCGACCTACTTCTCCTTTTTTTACGAAGGCAAAGGCGTGCACGACAGAGTCGGGACGCTGAGCCGCGAGACGGTCATCTCGGACGGCGCTTACCAACCCGGCGCTTTGATGACTTTCGCCAGTCCGTATCTGCCGATGTTGAAGATGGCTTATCTGGTGAAAGGCGATCCGATCTGGCACGGGCTGGACGTGTCCCTGTGCAGCATTTACGCGGGCGCGCTGATTCCGATACTGGCGCTGCTGGCGTTGCTCGTTCGCCCGCGCGACAAATGGCGCTGGTGGCTGATGTTTCTCGGACTGTTCAATCTGTCCTGCGCGATGAGCGGTGTGTCGCCGCTGCGCGGATGGCTTTACGACTGGGTCTACCCGACCAGATTCTTCCGGCATCCTTCGCTCTTCCGCGCATATTTCATACTGGCGATGGCGGCGCTCGCCATTTATGCGACGCGGGATTTGGCCGAAACTCTGGCGAAACCGGGAGAACGAATCCGAAAGCGATTCGTCATCGCTTCAACTCTGCTCGCGGCGCCTGCGCTGCTGACTCTGTTTTGGTTCTACGGCCATTTGTCGTCGCTGCCGCCGTATCACATTTCGGCGGTCTGGAAATCGGTGGCCGCTCTGCATGCGGTTCTGATCTGGGGCGGAGCAGCCGTCGCGGCGATTCTGTTCTGGAAATTTTCCGCGCGTTTTCAATCGTGGCGCCTGCCTGTTTTGCTGGTCGCGTTGGCTTTCAGCGACGCTTTTGTGACCTGCGTGATCTCGCTCAACCTGATCGCTTACGACGGGAACGTCGAACGGTGGGCGCGGCTGGACGAGCGGCATTCGGCCTCGATTGATCTGACCAGGAATGGATTGCGCAGGGACGACGCGTCTTCCTATTCAGACCCGCCCACGCAATTGCTCAACAGCGATCAACTGATCGAGAAAATTCCCGTCCTCGCCGCCAACGCGACTTCCGACAACTACCTGCAGAAGAGCATTCGGTACGACGCTGTTTTGAAGCGAATGGCGCTGGGAACCGAACGAATCTGGTTCGCGCGTGACGCCGTGCAATTGCCGCTGTCAGGCGATTTCTTCTCTGCATTCAAGAAACATGCCCACGAGGTCAATGGTTTTCCGATAGTCGTTCATTCCCAGCAAGAGATGATTCAGCGGGGATCGGAAGACGATCAGCAGTCGCAGCGGCAAGACCTGATAGCGCGGATCGAGGCGGCGCCGCTGGCTGAAAACATCCCGGTGAAATTGCTGAAATACGATCCTGAAGAACTGTCTTTTGAAGTGAATTGTCCGAGCGAAGGATGGCTGCTGACGACTGACACCTGGGCGCGTAGCTGGCAGGCTGAAATCAACGGGAAGCCGGCGGAGCTTTACGGGGGAAACTTCGTCTTCCGAGCAGTGCGTGTCGCGGCGGGATTGAACAGGATCGAATTCAGCTATCACCCGTTTGGAAGCCGCTGGCTGATTATCTTCAGTTGGGGAACGCTTGCTTTGACTGCGCTGGCCGCCGCTCGCAACAAGCTGCGTCAACGTTGAAAGACTTCACTGACATCATTGTTTCCGCCTTTCGATTTGGAGCCGCGCTCAGCCACATTCACGGAAGCCCTGTCTTTATTGACGTTTCTCGCTTCTGTAGAAACCAATCATATTAAACTGCGCAGACATCAATCATCGCCTCCGCGCACGCGCCTGTTTCTGGCGCCCTCATTGCTGAATCACCTGCCAGAGTGGGACAGATACGATTGTTAGCTGAGAGTAACAGGCTGGTAACAGCCAAAGCTGGCATAACCGCAAGCAAGGCGTCCCGACCCGTCAATGCGGCCCTGTCCCTGGTTATTGGCTTGCAGATGAAACAATGGAGGAGGTTATGAAAGGACAAATCAGAAATGTCGTAACGAGTTTTCTTCTCACAGCATTTGCAGGAATCGGGTTGACGGCGCTTGCGCAGGACCCGGCCTGTTGTCCGAAACCGGTGGCTTGTGCGCAACCTGTTTGCGCCCAGCCGGTTTGTACGCAGCCGGTCTGCGCGCAGCCCGTTTGCGCCCAGCCGGCTTGCCCGCAACTAACGACTTGCGTCTCCGGCTGTCCCGATCCTTGTATGGACAACTGTGCGCTGGTCAAACGTATCGAGAAGAGCGCTGATAAGTTCAAAAAATACTTTGATCGCTCGCTCAAACACAGTTGCCTGGGGTGCGAAAAGGACGAGTACATGGATAACGTGAAAGCGTTTGAAAAGGCGACCGATCGTTTGAAGAAGGACTATGGTAAGGAATGCGACACGAGCGGACAGGTCCAGGAAGTGCTCCGCCTCGCGGAATGCATCAGCGCTTACATAGACCCATGCACCCTGTGTCCGGAAGCTGTGGCCGAATGGAGTTCGCTACGGTCTGACCTGGAATCGCTGGCGGCTCAAAACTGCACCACGGCTTGCTTCCAGCAGCCGATTAGCTTGCAGCCGCCGCAGCCCGTTTGTGTGCAGCAGACCTGCCAGACCTGCCCCGCGCCGGTCGTGCAGACTTCGTGCTGCCACTAGCGGACAAGCGCTTGCTCCGTTGCGGGTAGAGTTACTTGCAGGTGTTTGGTCCCGACCTCTTGCCTGTAAGTAACGGATTCCTCGCGGAATCTCCCCGCAACGGAGGAGGCGTTAGGCGCCGTCTTTGACGACGCCCTTAATCGGTAGGGCAAGGCTCAACTTGTCCTACCGATTTTTTGGCCGATTTTTTGGC
>JAJVID010000022.1:13981-44477 GCA_022072205.1 Acidobacteriota bacterium
TTTTTGGAGAGGATGTTTGGAGAAGATGATGGAAAGATGACGTGGGCTTCTACGCGAGGAGGGAAATATATGGGGAGAGATGATTATCAACGAGACGACCGGAGTAGAGGCTGCGAAGATTACGATTATGGCGAGGAGTGGCCCGAACACGAAGAGTACTGGTCCGACCGCCGGATTTCAGGCGGCGCGCGCAGCGATTATGGGCGTTACGCTTACGGCGGCGATTCGGATGATCGCGGAATCGAGAGCAGGCCTGATCCGAGAGGACGCGGATTTCTCGGCGGTTATTATTCCGGCGGTTCGGAATTCGAGACGCGCAAGCCCGGTGGACGCCGCTCAACCGCGTATGGCCGGGATTACAGCGATCGCGATTATGACGAAAGCTACGGCGAGCGCGACGTTCGCGCCGAGGGGCAGGTGGGCAGAGGGCCGCGCGGATGGCGTCGTCCCGACGAGCGCATTCTGGAGGATGTTTGCGATCTGATGATGCAGGACTCCAATCTGGACGCGAGCGGTATTGATGTCAGAGTAAGCGACGGCGAAGTTATTCTGGAAGGCGCGGTCGAAGGCCGTTGGGCCAAGCGTCTGGCCGAAGACATTGCGGATTCGGTTCCGGGCGTCAGAGATGTTCACAACCGTCTGCGCGTGAATCGAGAGGTTATCAATCAATATCCCGACGCTCCATATCCCATGTAAGGCGAGCGATGGAAATGGCAGCAGGCAGGAATACACCCACCGTTTTCTATATCAGCCGGGCGCTCGTGGCGATCCCGTCCGCCGCGAGCGCCTTCCGCGCTGAAAGCCCGCGCCGCGCCTCGGCTCAAATGTCGTTCGCGCTTGTTATTTGCCTCTGACGCTCTACTTCGGCCCCGTAATTTTTCCTCCCTTCCATATCGCTAACCTGATTTCGTTGGGTCTAAGGGCACGCTGCTTGCCGATTTGATAATCGCCCAACTCCAAAAAGCCGATGGGTTATGGATCGTACAGAGTCTGCCGATCTGACCTGGATCAGGACGACCTGACGTTCGGAACCGCGCCGATGTAACCGCGCCTGACGCGGAGCGGGTTTTTGGAAGCGCAAAAATGAAAAGACAAATAGGAGAGAACGGCAATGTTGAGAAGCGCGGATAAGCTGAAAGGATTGGTCATCACCGCCACAGACGGCGCGATAGGTGAAATTGACGATCTTTATTTCGACGACGAAAAGTGGACGATGCGATACCTGGTGGTTAACGCTGGCATGTGGCTTTCGAGCCGCAAGGTGCTGATCTCGCCGATTTCGATCACAAGAGTGAATGAGCCGACTTATCAGGTCTTCGTCAATCTGACCAAAGATCAGGTTAAGAATAGCCCTGATATTGACACTCGGATGCCCGTCTCGCGCCAGCATGAAACGGCGTTCATGGATTACTACGGTTACCCGTATTACTGGGGCGGCCCGTACCTATGGGGTTCTGCGGCTTTCCCCGCGACGCTGGCTATGCCGCCTGCGGTCGAATCGCAAATTGCGGCGGCGGCGATCGCCAGGGACCGCGAAACGGCGTTGCATCCGGATCGGCATCTGCGCGGCGTTGACGAGGTGCGCGGTTATCACATCAAGGCCAACGACGGCGAAATCGGTCATGTGGACGACTTCATTGTTGACGATGAAGACTGGGCCATCCGCTTCATCGTGATCAAGACGGGCGGCTGGCTGTCCGGCAGGAAGACTCTGGTCACGCCGCAACTCATCAAGGGGATCAGTTGGAACGAGTCGGAAATGTTGGTGGACCTGAGCCGCGATCAGATTGCAAACAGCCCTGAATACGATGAATCAGCGATGTTGTCGGATGTTGTCGCGCGAATCCGAAGAGATTCTGCGGCGCCGTCATAGCGAGCCGTGTGACTGAAATGATTTTTATAGCGAAGGAGGAGTCATGGCTGAAGCGAGAAGAGTGAAAGAAATAAGAACGTTGAACGTGGCGAAGGATTTCAGGGGCATGGTTCTGCTTGCGGCGGACACCGGAGAGAAACTCGGCGAAGTGCGCGACGCGCTTATTCAACCGACCGAGGGCCGCGTGATCGGCATCGTTGTGCGTTCGCAGGGCGCCGATGATTTACGGTTGAGGACGAATGATTTCTTTATCGGGCAGGACGCGGTGATGACTTCCAGGGAATCTTTCGAGCATGCGGGCGATCATGCCCGCGAGATGGCGGGCGGAATCAGAGCGGTTGACGAGATGGTCGGCGCCAACGTCGTGACCGAAGATGGGAGATTGCTGGGACGCATCAGCGAAGTCTACATCCGCACGGATCAGCCGCGAGCCGTTTACCGCGTCGCTGAATCCACGCTGCAGAAGTTTTTCGGCAGGGGGTTCTTCCTCCCCGGTAACGTCCCGCGATCTTTCGCGCCGGATGGGGCCAGAATCATCGTGCCCGCCGACACCGAGGATCGTTACGCCACGTCATCGCTGGCCGAGGCGCTTTAGGAAGGCTGAGCAGTTACGAGATGGCGTTTTTACAACGTGCGGCCAAACCCGATGACAAAGGCGAATTTCTTTTCAGGCGCAAGCAGTGTGAGCGGGGCCGGCCTGGTTTGGGCGTTCGGGTTGTAGGCGAAGATCAATCGCAGCGGCAGATTGGCGATTGGAACCATGATGCGCAGTTCGACGCCGAGCGAGATTCGATAACTCGGTATCTGATCGGCGACGCCTCCCAGCGGGCCTACCTGCGTCACCAAAAAGGAATTTGGTACCGGCGGCGTCAGTTGCACCGGGCTGGTGAATCGCTGCACCGGCAGCCCACGCGCGTTGAACGCGGAGCCGATGTCGAAAAAGGCCGCGCCCGACAACCTTCTCAGAAGCGGCGCGCGATACTCGGCGTTGGCGATCAGTTCCGTATCGCCGCCGACGGGCTGTACGTCGGTGCTGAAAAGCAGGGGCGGATTATTTCCGATGACCAGAAAGCGATCCACGCGCGCCAGCGGCGCAATCGAATTGATCGGGTAGCCGCGCACCTCCGCCACTCCGCCCACGAAGAACCGGTTGAAGATCGGCACACCGTTGATCACCGAAAGTGTGCGCGCGTCGAAAGGCCTGCCGTATGCGGCGATGGAGGCGGCCCGCAACCGGTAGCCGAAGACGTTCGGCTCGTCGCGGAACAACCCCTGGTTGAGCGGGAAGAATTGCCGGAAATCAACCCAGGGCCTGATCGTGTTGATGTTGCCTCCGATCGCGCGTCCGGCCACTTCGAGGCCCGCCGTCAGCCGCATCCCGCGCAGCGGGTCGAAATCGCGTAGCAACGTATCGCGCGTCAGCGCCGGCGTCAGCGAAGCCAGACGGATGTTGCTTCGCTCGATGTTGCTCACGTTTATCGCGCGCTCGGCGAGCAGGTCTTCGAGCGAATTGAAATTCAGCGAATAGAAAAGACTGGCGCGCGTCGGCGCGGCCAGGCTGTTGCGCCCTCTGGCCACCGGGATCGTCGCGCCCGCGATCAGTCCTCCCGATGTCTGAATGTAAAGTGGCCGCTGGTTGTCCTGCTGAGTTCGCGCGTCAACGAAAACAAAACGCTGGAAGGAGCCTGAAAAGCTCAAGGTGACGGGCCTCGCCGTTAGCAACGTGACGCCGTAACGCCCCGAAACCACCTGCTCCAGATTGCCCAGCCGCGTTTGCGCGGCGAAGCTGTCAATCCGCCCCGTCAGGTTGATGTTCGAATAGTCAACTCCCAGATTGAACGCGCCGTAGGTGCCGGCTCCGCCGCTGAAATCAATGCGCTGCACGTCGCGTTCGATCACTCGGATTTCGACATTGGCGGTCGCGCGCGCCAGATCGTAAGTGATAACGAGGTCGGCGGGCGTGATTGGATTGAACAGGCCCGTGCGATTGAGCCGTTCCAGCCCTTCCTCCAGCCTGCCATAATCGAAAACGTCGCCTTCGTTGAGCGGGACGATCCGCCGCAGAAACAAATCCAGAGTCCGGCGATTGCCGCTGAATTCCAATCGCCCCAGCGTGAGCTTCTTCCCTTCGTTGAGCGTGATGGTGATGTCAGTCACCGATTCGTTGTTCACTTCGGGCGAGAATTTGAAATCAATGGTGGGAGCGAATTGAAGGTAGCCCAGGCGTCCATAATAGTTTCGCAGCCGATTCAACGCCTCGTCCATCAAACCCGCGTTGATCACGTCGCCTTCTTTGATGGGGAATTGCGCGCGAGCCTGATCCGGGGACATCACCGTCCCATCGAGCACAGTCAGCTTGCCGAGCTTGTGCAGCGGGCCTTCGCTGATGGGAATTATCAGGCGGATGGGAACGTCGCCCGTAGTTTTCGCGGCGTCGGCGATGTTGACGAATCGGATCTTCGGCTCACCAATCGAGGCTCTGAGGTAACCCCGGTCGGTCATGTATTTCAGCAACCGCACGGCGTCTTCCTGAAAACGCTCGCGCGTGTAAACGTTCCGTTGCCCGATCCTTCTCAGCAATCCGGCTTCACCGACCAGACGCATCTGGCGTTTCAATTCTTCGCTTGAAAAAACTTTGACGCCTTCAAAAATAACTTCTTCGACGATCAGCGTCGGCCCTTGTTTATCCTTTGGAGGCGGCGCGGGCGCCTGCCCCTGTTGACCCCCGGCGGGAGGCTGGCCTTGTGGTCCTTGCGCGGTCGTTTGCGCCTGATTGTTTTGTGTGGGAGCGGCGGACACCGCCGAGGTCGAATCGAAATGAAGAGAGATTACGGAGCAAACGGAAATAACTGAAAAAACGGAAAGACTCAGAGTTCTCCCACGCTTTTTTCCGTCTGATCCGCTCATTCCGTTTATTCCGCGTTCTCTCTTTGCATCTTCAATCCGCTAAATTGACGTCACAGGCTGTGAACGGCTGGGCCACGAAAAATTGCATTGCCGGGAAGATTCCAAACCGGCTGTCAATGCGCCCAGGCGCCGGATCCGGGCGCGCTGAGCAGAGCCTGCGTCTCCGGCTTCAACATCGCCCAGAGCGCGTATATCCCAACCGCAGTGCCCAGCGGAAAGTTGAACAGATTCAGAGCCGCCAGAATGATGACCAGCGGACGCGCCCACGAGCGCCGTTGCAGCAATCCTATTCCGCCGATGATTCCCAGAACCGAGAACAAAAGCAGCGCGCCAATGACGATGGCCATCACGATCTTTGTCGCCTCGACGGAATACCGGTCTCCCATCATCGGCCCGCCCTCGCCGACAACGAACAACAAGACCATCGCAACCAGAACGCCGAACACGCCGAGCGCGATATACAGTATCCCCACGATTTTGATGTGTCTTTCCATTGCCATCTCTTCCGAAATTTGGCGGGACGAATTGTCATCCAGATAAGCGCAGTCGCATTGGCCGGAGCGTGGGCATCCTGCCCGCGCTTCGTTACTCCATTCAAGCGCAGACAGGATGTCCGCGCTCCGGCCACAAGGACGATCAATGCTTCGCCTTGCGCGGCGCGGGTTACTGGCTCGGCGCTGACGCCGGCTTGACGCCCAACTTGCTGGCCAGATTGCGCGCCAGTTTCATGTGCTCGCGCAATATCGGCAACACCTGCGACGCGTAATGCTTCAACTCGGCGTTGGTCGCCTGAGTGGCGGCGCGCTCGTACTCCGCAATGTCCTTCCCATGATCTTTGAGCATCACGCTTATGAAATCGCGGTCGAACGCCTTGCCGGAAAGGTTCTGCAACTGACTGACTTGCTGTTGCTGCTCAGGCTTCAATTCCTGCGGTAATGTGACGTTCAGATTCGACGCCAGTTGCTGCAACATCTGGCCGGTCTTGCTGTGATCAGCGGCTATGCGTTGCCCGAACTTCTTCACTTCGTTGCTCGACGCCTTCTGCTCCGCCAGATTGCCCAGTTGCACTTCCATCATGCCGCCGCGCGCCGCATCCATCATAAACTCCTGATCGAATGGGCTAAGGTTCGCGGATGGGCTTGTGGTTGCGCCTGTGGTCGGCGTGGTCATCGGAGTTATCGCCACGGTCGGGCTGGCGGTTATTCCGCCGCCAGGCTCCGGCGTCGCCTGTTCAAAGCGCTCTGATTGTCTTTCGCAAGCGGCGATCATCAAAGTTGTTAAACTCAGCGTTAAAACGAACGCGGTCATCTTCGTGCGGTTAGCCATGAATTTTCCTCCTCCTGTAAATCGAATCAAAGTCTCGACTGTGATGGTCACGGGCATTTCCCCTGACGCGTTTAAACCTGAGGGCGCATTTTTCCGAAGAGGGGAGAGAGGAAGGTTATTTCGGCGGGCGCTTTGAGTCCGTCCGTAATCGCACGGAGCCTGAACAAAACAGCGGGCGGAAATGAATGATCTCATCATTCCCGCCCGATTCCGATTTCATTGGTTGGATGATCAGTAATCCGCGCGGCTATTTCGGAATGATCGGAAGCACGATTGCCGACGGATGTTCGGCGTCGTGATAGATCGTCTGATTCGCTTTGATCATCTTTGTCGCGCGCATCGTCGCTTCGCCCGTATTCAGGTTCCGATTGAAGCGCGGGAAGTTGCTGCTTGAAATGTAGACGCGGATTTTGTGTCCGGCTTTGAAAACGTTGCTCGTCGCCCACAAGTCAATTGTGTATTTGTAAATTTTGCCCGGCTCAATCGGCTCCGCGCGTTCGGTCGAATTACGGTAACGCGCGCGCACGACGCCATCGGTCAGAAAGCGCGCGTAACCAGACGGATCAACATCCACGATCATCGCCGTGAAGTCCGTGTCGGGCGCGGAACTTGAAGCGTAAAGCTCGGCGGTGATGTAACCGGTCGCTTCCACATCGCGTTCGAGCGGCGGAGTGGAGAAGACCAGCACGTCGGCGCGCGATTCATTCGGTCGTTGATCGAACGGGCCGGGCGCAATGGACGCGCCGCAACACAGCCGCCCGCCGATGGTCGGCGTCGGATTGTGCGGGTCGTATTCGTAAGTGTCCGCCTTCTCCCTGCCGGGAAGCTTTGTCGAAAGCTCGTGGCCCGCGCCTTGATTCGAGTGAAAGTAGTATTTCGTATACTGCGTTCGAGCCAGCGGGAACTCTTTCTCATCGCGCCAGACGTTGTCGCCCATCACGAAGATGCGCACCGGCGCTTCACCTGCGAATTCGTTCTTGATGCCTTTCAGCGCGAAATCGCCCCATTTGGCGATTGTCGCGTTCATGTCCAGCACGGCCTGTTTGCCGAAGACCACATCGCCGATTTTGCCTTCGGGCGAAGTCCCCGCGTGCGCCCAGGGGCCGATCAGCAGCCGTTGCCCGGCGCGAGCTTCCTGCGTGGCCGCGCTCTTGCGCATCTCGACGAAATTCTTGATCGAACCTTTCAGGAAGATATCGTGCCAGCCGCCCGCGTGCAGCGCCTTGATGTTCATCTGGCCGTAATGGTCGGAGATTTTCCACTTGCGCCAGTATTCGTCGTCGCGTTCGTGCTCCACCCAGTCGCGGAAATAGGGCGCGACCTCCTGCGCGGTCGGGATGTTGATCAACCGGTAATCTTCGACGGGAAGCTGCACGACCCAGTCTTTCGAGCGAGTCCGCGCGCCGGTCATTTTGCGCAGCGTGTCTTCGGTCAATCCCGAAGTCCACGAACTTGCGAACCATTGCATAAACGCGCCGCTCTGATACGTCCATCCGTCGTAATACTCCGACGCGGTGACGTACGGGAAGATCGCTTTCAAGTGCGGCGGGTTTGAAACGCTGGCGAGCATCTGCGTCGCGCCGACGTACGATCCGCCGAACATCCCGACGTCTCCGTTCGAGTATTCCAGCGCGGCGGCCCATTCGACGGTGTCGTAGCCGTCATTGATCTCGTGTTTGAAAGGATAGAACTCGCCTTCGGAATCGAAGCGCCCGCGCGTGTCTTGCAGGATGGCCACGTAACCGCGCGAGGCCAGATACATCCCCGTGCCGAAATCCCTGCGGTTGTAGGGCGTGCGAGTCAGCAGCACAGGGAATTTGCCGGGAGCTTTGGGGCGGTAAATGTCGGCGGCCAAGTGAACGCCGTCGCGCATCTTCACGCGCACACCGGTTTGAACCGTCACCTGATAGGTTTCAGCGGGCGCGGGCGATTGGGCTTGCGAAATCGAAACGAAGAGAATCGTGACGAACAGCGGCAGCGAACGCCGCAGGAATTTTGTCGAGAAGCGAAGTTCATTTTTCATGGTGTTATTCCTCTGTCGAATTTTCTGTACTGAGAGAGACGTGGCAAGTTTCAAAAACCGATAGCAGTTTACAGAATCAATTCTCGATCAGCCTCTTCACCTTCGCCATCAGGCTGTCTTCGATCAGCCATTCCACCAGATCAACCGTCAATTGCCCCGACCATTGCTCTCTTCGATCCAGCAGCAGGTCGTCAACCAGCGATTGATCGGCGTTGTAATTTCGCCGCTTCTCCTGATGCCCGATGGCGTCGTGGCGCGCGATGTTTGCGGGCGGATGGTAATCTTCGATCGAGGCTGCGCTGACATCAACCAGACACCGCGCCGCTTTTCTATCCTTCGTGAACGTGTGCAGCCCGCGCTCCAGTTCAAGCTTCGGAAAGGCCATCGGAAATTTGACGCCGAGCGCGACGCCCACGACGTTATCGCGCGGCGCGGCGAAGAACTGGTCGGGCTTTTCAATCTTCGTTCGTTCGACTGGCGCCGCGTTATCGCGCGCGTCTTTTTTCTTTCTGGTTTTGGCGGACGGCTTCGACTTGAACTGCCGAACCTCGACTTTGTCGTCAGGACTGTTTCGCGCCGTCGCCAGCAGGTAATAGATTTTGGCCAGGTCGAACATCCGTCTGTGGTCTTCGCCGAAAACAGCAATCGTGATCTTGTCCGGCTCCTTGAGCTTCAGCGTGTAAATCCGCAGCAGCAGCTCTGTCCAATCGGCTGACGCGGTTGAGTAACGCGACTTGATTCCAGCGAGTTCAATTTCAACTTTGTCGTAAAACGCGAGCGCGGTTTCGTGTTCCAGTTCGGTGATCCTGCCAATGAAATCTTTGATCGCCTGATCGGTGTGTTGAAGCTTCGGCAATTCGGCGACGCGCGCAAGCTCTTCCGGGCTTTTCCATTTGCCGCGTTTCAATCGCTTCTCGATCCGCTGCAAGGTGTAGATTTCGTTTTGCAGGTTGCGCGCTGCGGCGCTGCGTTCCAGCGTCTGCGCCTCGCGCCTCAGCGACGAACAGCGCCGCGTCAGTTCGGCCAGCGGCAGAGCCAGCGCCGATTGCCTGCCCGATTCGCCGCCCGGCGCCTTTTGAACATCGAGTCTCAACCTTTCATCTTCCACCCACACGTTGACCTGAACCGGATCGTCGTCTTTGCGCTGGTTCAACGCTTCGGACAGCGGAACCAGCAACTCGCGTTCGATCACGCGCTTCAACGGGCGCGCGCCGTAACGCGGGTCATAGCCGCGATGCGCGAAGCGTCTGGCCACGCCGTCCCGGATGTCCATCGTCACTCCGCGATAACGAACGCCGTCGCGCGTTTTGACTCGTTCGATCTCGCGTTCTGCGATTCGCAGCGCCGACGCTTCGTCGAGCGGCGCGAACGGCGCGATGCGATCAATGCGGTTGAACAATTCAGGCCTGAGCGCTGTGCGAACGGCGTTGGTGAAATGTTTGCTCGCGGCCTCGCGCGTGGCCGCCGCCTGCCCGAAGCCCACCAGCCCGCGTTGAAAACTTTCAGCGCCGAGGTTCGAGGTCATGATCACCACCGCGTTTGAAAAATCAGCCACGCGCCCCATCGAGTCCGTCAACCGGCCTTCGCCCAGAATTTGCAGCAACAGATCGAAGAACGATGGGTGCGCTTTCTCGAATTCGTCGAGCAGGATTACGGCGAACGGTTGTTCGCGCACTTTCGCGGTCAACAATCCTTCCTGCGAAAAAACGCCGCCGATCAGCCGGTTGACCGCAATCGGGTCGGAGTATTCGCTCATATCGAACCGCGTCATCCGATTGCGATCCTGAAATAAAAACTCCGCCAGCGATTTCGCCATCTCGGTTTTGCCAACGCCCGTCGGGCCGATGAAGAGCAGCGAGGCGATGGGCTTGCGCGGGCGCGTCAATCCGGCTTTGACCATCGCCAGCAAATCAACGATCAGATCAACCGCGCCGGGTTGTCCGATGACGCGCGACGCGAACCAGTCGCGCGTGGCTTCCAGATCGAGCCGCTCGCGTTCGTCCAGCAGCACGCGCGGCAAACCGGTTTCGCGCGAGAATGCGCCGGTCACGTCCTCTGCGCTCAGAGGAGCGCTCAACATCTTCTCTTCAGGCCGATCCTGCAACAAATTTTTCAGGAAGCGCACGGGGCGGCCCGGATAGGCCGAATAGCCCGCATAGCGGCGGTGCAGTTGATCAATGCGTTCGATGGCTTCGAGTTCGACGCTGTTTCCGCCGCTTCGGGCGAGCGCGAAATTGAGCAACACGCTGCGCCCGCGCTCAATCGCCGGCTCTTCGATCTTCAGTTGATGAAACGCGTCGAGCAGTCGCGGGTTCGAGCGTTCGATCAGCGCCAACTGTTCGGGCGTGCATTCGGTGATTGAAAGCACGTCGCCGCGCGCGATGTAAGGGCGCAGGAAATTGGCTATGCCCTGGCTGTTCATCGTGCTCTTTCCGACTTCCATCAACTCGATCAGATTGCCGAGGTAAATGATCGCGCGTTCCTGCGCGGCTTCGCGCCACAGCCGCTGGCAACGCTCCTGCCACTGGCCGAAGCCGGACATTCCGGCGATCAACCGCGCTCCGTTCGTCGCCCAGAACGGCGTGTGTCCGAGTTGGAAATCCTGTCGCCGCCGCGCCAGTTCGTAAACTGCGGCGGTCTTGCCCACGCCTGAACGCCCGACCAGCAGCACGCTGCGCGGGGCGCGCCCGGTCAACGCCTCGGCGATCTGCGCGACCGCCTCGTCGAGTTCGTAAGCGACCGGGAGTTCTTCTTTCGTCAAATCAGTGGCGGATTCGGCGAGCGCCGATTGTTTTTCGGCGTCTCTCTTTTCGGCGTCCGACGCGAATTGCTTTGGCGTCGGTAGCGAGACTTCGACCACGCTGTTGATGATCTTTATTTCGCGCGCGCGTTGAATCCAGACCAACTCGCTGAGCGAATCGAGCGAGTCGCGCCGGGCGAGCGTCGCGCGGATGTCCTGTTGAATAATTTGATCGAGAGCCTGCTTCGTCGCCGGTTTCGTCGCCGCAGCCACGATGCAGAGCGCCGGAATGTAAGCGAGTTGAGCGACATCGCCGTGACTCCATCGGACGATGGAGAATCTGAGCGTCGCAGGCTCGCGCCACAGGTTCTGGCCGCGCGGCGGATCAATGGTGATCGTGACCTCGTCGAGTTCCGGCTGCCCGCCGGGGCGCCGCTGGTGAATGGCGGCGAGCGGCGAATCTTCGACAATCTTTCGGACGTTGGCTTCCAGACTCTCGACCGCTTTCTTTTCATTGAAATGGAAGCGGAGGAGTTCGGGGAAGAAGAGCGCTTCGACAAAACAACCGGTGTTTTCGAGCGTTTCGACAACCGCGATGATTGGCAGTTCGTGTTTCGGCATTGACCAGCAAATTTAATGACAGAGCGGAAGAAAATGAACGAGCGGCGACTCCGCGTTGAAGAAGTCTTGCCGCGCCGGGCGAGCAGAGTATAAAGTTCGCGCGTCATCAAACAAAACCTGTCAACACTTCCGAGGAGCATCGGTAATGAAAATAAGCGGAAATTCTTTTCTGATCTCAGGCGGCGCGTCTGGATTGGGCGGAGCGACTTCGCGGCTGCTCGCCGCGAGCGGCGCCAGCGTCGTTATCGCAGACATCAACAAGGAGAAAGGCGAAGCGCTGGCTGCAGAGCTTGGCGCGAACGCCCGCTTCGTCGAAACCAACGTCGCCGACGAAGCGAGCGTCAAGAGCGCAGTAGCGACGGCTGTTTCAGCCTTCGGCGCCTTGAACGGCGCGATCAATTGCGCGGGCATCGGCGTCGCCGAAAAGACCGTCGGCAAGGAGGGGCCGCATTCGCTCGCGTCGTTCAAACGAGTCATCGAGGTCAATCTGATCGGCACGTTCAACGTCATTCGCCTTGCGGCGGCTCAAATGGCCGGACAGGAGCCGAACGCCGGCGGCGAACGCGGCGTGATCATCAACACCGCTTCAATCGCGGCTTTCGACGGGCAGATCGGCCAGGCGGCTTATTCGGCGTCGAAGGGCGGCATAGTCGGAATGACGCTGCCGATTGCGCGCGATCTGTCGCGGCTGGGCATCCGCGTCGTGACCATCGCGCCGGGTTTATTCGACACGCCGCTGCTCGCCGGGTTGCCGGAAGACGTGAAGAAAGTTCTAGGCTCGCAGGTTCCGTTCCCGCCTCGGCTGGGCGCTCCGGTTGAATACGCCGCGCTGGCCAAACACATCATCGAAAACGAAATGCTCAACGGCGAAGTGATCCGCATTGATGGCGCGCTTCGCATGCCGCCGAAATAACCACCCAGAGATTTTCCACGGAGACTCACCGCAATGACTAAGCTGGTTAAACTGCTCGCCCTCGTTTTCATTCTCTCTTTTGTTTCAATTGCCGCTTCAGCGCAGAACGCGCCAACCCCGCCGACCATCGCGCCCAGCCCTTCGCTGGTCAAAGACTCGCGCTGTTTTGAAATCCGCACCTACGTCGCCGCGCCCGGCAAACTCGAAGAGCTTCACGCCCGGTTCCGCAACCACACGATGAAGCTTTTCAAGAAGCACGGTATGGAAGTGGTCGGATTCTGGGGGCCGACCGACAAGGAGAAAGGCTCTGAAAACACGCTGGTTTATGTCCTCGCGTTCCCCAGTCGCGAGGCGCGAGCCAAAGCCTGGATCACTTTCGGTACCGATCCCGAATGGCAAAAAGCCCGCAGCGAGAGCGAGAAGAACGGCAAGCTGACCGAGAAAATCGAATCGGTGATTTTGGGGGCGACGGATTATTCGCCGATCAAATAAAAATGAATGGAGCAGAAAGTTTAATTCGCACGCTGATTGACGCGGGCGTCAACGTCTGCTTCGCCAATCCCGGCACCACCGAAATGCCGATGGTGCGCGCGATTGATGAAGTGGCGGGAATGCGCGCGGTGCTGTGTCTTTTCGAGGGAGTCGCAACCGGCGCGGCTGACGGCCACGCGCGAATGTCTGAAAAGCCTGGATTGACGCTGCTGCATCTTGGACCGGGTTTCGCCAACGGCATCGCGTATCTGCACGATGCGCGGCGCGCGCGTTCGCCGATAATCAATTTGATCGGCGAGCACGCGACGTGGCATCTGGCTGCGGACGCGCCGCTCACCAGCGACATCGAATCGCTGGCGCGGCCCGTTTCCGCCTGGGTTCGCCGCAACAAATCAGCGGAAGCGTTGGCCGAAGACGCGGCCGAGGCGATTGCCGTCGCTTTGCAAAAAAACGGACAGATCGCGACGCTGATTATCCCGCACGATTGCCAGATGGATGCGGCGAGTGTGCCGGTTGCGGTTGGCTCAATCCCATCGCCGCCGAAAGTCGGCGAGGACGCGATCAAGCAAGCTGCCGAAGCGTTGCGGCGCGATGAGCCGAAAGTTTTATTCCTCGGCGGCTATGCGATGCGCGAGCGCGGATTGAAAGCCGCCGCGCGCATCGCCGCCGCGACCGGTTGCAAGCTGATGTGCGAAACATTTCCGGCTCGATGGGAGCGCGGCGCCGGAACGCCGATCATCGAACGTCTGCCGTATTTTCCTGAAGCGGCCATCGCCGCGATCTCGCCTTACAAATCGGTCACGCTGGCCGGAGCGAGATCGCCGGTTTCGTTCTTCGGCTACCCGGGCGTGCCGAGCTATTTCATCTCGCCGGAGCAGCAAACGGTCGTGTTGGCGACTCCCGAAGACGACGTGACCGACGCGCTCGAAGAGTTGGCTGATGCGCTCGGCGCGCCGATGAATATTGATCAGAACTCGGCGGCGCAAATTCCGCCGCGACCATCAGGCAAACTCACGCCTGAAACACTGTCCGCCGCTGTCGCCTCGCTGCTGCCCGAATACGCCATCGTGATGGACGAGAGCAACACGAGCATGGCGCCGTTTCTGGCGATGTCGCAATCGGCGGCGCGGCATACGGTGTTGACGCAACCCGGTGGCGCAATCGGCCTGGGGCCGCCTTGCGCTACTGGCGCGGCCATCGCCTGCCCTGATCGCGTGGTCGTCAATTTGCAAGCCGACGGCAGCGCGATGTACACGCTGCAGGCGTTGTGGACGCAGGCGCGCGAACAACTCAACGTCAAAACGATCATCCTCAACAACCGCAGCTACCGCATCCTCGGCATCGAATTGATGCGGGCGGGAGTGAAGGAATTCGGCAAACAGGCGCAGCAGTTGATCGGTTTGACTCAGCCCGCGATTGACTGGGTGAGTCTGGCAAAGGGAATGGGCGTGCCCGGCGTGCGCGTTGAAACCGCCGATGATTTGGTCAAGGAGTTTGAGCGGTCGTTGGCCGAAGCCGGGCCGCGTTTGATTGAAGCGATTTTGTAATACGTGGAAAGGAGTCAAAGATGAATTTTGAATTTTCAGACAAGGTCAAATATCTGCAGAAGAAACTATCGGCCTTTATGGACGAGCATATCTATCCGAACGAGGGCGTGTTTTACGAACAGCTCAACACCGGCGACCGGTGGAAGGTCATCCCGGTCATCGAAGAACTGAAGCCGAAGGCCAGGGCCGAAGGGCTGTGGAATCTGTTCCTGCCGGAAAGCGAATACGGCGGCGGATTGACCAATCTGGAATACGCGCCGCTGTGCGAGATCATGGGCCGCGCGCCGTGGTCGGCTGAAGTCTTCAACTGCTCGGCGCCCGACACCGGCAACATGGAAGTCCTGGTTCGTTACGGAACCGAAGAGCAGAAGAAGCGGTGGCTCGCGCCGCTGCTCAACGGCGAAATCCGTTCGTGCTTTGCGATGACCGAACCTGAAGTCGCTTCGTCCGACGCGACCAACATTCAATCGTCAATCACGCGCGACGGCGATGAGTACGTGATCAACGGGCGCAAGTGGTGGACATCGGGCGCTGGCGATCCGCGATGCAGGATCGCAATTTTCATGGGCAAGACCGATCCTGGCGCGCCAACGCACAAACAGCAATCAATGATCCTCGTGCCGATGGACGCGAAAGGCGTGACGGTCGAGCGGATGCTCAACGTCTTCGGTTACGACGACGCGCCGCACGGCCACGCCGAAGTCACGTTTGAAAACGTTCGCGTGCCCGCGTCGAACATGCTGCTTGGTGAAGGGCGCGGCTTCGAAATTGCGCAGGGCCGTTTGGGGCCGGGCAGGATTCATCATTGTATGCGCACAATCGGGATGGCTGAGCGCTCGCTTGAAGCGATGTGCCGCCGCGTTAAACAACGCGTCGCGTTCGGCAAGACGCTTGCGGAGCAAGGCACGATCCGCGCCGACATCGCCAACTCGCGGTTGGAGATCGAACAGGCGCGGCTGCTCACGCTCAAAGCGGCTTACATGATGGATACCGTCGGCAACAAGGCCGCGCGCGCCGAGATAGCGATGATCAAAGTCGTCGCGCCGAACATGGCCTTGCGCGTGATTGACCGCGCGTTGCAGGCGCACGGCGGCGCAGGCGTCTGCCAGGATTTCCATCTCGCCAACGCGTGGGCGCACCAGCGAACGCTGCGTTTCGCCGACGGCCCCGACGAAGTCCACCGCGAAGCGATCGCCAAACTTGAACTGAAAAAACACGAGTAGGAAGAGAGTGCGGAAAAGACGGAACGACAGGGATAAGGCGCGCGATGCCGATTATTCGATTTGAAGAGCCGCGAGACATTGCGGCGATCCGAAAAGTAGTTGAAGAAGCGTTCGGGCAACCGGCGGAGGCCGATCTTGTTGACGCGCTTCGGCGCAATGGCAAGGCGGCGCTTTCACTTGTGGCCGAAGTGAATGACCGGGTTGTCGGTCACATTCTCTTCAGCCCGGTCACGGTTGAAACAGGCGAAGGGGAACTGGTCGGCATCGGACTGGCGCCGCTGGCCGTGCTGCCGGAATTCCAAAATCGGGGCGTCGGTTCGGCGCTAGTTGAACACGGTTTGGAGCGTTGCCGCGAGGCCGGACATCGGTTCGCAATCGTGCTTGGACACCCCGATTATTACCCGCGCTTCGGCTTCGTTCCGGCCAGCCGCTTTGGGATCAAGAGCAAATACGACACGCCGGACGAGCATTTCATGGCGATTGAATTACGCGAAGGGGCTTTGCAAAACCAGGCTGGGATGGCGAGGTATCAACCGGAGTTCGATGAATTCTGAGTTGTTACCCGCACAAATCGTCTGCTTAAAAATAGGGGGATGTGACATCCCTCTTCACATCAATGTTCCCAGTAAACCTTCAGGAGGATATCAACTATGCGAAAAGCTGTGGCGGTAATTTGTTTTGCCGTTCTCGCGCTGATTGGGCCAAGAGCTTTCGGGCAGGCGGTCTACGGCAACATCGTCGGCACGGTGGTTGACCAATCGGGCGCGGCGGTCGCAAACGCAAAGGTGACGATCACCGACACCCAGCGGGCGGTGAATTTCAACACAACATCCAATGACAACGGCAACTTCACGCAGCGCTTCCTGATCGCCGGAACGTATCAGGTGCGCGTCGAAGCCGTCGGTTTCAAGGCCGCCGTGCAAACCATCTCTGTCTCGGTGGATCAGGAGGCGCGCATTGACGTGAAGCTGGAGGTCGGCGAAGTCAGTCAGGTTGTCGAGATCAGCGCTGAGGCTCCGCTGCTGAAGACCGAACGCAGCGACGTGGCAGTCACGTTCAGCGAGAAGACCGTGAGTAATCTGCCTCTGCTCAACCGGCGCTTCACGACGTTTGAAATTTTCACGCCGGGCGTGACGGCCTTTCCGGGCCAGACCGCCGCGAGCGAAGACCCGCAAGGTTCTTTCCGCAAGGTCGTCAACGGCCAGAGCTTTGCGGGCACCTCGCACCTGCTCGACGGCACAGACAACCACGATTCAATGCTCGGTTTGATCGTCATCAATCCGACGCTCGAATCGTTGACCGAGGCCAAGATCACGACTTCGGCCTACGACGCGGAGTTCGGCGCGAACGCGGGCGTGGTCAGCGCGCAAACGCGGTCGGGCACGAACGATTTTCACCTCGTCGGGTTCGAATTCCTCCGCAACGATCATTTGAACGCGCGCAATCCGTTCACGCAATTTCAAAAGATTCGCGGCACGGATCGCTTCATCCCCGTCACGCAATCTAACCAGTTCGGCGCGGCGGCCAGCGGCAAGATCATTCCAAACAAGCTGTTCTGGTTCGGAGATTATCAGGGTACGCGGCGCAATGTCGGCGGCAGCGTGCTGGTGCGCGTGCCGACGGCGGCTGAGCGCACGGGCGATTTTTCAGCGACGAACGTCAACATCTTCGATCCGGCGAGCGGCGCGGCGCCGGCCAATCGCACGCAGTTCGCGGGCAACAAGATTCCGACCGCGCGGCTCTCGCCTCAGGCGGTGGGCCTGCTCAACAAATACATCCCGCTGCCGAACTTCACGGCGACGGCGCCAGACCTGCCGAACTATGTCGGCGCGGGTTCGGTCAAGTTCGATGAAGATTTGACCAACACGCGCTGGGATTATTACTACAGCCAGCCGCTGCACATCTTCGGGCGCTACAGCTTCGCGGATTACCGGATGATCTCGCCGGGCGTCTTCGGCAGCATCGGAGGCGGCCTCGGCTTTGATCCGAACTCGACTTTCTCCGGTGAATCGAAGACGCGCAATCAGAGCGTGGCCGCCGGCTTCGATTACACGGTCAATGCGAACTGGCTGACCGATTTCCGGTTCGGTTTTTACCGCTACCGCGTAAACGTTGATCCGGGGCAGGCGCAGACCACACCGGCAAAGGACATCGGCATTCCGGGCCTTAACAACGACGATTTCACGGGCGGCATGCCGGCCTTTTTCATCAACGGCGTGGCCGGCTTCAACTTCGGCTACGCGCTCGGCGTTTCGGCGTGCAACTGCCCGCTGCGCCAGAACGAGCGGCAGATACAGTTCGTCAACAACTGGACGAACCTGCGCGGCAATCACACATTCAAGTTCGGCGCTGACATTCGCCGCGCCTATAACCTGCGCATTCCGTCCGACCGTCATCGCGCGGGCGAATTGAACTTCGACGCGGCGCGCACCGCCGGGCCATCAGGCGGCGGCGCGGGCCTCGCATCGTTCCTGCTCGGCGACGTCAGCCGTTTCGAGCGCTACGTCAGCACGATCACCGACGCGGAAGAGCGGCAGAACCGCTGGTTCTTTTACGGCCAGGACACGTGGAAGGTGACGAAGAAGTTGACCATGAATTACGGCTTGCGCTGGGAGATTTATCGTCCGCAGACCGTGACTGGCTCAGGCAAGGGCGGCTTCGTGGACATCAACACTGGCGAAGTTCTGATCGCGGGCAGTCAGGGAGTCGGCCTCGACCTGAACCAGGAAGGCACGTTTACTACCGTTTCGCCGCGCATCGGCATCGCCTATCGCGTGACCGAGAAGACGGTTGTGCGCATGGGCTTTGGGCGCGGATTCGACATCGGCGTTTTCGGCTCGGTCTTCGGACACAACGTGACCCAGAACCTGCCGGTGCTCGGCATCCAGTCGGTGCAGCCGGCGCAGAATTACCTCTCGGTCTTCACGCTGGCGCAGGGGCCGCAACCGCTCGACCCGGCGACGATTCTCAACAAGCAGCCGAAAGGGCCGAATGGCCGCCCGATCCTGCCGAACGGCGTGACGGCGTTCATTCTGCCGAAGACGCTGCGTTTGCCGACGAGCGACCAATGGAACATCACGGTGCAGCGCCAACTGCCCGGCGATATCTCGGTCGAGGCGTCTTATGTCGGCACGAAAGGCACGCACGTCTTCGCCGGCAACGGCGGCGATTACGATTTCAACCAGGCGACGTTGCAGGGCTTCGGCACGCTGACTCTGAATCAACGTAAACCGTTCTTCCAGAAATTCGGCTGGTCGCAAAACTTTCGCTACTACGGTTCGGACGCGAGCAACAACTACCACGGCATGCAGCTCAAGGCCGAGAAGCGTTTCTCGAAAGGTTTCTCGCTCCTGAGCCATTACACGTGGTCGCGGTCGTTCAATTACACCAACACCTATTACAACATTGACGCGACGCAGGCTTACGGCCCGAATGACAACACGCGCAGCCACGTCTTTCTGGCGTCGGGGATTTATGAGTTGCCGTTCGGCAAGGGCAAGATGTTCCTCAACAGCGCGCCTAAGGCGGTGGATTACATTGTCAGCGGTTGGCAGATGAACACCGTCTGGCAGTTGCAGAGCGGCTTGCCGTTCACGCCGACCTACCGCGATTGCAATGCCGACCGTGACACGGGTTGGTGCCGGCCTGATCTGGTTGGCGATTGGCGCGCCAGCAATCCGAATCGCAACGGGTGGTTCGTGACCACCTCCGCGCCGCTTACGGCCAATGGGCAAACCGATGGGCCATGGCGTCGCCCGGCGAAGGGAACGTTCGGCAGCGTTGGCCGCAACCGGCTGGTCGGGCCGGGCTTTTCGCAATGGGACATGTCGTTCTTCAAGAACTTCGCGATCACTGAGCGAGTCAAGGCGCAGTTCCGCGCCGAATCGTTCAACTTCGCGAATCACATGAACTTCGCCAATCCGAGCGCTTGCGTGGATTGCCCAGGTTCGGCGGGCAAGATCACCAGCCTCTTCCGGCTGGCGACGCCGCGCCAGTGGCAGTTCGGGCTGCGGCTGGAATACTAAAAGAGTGGCTGGTGGTTGGTTGCTGGTGGTCGGTTGGAAGAGATTTCGCCGACTACAGGCAACCGGCCACCATCTCTTTTGAGAAGAAATCCATGTCAGCCACCACACAAGCCGTTCAACCAGCGATGAATGAAAGGTAAACTTCTTAATGTACGTTACTCATCTCGAATGCTCTAAAACCGGCAAAACATACGAACCCAACAAACTCTACAACCTCTCCGAAGCTGGCAAGCCTCTGCTTGTCCGTTACGATCTGAAAAAAGCCGCGCGAACGCTCACAAAGGAAAACCTGAAAAACCGCGTCTCGTCGCTCTGGCGTTACCGCGAAGTTCTGCCCGTCGTGAACGACGAAAACGTCGTCACGCTCGGCGAAGGCTGGACGCCGCTGCTGCCCGCCAAACGATTGGGCGCGCAGTTCGGCTTGCCACAACTTTTCATCAAGGACGAAGGGCCGAACCCGACCGGCTCGTTCAAAGCGCGCGGGCAGGCGGCGGCGATTTCGATGGCCAAAGAGTTGGGCGTCAAGAAGGTCGCTATCCCGACGGCGGGCAATGCGGGCGGCGCGATGGCGGCTTACGCGGCTGCGGCTGGAATGGAAGCTTACGTTTTTATGCCGCGCGACACGCCTGCCGCCAATCGCATCGAGTGCGAGCAACTCGGCGCGCGCGTCACGTTGATTGACGGCTTGATCACCGATTGCGGGGCCGAAGTCGCAAAGCGAAAAGAAGCAGAAGGCTGGTTCGACGTTTCGACTTTGAAAGAGCCTTACCGCATCGAAGGCAAAAAGACGATGGGTTACGAACTGGCCGAACAATTCAACTGGGAATTGCCCGACGTGATTTTGTACCCGACCGGCGGCGGCACCGGGCTGGTCGGAATGTGGAAGGCTTTCGACGAGATGGAGGAGATGGGCTGGATCGGATCGAAACGCCCGCGAATGTTCAGCGTGCAAGCCGCGGGATGCGCGCCCATCGTTCGCGCTTTCGACAACGGTTGGGATGAGGCGCCGGAGTTCGAGAATGCGCATACGGCTGCATCAGGGCTGCGAGTGCCGCGAGCCATCGGCGATTTCATCATGCTCGACATCCTGCGCAAGAGCGGAGGCGGCGCGGTCGCCGTGACTGACGAAGAGATGATTGCCGACACTCGCGTCGTGGGCGCGGCTGAAGGACTGTTCTGCGCGCCCGAAGGCGCCGCCTGTTTTTCGGGCTTGAAGAAACTGCTGGCCTCAGGACAGGTTTCAGCGACGGATCGCATCGTGCTTTTCAACACCGGCACGGGCGTCAAATATCTGGAAGCTTACGGTCTGAAAGAGGCGCGTTAAGCTTAACCCCCGTAGTGACGAATTTATTCGCCACTACGGGGTTATTTTCGGAGGATGACAATGAAGAAAAGCAGGATCGGTTTGTTCGCAGCGGCGTTGTCGCTCGGTTTGCTGGCCGCGCCTGAGCGTCAAATCGCTCAGACAACAACGCTCGACTCACACCAGCAACTGACGCGCGAAATCTTTCACCAACTGATCGAGATCAACACGACCGATTCAGTGGGCGATTGCACAGCCGCCGCAAACGCGATGGCCGCGCGGTTGAAAGCCGCAGGCTTCGCCGATGCAGACTTCAAAGTTCTGGGGCCGAATCCGCGCAAAGGCAA
Source organism: Acidobacteriota bacterium (assembly GCA_022072205.1). Taxonomy (GTDB): domain Bacteria; phylum Acidobacteriota; class Blastocatellia; order RBC074; family RBC074; genus JAJVID01. The sequence continues at coordinate 35,322 of JAJVID010000022.1, forward strand.
TCTGGTCGCGCGGTTTCGCGGAACCGGCGCGCGCAGGCCGATTCTGCTGCTCGCTCATCTCGATGTTGTTGAAGCCAGGCGCGAAGACTGGTCGTTCGATCCGTTCAGGTTTTTGGAGAAAGACGGTTACTACTACGGTCGCGGCGCGTCCGACGACAAGGCGATGGCCGCGATCTTCATCGCCAACCTGATTCGATTCAAGCAGGAAGGCTTCAAGCCCGACCGCGACATCATCGTCGCGCTGACAGCCGATGAAGAAGGCGGCGATTTCAATGGCGTTGACTGGCTGGTCAAAAATCATCGCGGTTTGATTGAAGCCGAGTTCGGTTTGAACGAAGGCGGCGGCGGCGCGATTCGCGATGGTAAAAAGCTGTTCAACTCAGTTCAGGCAAGCGAGAAGGTCTATCAGAGCTTTCTGCTCGAAGTGAAGAACAAAGGCGGCCACAGTTCGCGCCCGGTCAAAGACAACGCGATTTACAATCTGGCCGCAGGCTTGCAGCGTCTCGCGCAATTCGAGTTCCCGGTCAACCTCAACGAAGTCACGCGAGCTTATTTCGAGCGCGTCTCGAAGATCGAAGGCGGCGAGACAGGCGCGGCGATGAAAGGCGTGATTCAAAATCCGCCCGACGCCGGGGCCGTCGCTTATCTGGGAAACTTCCCGGCTTACAACGCGACGATGCGGACAACCTGCGTGGCGACGATGCTTCAGGCGGGGCACGCTGAAAACGCCTTGCCGCAGACGGCGCGTGCGACAGTCAATTGCCGCATCCTGCCGACTGAGACCGCCGAGCAGACGCGCGAGACTCTGGTTAAAGTCGTCAACGACAGCCGCATCGCGATCACGCCGATCCGCGAACCGAAACCAAGCCGGCCCTCGCCGCTGGCTGCCGAAGTGATGAAGCCAATCGAAACGATCACGGAGCAGATGTGGCCCGGCGTTCCCGTCGTTCCGACGATGAGCACGGGAGCGACCGACAGCCTGTTTCTGCGCAACGCGGGCATTCCGATGTACGGCACGTCGGGCATTTTCGGCGACATTGACGACAGCCGCGCGCACGGCAAAGACGAGCGCATCGGCGTGAAGTCATTTTACGACGGACAGGAGTATCTCTATCGGCTGGTGAAAGCTTACGCCTCGCCAAACGCCAATCAACGCCAGACCGCGAACACCAGACGATGAGACGATTATGGCTGATTGAAAATTCCTCCCTCTGAAAAAATGAAAATCAATGTTGATCAACTTTTAGAAGTTTTCGCGAAGATTCCGAAGTAGAAATATGAAGATCTGTCCTCTTTATCTGAATGGCGACTGGTTAGTCTCATCTCCATTCGAACAGGTGATCAATCCCGCAACCGGTGAAGCGATCGCGCAGGTTTCAACAATTGACCGCGCGCGTGTCGCGCAAGCCATCGCTGACGCGCACGAAGCTTTTCAAAGCTGGCGCAAGCTGACAGGCAAGGCGCGCGGAATGTTTCTGCGCGCCATCGCCGATGAAATCGAAAACCGCTCGACGGAGATCGCGCGCACAATGACGCTCGAAAACGGCAAGCCTCTGGCTCAAAGCCGAACTGAGATCGCGTTCGCAGTTGATCATCTGCATTGGTTCGCCGAAGAGGCGCGGCGAGCTTATGGCCGCATTGTGCCGCAGCAGGTGGACGGCAAACGCCACTTGATTATCAAATCGCCGATGGGCGTTGTCGGCGCGATCACGCCGTGGAATTTTCCGCTCGTGCTGGCCGTGCGCAAAGCCGCGCCGGCATTGGCCGCCGGTAATACGATCATCTTGAAGCCTGCTGAACAAACCCCGCTGAGCGCAATCGCGCTGGCTGAATGCGTAGCCGCAGCCGGATTGCCGAAAGGCGTTTTTCAAGTCGTGTTAGGCGATGCGCCGGAGATCGGGCAGGAATTTTTGCAGAATCCTTTGTGCCGTAAAGTAACCTTCACCGGCTCGACCGAAGTCGGCAGAATTCTGATCGCGGGCGCGGCGCAAACCGTCAAGCCGCTGTCGCTCGAACTCGGCGGCAACGCGCCGGTGTTGATCTTCGATGATATTGATCTCGACCGCGCGGTCGAGGGCGCGCTCGCCGCCAAGACGCGCAACACCGGCCAATCGTGCATCGCCGCGAATCGAGTCTATGTCCAACGCCCGATTTACGAAGATTTTCTTGAAGCTTTCACGGCGAGAATGAAGTCGCTGAAAGTCGGCGACGGCCTGGAAAAAGACGTGGACATCGGGCCGCTGATTGATGACGCGGGATTGACGAAAGCTCTCGCGCACATCGAAGACGCAGTGGCCCGCGGCGCCCGCGCGCTGTGCGGCGGAAAGCGATTCGGCGACAAAGGCTTCTTTATCGAACCAACCGTGCTGGCCGACGTGCCTGACGATGCGCTGTGTACGCAGGAAGAGACCTTCGCCCCGGTCGCCGCAATCTCGGTGTTCGACACCGAAGAGGAAGCGATTGCGAAAGCCAACGACACGATCTACGGCCTGAGCGCGTACGCCTTCACGGCTGACCTGGATCGCGCGTTTCGATTGGCGGAATCGCTCGAAGCGGGAACGATTGGAATCAACGATGGCGTGCCTTCGACGAGCATCTGCCCGTTCGGCGGCGTGAAGCAGAGCGGGTGGGGGAGAGAATTAGGCAGCGAAGGGATGGATGCTTTTCTCGAAACGAAGCACGTCTCGTTGGGGCTGCAAATCTGAAATGGCGCCGTGTTAGAATCGGCCATCAACCGGAGGCGATGTTTATGAGTCAGCGCGGCTATCAACTTAAATCAACCGAAGACCTTTTCTACGAGCTTGTCAGGCAGAACCCCGATCTGCGTCTCGAACGCACGGCGGAAGGAGAGGTGATCGTTATGCCGCCAACCGGATGGGAAACTGGAAATAAGAATGCAGAGATCAACCTTCAATTGGGAATTTGGTCGAAGAAGGATGGCACAGGCAAAATCGGCGAATCCTCAACCGGCTACAAACTTCCCAGTGGCGCGGATCGCTCGCCTGACGCATCCTGGGTTAGGAAATCGCGGCTCGCGCAACTGACTCTGGAAGAGAGAAAGAAGTTTTTGCCTCTCTCTCCCGACTTTGCAATTGAACTGCGCTCGCCGAGCGATGATCTTGATACCGTCAAAGCCAAGATGGAAGAGTATATCGCCTGTGGAGTGCGGCTCGGCTGGTTGATTGATCCGGAAACACGAACTGTCTTTGTCTATCGTCCCGATGTCGCTGTCGAGGAATTGAAAGACGCGACTGAGGTTTCAGCCGATCCTGAGCTACCAGGCTTTGTGCTTGACCTGCGCGAAATCTGGAACCCTTCCATCTGACTGCGGCTAAAAATCAAACCGATCAATATTCCCTTCAGTTTTCCCGCGCTCATCTCATTTGTGGTCAGGATATGTTTTGCAGGTCAATGCGGCGGGGATTATAGTTGCGCCTGTGCGGAAAGCGTCATCATTCCAGAGGCGCGAAGTGTGAAAGAATGGCCCGGAGATTTTTATCATTATTGTTGGCTATCCTATTTTGCGGAGGATCACGTGATCTTTCGGCGCAGATTACTTTTGCGCAAACCGCCAGGCCTTCGATCAATGAATCGCGCAATCAACTTACTCTGGATGGTAAACTCCTGCTCGACGCCGAGCAGGATGGCTTCATGTCGTTGCTGGAAATTCGCCGCTCGCCGACGGGCGCGCATTTCCTGGTCATTGCCTGCGGTTACGAATGCAACGACAACATAGGCTTTGTTTTTAAATCCAATGGCGCGGGCAAACGCAGGATCACCTCCCGCTGGGATTACATTTTGCAATCGGCGGCGGAATGGGCTGAAGACGGCGGCAGGATTTACTACTATCGTGTCAACTCGACAGGCGCGGACGCGCCCAAAAACGCGCCTGCGGAAGGTTGGGTTGAGTTCAATCTCAAGACCGGGCGCAAATCGCCAGCCACGGCTCGCAGGTTGAAAACGAACGCAAGTTACGCCGTGTTCAACGTGCGGGGCGATGATGTTTTGAATGTTCGCTCGAAGCCGAATCGGGAATCCGCAATCGTCGGCGCGATCCCACACGACGCCAGCGGGATCAGGGTGACTGGCGCGAGCGTCCGGAGCGGGCGCGAGCGATGGGTTCCAATCAGTTATCAGAATGGCGCCGGCTGGGTTAATCAGAATTACCTTCGTGAAGAATCGCAATCACCCCACAATCAACAAACACCAAAGAAGTAAAATCGCAAACATCAAGGAGGCAAATCATGAATTTGACAGGACTACTCAGTGAAGCGTTGAACAACGACACCGTCAGCCAGATCAGTCAGCATTTGGGAACTGACGAAGGCACGACGAGCAACGCGATTCAGGCCGCATTGCCGATGCTGCTCGGCGGGTTGGCCAACAACAGCGCGAGCGAAGGGGGGGCGGCTTCGTTGCTGAGCGCGCTCGACCGTAATCACGACGGGAGCATTCTCGACGACGTGGGCGGGTTTCTCGGCAATTATGCTTCGGGGCCGGGCGCTGGCATTCTCGGCCACGTCTTCGGCGGCAATCAGGGCGCGGTTGAACAGAGCGTCAGCCAGGCCAGCGGACTCGATATGGGCAAGGTCGGGCCGCTGCTGATGATGCTGGCGCCGATCGTGATGGGCGCGCTCGGACGCACTCAGCGCCAGGAGGGACTTGGCGCGGGCGATCTGGCCGGGTTGCTCGGCGGCGCGACTCAACAGGCCGGCGCAGGCTCGCCGTTGTTGGGAGTGCTCTCTTCCGTGCTGGACAAAGATCACGACGGTTCGGCGATTGACGATGTCGCGGGGATGATCGGCGGGCTGTTGGGCGGGCGACGTTGACGAGTAACAGGCGTATCAAGCCGAAGAGAATATGTGATATTCCATCTGTCCTACCGAATATTACATATCTCTTCGGCTATCTCTTCCTGTTGAGCCACAATGCTGGATCTCAAATATCAATACGGGCGGCTGTCGTATCGGAAGAAATCAACCGGCAAAGAATGTGGGCGCGAAGACTGGAGCCTGACCCGCAACCGTGATGGCACTGTTACTATGCGGTGTCTGGCGATTGCGGATGGCTCCAGCATCGTCCGCGATGTGATTTACACGCGCAGTAAAGACGGCCGTCCGGTGGACGCGTTCATTCGATCGCAGGCCGCCGAACAACTTGTCGGCGCGGGTTATTTCCGCATCCACGGCTGCGGAATGGATGTGGTTACCGACGAAGCTGCGACCGGCCACTCAATTCAGACTATCAATATCCCAACGGATTTCTTTTCGATCAAAACGCAGGCGGCGATGGCGGACGCCTGGATTTGTTTCAATTACGACCGGCTGACGGGCGGCGAGCAACTGCGGGCGTTTTACAACACCTCAACGCGGTTGGGCGGCGTGGATGGCCCGCTGGGACGCGTCGAAACCTGTCGCGTCAAATTGATCGGCGAGGAAGAAGTCGAAGTCCAGGCCGGCAAATTCAAAGCTGCGCATTTTCAGGTGATCCCGGTCATTCAAAAAACTTCTATCTCGGACTTCTGGGTTGCGGGCGAAGACAGGATATTACTGCGGCTCGACTGGGGAGAACTCGATCTTGAATATACGCTGACTTCGTGGAAAGTGGAGAAGTAGCGCCCGCGGGAGGCTTGAATACTGAGCGTGGTTACGTGAACACCACCCGCAACCATCCAATTGAAAGGTATCAGCGCAGCAGAAAACCGTTCCTCAGCTCATCAGCAGGATCAATCAAAAACTCATGCCTCCCCGTGATGTGCGCCGTCCCTTCGACTTCGGGAATGATGGCGCTATGCGGGCCGAAGGCGATTGTCGCCGCCACCTTCCCAGTGAATTTACTCCCGATGACGCTTTCGATAGTGATCGGCTCGCCAACGCCGAGTTCGCCGCGCGCGTGATGGATCGCCAGACGCCCGCTCACGCCGGTGCCCGTCGGCGAGCGGTCAACTTCACCTTCGGCGAAGACGCAGACATTGCGGCTGTGATGATTCGGGTTTGAAGCGGGGCCGACGAAAATCACGCCGTAAAGAAAGCTCAGGTCTGCTTCAAACGGGTGCGGGATGGCGCGACTGGCCATCACCGCGTGTTTGACCGCCATCCCGGCTTCGATCAAACGCCGGTAATTTTCTGGCGAGCAGGTCAGCCCCAGATCTTCCGCTTTAACGTAAGCGTAAAACGCCCCGCCGAACGCGAGGTCATAACGAACTCGCCCCAATCCAGGCGCGTCAACCATCGCGTCAAGTTCCAGAACGAACGACGGCACGTTGTGAAAGTAAACGCTCTTCACGCGTCCGTCGCTCACTCTGCCGCGCGCTGTAACCAGGCCGGCGGGCGTGTCAATCCTCAGCGTCGTTTCAGGTTCCGTCATCGGAAACATGCCTGTTTCCAGCGCGACGGTGGTGAACCCGATGACGCCGTGTCCGCACATCGTGCTGAAGCCTTCGTTGTGAATGAAGAGCGCGCCAGCGTCGGCTCCTGGCGTCACAGGCGCCGTGACGATGCATCCGTACATATCGGCGTGTCCGCGCGGTTCCCACATCAACGCGGTTCGCAGGTCGTCGTAATGCTGTTTGGCGTAGCGCCGCCGGGCCAGAATCGTGTCGCCTGGCAGTTCAGGAAAGCCGCCCGTGATGACACGAAACGGCTCGCCTTCGGTGTGCGCGTCAATGGTCGTGATCCTGCGCCAGTGGGCAGGCGGCTCCCAGTTTGCGGTCTGTGTCAGTGGTTTGAATGTCATTTGCCCTCGTTGGAAGTGTGTCGCCGGATTTATTTTGATAGATCAATCTCGATTCCGAGATTGTCGCGCAACGCTCGTTGATAAATCGCCTGCGCGATAGCGGCGTCCTGCGCGGCGTTGCCGACCGATTTAAAGTACGTGATCTCATCATCGCTTTCACGCCCCGGTTTCAAACCGGCGGCGATTTCACCGATCTCAGCGTAAATGTCCGAAGATTGAATCTTGCCACGTTCGATTGCGACCAGAAGGTCGCCAGCCTCGGCCAGCGCGCCTTCGCGCGAATCAACCACGATCTTCGACGCGCGTTCGAGCGTCTTGCAATCAATCTCCTGCATTTCGGGTTTGTAGGAGCCTGCGCCGTTGACGTGCGCGCCGGACCGCAGATCGGCGCCGTCGAAAACCGGCGTTGATGAAGTCGTGGCGGCGCAGATCACCAAAGCTTCACGCACGGCTTGCGATGGGGAATCGGCAGGGAACAGCTCGATTGAAGGCTCAAGCTGTGGCCGCATCTCGGCGATCATTTCCTCAACGCTTTTTCGATGACGCGCGTAAATCCGGAACTGTTTGATCGGGCGCACGGCGGCGACGGCGAGCAATTGCGTGCGCGCCTGGACGCCTGCGCCGATGATCGCCGCGACCTCGGCGTCACGCCGGGCAAGCAGATCGGTCGCCGCGCCGCTGGCCGCGCCGGTTCGCAGCGCCGTCAAGTATCCACCTTCAATCGCGGCTATCGGTTGACCTGTGGCCGGATCAATCACGATGACGATGGCGTTGATGCGCGGCAGATTGCGTTCGGCGTTCCGGTTATGGACTGAAACGACCTTGATCGCGAGCGATTCAGAATCGCTCAAATATCCGGGCATAAATAACGTCACGCCTTCGCGCTTCGGCTGCGGCAGCGCGATTCGCAATGGAATGTCGGCGCGGCCAGCAGACAATTCTTTGAACGCGCCCTTAACGACCTCTACAGCATCGCGCATTGAGATGGATTGTTGAACGTCGGATCGGGTGATCAGCCTCATGGTTAAAGTTAAACCTCCTTGCGTAAGGCGCGCAATCTTATCTTATCAGTTCCGTCAACGCGACCTCGCTGATTGAGTCTGCTTAGTTATTAGTAACATCGCGCGCGCATAAGCGCAGTAAATTAAAGTTGGAATTTATAGTTGCATAACTGGTTTGAACACGTATAATGCCCGGTGTTATTCAGCTTTATAGTTTTAATAGTTTGACAAATTACCGCTGAATTCCTCATTCTCCTGATAAGTCACCCACATTTTCGATACATTAACACTAATCGGGGTTAGTGTCCTGGTTACTGTTTTCGGTTCCCACTCCACTCCTAATTAAGCAAATTTCCGCAATGCGCACGAGCGCGTTGAAGCGCGCCTGACTGCGCCTACACACACCGGCAATCCCTCATTTTATTGGCCTTTTGCCTTAAAAGCCTGTAAGCCAGGCAGTTATTTAATGCGATAGCGCCAATCTCATCACAGTCTCAATAACCGACGATCCAACTCTATAAGTGCCCACGGGGTTTTGAGATCAACATCTTGTTGCTGGGTATTGCGCCGTTTTATGGCGCGCAAGCTACGACCCTGATGCCCTTATGCTGGGAATCAACTTCCCGAAAACTGAGCTGTCAAAGTACATCCGAGGTAACAATGAATAACAAACTGGTACTAATGCTTCTACTTGTTTGCGCTATTTCTTTTCAAGGAATCTTCTCAGATCGAAACCAATCCAACTCAATAGCGCACTTTTCGATATTCAACCAAATGATGGGCGTGAGCGCCCAGTCCGGAAACACTCCTGAATTGCCGAGGGTTTACCTGAACACCGATTACACGCCGCCTGCCGGGCGCACGATCCCGGTTACCGCAGGCGGAGATTTCCAGGCCGCGCTCAATCAGGCGCAGCCGGGAGACACAATCACGTTGCAGGCCGGCGCGACGTTCACAGGAAATTTCATTTTGCCGAATAAATCCGGCTCGGGTTGGATCGTGATTCGCTCCTCAATCGCAGATGCAAATTTGCCTCCAGCGGGCACGCGCATCGCGCCTTCTTACTCCGCCGTGATGCCGAAGATCATCAGCCCCAATTCCGATCCGGCTATTCGCACCGCTTCGGGCGCGCATCATTACCGATTCATCGGGCTTGAGATCGGCGTCAAAAGCGGCGTAGGCATTTACGCCATCGTGGAACTCGATGGAAGGCACACTTCGTTGTCACAGGTTCCGAACAATCTGATCATTGACCGATGCTACATTCACGGCAACACAACCGGCAACGCCCGGCGCGGCGTCGCAATCAACAGCGCCTCGACCGCCGTCATTGATTCATACATCTCCGAATGTCACGAGGTCGGCGCTGATTCGCAGGCCATCGCTGGTTGGAACGGCCCAGGGCCTTTCAAGATCGTCA
>JAJVID010000051.1 GCA_022072205.1 Acidobacteriota bacterium
CAGCAGCGCGTCTGGCAGGCTCTGCGCGAGATTCCGGCGGGCGAAACCGCGAGCTACACCGACATCGCAAACCGCATCGGCTCGCCGAAATCCGTGCGGGCCGTGGCTCAGGCTTGCGCGGCGAACACGCTGGCGGTCGCGATTCCCTGCCATCGCGTCGTTCGCAACGACGGCGGATTGTCCGGCTATCGCTGGGGCGTGGAGCGCAAGCGCGCGCTGTTGGAAAAGGAGGCGCAGGCGTGAATGCGGTAGTCAAAGAAGCATTGGCGAGCGTCCAGGCCAACGATGTCGTCAATCGGGTGAACGCGCTTGATTGGGAGTTGGTGTCGAAGGAACTCGACGCGCGAGGTTGCGCGATTATCGAAAGTCTTATCACGCCGGAAGAATGCGATGCGCTGGCCAGGCTCTATCCGGTGGACGATATTTTCCGCAGCCGCGTTGTGATGGCCCGTCATGGCTTCGGCAGCGGCGAGTACAAGTATTTCAGCTACCCGCTACCTGACGTTGTTTCCGAACTGCGAACGGAGATATATCCGCGTCTGACGCCGATTGCGAACCGATGGAACGCGGCGATGGGCGTTGACGCTCGCTATCCTGCGAAGCTTTCCGATTTCATTGCGCGTTGCCACGAAGCGGGCCAGCTTCGCCCGACGCCGCTGCTGTTGCGATACGAAGCGGGCGATTACAATTGCCTGCATCAGGACCTGTACGGCGAGCATGTATTCCCGCTTCAGATTGCTATCCTGTTGTCAGACCCGGGCCGGGATTTCACTGGCGGCGAGTTCGTGCTGACCGAGCAACGGCCACGCATGCAATCGCGCGCGGAAGTGGTTCCGCTCAGACAAAGCGACGCCGTCGTGTTCGCCGTTCGCCATCGGCCCGTGCAAGGCGCGCGGGGCGTATATCGAGTCAACCTGCGTCACGGCGTGAGCCGCATTCGTTCGGGTCATCGTCACACGCTTGGCATTATCTTCCACGACGCGACGTGAAAACGGATGAATCAAAAGTTCAACGCAAAGGGTCAAAGGATCAAAGGGTCAAGGGCATTTGGGGGGATCTTTCCAGCCAGTCTTTGCCCCTTTGTTCCTTTGATCCTTTGCGTTTCTATAAACTGATCGGAGTACAAAGTTATGAGCAAAGATTTTGCGGCTAAACGCGCGGCTTTTCGCGCGCTGCACGAAGACGGATGCTTCGTCATCCCCAACCCCTGGGACGTTGGCAGCGCCTGTCGTTTGGAAAAACTCGGATTCAAGGCGTTGGCCTCGACCAGCGCGGGCTTTGCCCGATCACTCGGACGAGAAGACGGCGAGATGACACGCGATGAAGTGTTGGAACACTTGCGCGCGTTGTGCGCGGCGACTGATCTGCCGGTCAACGCGGACTTTGAAGCGGGATTCGCCGATCAACCCGAAGGCGTCGCAACGAATGTGTCGCTTGCGATTGAAACCGGCGTTGCGGGGCTTTCGATTGAAGATCGCACAGGCAGGGAACTGTACCCGCTGCCGCTCGCGGTTGAACGCATCCGGGCGGCGCGCGAAGCGATAAACAAATCAGGCGAGGACGTTCTGCTCATTGGCCGCACGGAAGGTTTGCTAATCGGGAAAACAAATCTGGATGAAACGATAGAGCGGCTGGTCGCTTACTCGAACGCGGGAGCCGATGTGCTCTACGCTCCCGGCGCAAGAGAACTGGCCGACATCAGGGCGATTGTTGACGCCGTCGCGCCCAAGCCGGTGAATGTGTTGTTGCTCGGTTCGGAAATGAATGTCGCCGATCTTGCGGCTGTGGGCGTGCGGCGGGTCAGCGTGGGATCGCAATTCGCCACGGCGGCCTGGGCCGGCTTCGAGGAGGCCGCGCGGTCGGTGCGCGATGAAGGACGCTTGCCTGCGATCAGAAAGTGAACACAGCTTGCCGTTGCGGTCTCGTTTCCCCTTTCATCTTTTGCGGCGGATCGAATAAAGGCTGCGCTCTGTCCGTATCAACAGGCGTTCGCCCACTAGAGCCGGCGACGCCTGCGCCATGTCGTCCAGCGAATTCACGTGCAACAACTTGAACTGTTCACCTGCCGCGATCACGAACGTCTGCCCCTCTTCGCTCAGGCAGAACAGCTTGCCGTTGTAGGCCCAGGGCGAGGTCGTAAAAGCCGTTGCCGCCGGATCAATCCGCGTCTTGTAAGTCTGCTTTCCGGTCCTGGCGTCAAAGCGGCTCAATATGCCCGTCTCGGTCAGCGAGTACACCGCGCCCTCGTAAGCCACAGGCGTCGGCAGATAAGTCCCGGCGCGCGATTGCGACCAGACGACGTACTCGTTCGAGGTCTGATCTTTTCCGAGCGAGATGTCGCCCGAAGCGCCGGGACGGATCGCGACAAGCAACGCTCCACGTCCGCCGTCAATATAAAGCAGGCCGTCATAAGCGAAGGGCGTTGGAATCGGCGTCGCCGACATTCCTGACATGCGCCATAGTTCTTTCCCGGCCAGATCGTAACTGACAACTTCGCCTGGCCCCACCGCTACGATCTCAGTGCGCAGCGCGTGCCGCCAAATATACGGCGTCGCCCAGCCTGACCGCCTCGGCGGTTGGTTCCTGGCGCCAATGTCACGATTCGTGCGCCAGACCTGCTTGCCCGTCTGTTTGTCGAACGCCGCGATGAATTGCTGCTTCTCGTTGTCGTTCACGATCACCAACAGGTTTCCGGCGAGGGCAGGCGAACTCCCCGTCCCAAAATCCAGATAGATCGGATTCGCTTCGAGCGGCGCAGTCCACACCTGCTTCCCTTTCAAATCAAACGCCCACAACCCCAGATTCGCCACGTACACATAAACGAACTTCCCGTCGGTCACAGGACTTTCCGAGGTAAAGCTGTTTTTGCGATGACGCCCGCCGGGAGGCCGCCCCGCATAAAACTCCTTCTGCCATTCCACCTTGCCGCTCCTCAGATTCAGGCAATAGAGGGAGTAGCGCAGCATCACCTCATTCGGCAATTCGATGTCACGAGCCGTCACGCGCTCCAATATCTCCTTCATCGAAAGCCCTTGTTTTTGCAGCTCCGCGACGTATTCGTTGCTGTATTCGGTTCCGATCTGCGGCGGCTTCGACTTGCCATCCGTCGTCACGGTGGTCACGAACACCTTGCCGCCGGTCACAATCGGCGAAGACCACCCGCGCCCGGGAATCTCCCGCGACCACTCCACGTTCTCCGTCTTCGACCAGCGTTCAGCCAGCCGCGCATGCGTCCCTACGGGATTCGATTCCGGCCCGCGAAACTGCGGCCACGCGATGTCCTGGCCGCGAACTGTGGCCGAAGCCAGCAGCAGCGCGCACACCAGACCGGCCCGGCGTAAAAGAATGTAAAGGTTCATAACGGTTTCATCGAGTCATTAGCCCGCAGCATTCTCATATCACTCTACAGTGGATTGAAGGCTGTGTTTAAGCCGAATGCTTTCTCGACTTCTTATTTGACTTCGGATGCGGGCCTTGGCCCCAGCCGCGCGACGCGGCGAAGGCGACAAACAAAAAAAGCGCCCCCATGCCTAGCAAGGGCAAGGCCGGGCCAATGTGACCGAAGGTCTGATACAGATACTCGCTCGTCCCAGCGGCTCTCCCTGTGTATGGCCGTGGGCGCGGGCTTATGACCTCCATGATCCCCAATGTCATCAGCACGGCGGCAAGCGCGGCGGCGATAAAAGCCGCCTTGTGATCTGATAACGTGACCCGTTTAGTCATCCTGTTTTTCATAGCGCATAGTCGAGTCTAAACGCTGAGTACAGATTCGGCTCATCCGCCGCTCCGGTTGAGCGCCTTGTTCTGCCGTTTTTTGCTACTGCAAGAACAAGGGAACATTGAGACACACAATACCCAGTACGAGTACAGCCAGAGTGACTTTTTCGATCAAGCTTGTGTTCAGTTCTTTCCATCTGTTGTCGGCAATGAATGCCCTCCCGAGCCAGACGGAAAGCGCAATGCCTGAAAGCACGATTGCGACAAGCAACACCGGAGTGACGGCGAAACTTTGTGGCAAGAGCAGGATCTCTGCGCATTCCAAGCAAGCCTTTACGCTTGCAGTAATAGTTAATACTGTGACAACTCGGATTGCCAAGAGCCACGAGACGATGCTTGCACACAATTGAATCGCGCCGAACTGGCGCCCCTGATTAGCGTTTGTGTTTGCCGCCGACATGTTTATTTCTCGGGCGGAATGCGCTTCCGCTTTCCTTTCTCTTGTGTCGGCGGCTTCTGTTCGGCGCCGGGGAGCGTAGGCGCAGGCAGATAAGCCGACTCGTAACGAGCCCGGGAGAGGGCGCTGACGGCGTCAGGAAGGAGGGGAGCCTCCGCCTTCTCCCCACCGAAGCGGAACGCGGAGGTAAGATCACCGAAGGTCTTGCGCCGCCAATCGCTGATGTTTGGCTCGGGCACGCCCGTCCATTTTTCCAGGAACCGCAGGACCGACGTGTGGTCGAAGGACTCGCTGCACACCCATCCTCCGGTCGTCCACGGCGAGATGATGATGCAGGGGACGCGAAAGCCGCCTCCAATGGGGAGTCCTTGCACGAACTCCTTGGGGGCGCCAGGCGGCGGCGCCGGCGGAGGGACGTGATCGAAGATGCCGTCGTTTTCGTCGTAGTTCAGGATGAACACTGTCTTGGCCCAGACGTCCGGTCGCGCCGCGATGGCGTTGAGTTTGCTGGCAATGAATGCCGCGCCCGCGGCCGGCATGTAGTCGGGGTGTTCGGACTGCGTACTCGTCGGGATAATCCACGATACGGCTGGCAGCTTGTCGTTCATGGCGTCGTACTCAAACTTGCCCTCCGGTTCGCGAATCATGCCCCGGTTATACAGCCGGGAATCCCGGTCCGCTTGTTGGAACGTCTGGAAGTACTCCAGCATGTTGCAGCCGTAGTTGTCCTGCTGCTGATATACCTTCCAACTCACGCCGGCTTTTTCCAGACGCTCAGCGTAGGTGGTCCAGCGGAACCCGCCCTTGATGGTCTTGTTGTTGATCAGCGGGCCGCCGCCGTCGCCGTCCGCGTCAATGGTACCCGTCATCCAGTACATGCGGTTCGGCCAGGTCGGTCCCATCACGGAGCAGTGATACCCGTCGCAGATGGTGAACATCTCGGCCAGCGCGAAATGGAAGGGGATGTCCGCGCGGGTGTGGTAGCCCATGACGTAAGGCGCCTTGGCGCCCTCGACCTTGCGGTGGGCTGGCAGCCAGTTATCCATCCTGCCGCCGTTCCAGGAGTCGTGCTGCACGCCCCAGGCATGGCTGGTTGAGGGGATTTTCTGCGCGCTGGTCGTGCGCGTGTCCAGGTGGAAGGGCAGGAGATAGCCGAGCGGGTTGGCCGGGTCCGGTTGATGGAAGACGGATTTGCCGCTGGGCAACACTAAGGCGCTCTTGTCATCGAAGCCGCGGACACCGGCGAGCGTGCCGAAGTAATGATCGAACGAGCGATTCTCCTGCATCAGGAGAACCACGTGTTTGATGTCGCGCAGCGCTCCCGGACGCGGCTGATCTTGCGCCAGGACACGCCGCAGGTTGAGCGGCATCAAGTTGGCAGCAGCAGCGGCGGCGGCTCCGGCGGCCGCACCCAGGAGGCGGCGCCTTGTCAAGGGGGGCGACACAAGGTTGGTAATGTTGTGAGTCATTCTCTGGAGTACTCCTAGGGCCGACGCTATTTATGGCGTTTGAAAATTAACTACAACCACATCGTAGGGGCGGGTTTTCCCCGCCCAAGCCCCCTCGATAGCGGATCCGGGCGGGGAAAACCCGCCCCTACGATGTGGTTGCATTATTTGCTCAAAGACCATCAAGAGCGCCGAAAACTCGGCATCCGCGGTGGCCCGGACCGCCTTCCGCTACATGCCGTTGTTGAGCCGCAATCGGTCATTTCCGTTCGACCGCGGCCTTAATATCGTTTAGGTCTTGCAGGAGGGCCTTTTTTATCACGCCCTTGAACAGAAACATTGGGGGCGACTTTAGTTTTGAAACGATGCCTTGAGGCTTGGTCTCATGAGAGCTAGACAATGTAATGCCGCGACCGCCATCTGAAATACGATTGGTGGTTAAGGCGAACTTCGCCCGCTCAATAGACTCGCCAATGAAACATTATTGATTTAAACGGCCAACCTGATCCCGCAACCGCTCAAGACTTCTGTCTCGATGATCGTCTCGTTGCGTTCGGCGCCGGTTGAGATGAACGCGAACGGCGCGCTGGATAATTCAGCGAGTCTGGCAATGTAATTCCTGGCTTTTTCCGGCAGGTCTTCAAACCTGGATACGCCGACGGTCTTCTCTTTCCATCCCGGCATCGTTTCGTAAACCGGCTCGGCTTCCGACATCTGGTTGGCGTCGTAAGGAATTTGATCGGTCTCGCGCCCGCCGATGCGGTAAGCGACGCAGATTTTGATCTCGTCCAGGTCGTCGAGCACGTCGAGTTTGGTGAGCGCCAGCGCGTCGAGGCCGTTGACCATCACGGCGTAGCGCGCGACCACGGCGTCGAACCATCCGGTGCGGCGCGGGCGTCCGGTTGACGCGCCGTATTCGCCTCCGCGAGCGCGGATGTGTTCGCCCATCGCGTCGTTCAGTTCGGTCGGGAACGGGCCGCCGCCGACGCGCGTGGTGTAGGCTTTGATCACGCCGATGGCGCAGTTGATCTGCGAAGGCGGAAGGCCAGTGCCGGTGATCGCTCCGCCGATGGACGAATTGGACGAGGTGACGAACGGGTAGGTGCCGTGATCAATGTCGAGCATCGTCGCCTGCGCGCCTTCGAGCAGCAGCGATTTGCCGCCGCGCGCGGCGTTGTTCAAAAAGTAAGTCGTGTCGCAGATGTGCGGCGCCACGAGTTGGCTCCAGCGATGGCCGTCTTCGATCAACTGTTTTTCGTTGATTAGATCGCCGCCCAGCATGGCTATCAGCCGGTTGGCCTGCTTCGCGTTGTGCGAAAGCTTTTCGGTCAACGTGGCCGGGTCGGTCAGATCGCCCGCGCGCAAACCGCGCCTTGCCATCTTGTCTTCGTAAGCCGGGCCGATGCCGCGCATTGTGGTGCCGACGGCGGCGCCTCCGCGACCGGCTTCAATAGCGCGGTCGAGCGCGACGTGATAAGGCAGGATCAGATGAGCGCGGTTGCTGATGAGCAGGTTGCGATGATTGACTTCGATGCCCTGCGCGCGGAGGCTGTCAACTTCGTTGAGCAGCGCCTGCGGGTCAACCACGACGCCGTTGCCGATGACGCAGGTTTTGCCGGGATGAGTGATGCCGGATGGGATCAGGTGCAGGACGAATTTTTGATCAACTCCGCCGCGACGAATGATGACGGTGTGTCCGGCGTTGTGGCCGCCCTGATAACGAGTGACGACGTCGAAGTGAGGCGCGAGCAGATCAACGATCTTGCCTTTGCCTTCATCTCCCCATTGCGCGCCGATGATTGCGAGGTTCATGTGTGTGGATTGGGTAGTTGCGTGGTCAGGCGGCTACGGCGTAACCGGTGAGCGGCCTGACTTCGGGTGGTTGAAAGCCGAGCACGATATCCGATTTCGGAACGCCGGCGGCTTCCAAATCTCTGGCGATGCCGTGCTCGGTCCAGTCTTCCTGGATTACGATTTTGCCGTTGATGATTTCAACGTGGACGACGAAAGAATGAACACGACGCGAACCGATCCAGCCCTCACGCACAACCAGGTAACTGTCGTTGTGACGGTCGAAGACAGCTTTGTCGCGGAGTTTGTCGCTGCCGAGAGCGCGTTCGGAGATAGTGACAAAGTCGTTCAACTTATTTTCGATAACGTCTCGATAACGATCTAGCTTATCCATTTGACAATCTCCTCTCTGTCAGCGTCAAAAATGACCAAATTGATCTTCTCGTCGAGCAACAGCATTTCGCCATCATCCAGGCCGAAGGTATTGTCGTACACGTCGTGGCGGAGAGCGAGAAAAACGCGGCGCTCCGGCTCGTAAATTTTCAATGAAGCGCGATAGATCAGGAACTGCCCCAGCGCGTCTTTAAGGTCTTCGATTATCGAAGGGCTTATGAAACTTTTGACCTCCACCGCTATCTTCTCGGCGCCTTTTTCGGCAGCGATGATGCGCTCTGCGCCGAGGTCAACCTGGAGTGTGGTTCCCAACCACTTAACCGATAAAGGATCGTCAGTGATCGTCCAACCATCTTTGGTGAGCGCCGTCCTGACGTGTTCGTGGTAGAAGTCTCTGGCTGCCACTTCTTCCTGCTTTCCGATTGCGCCGCGCGCGAGTTATGCAATCGCGTTTTCAATAGCCGTGATTCGGATCGTGATGCTTTTTGATTTCAAGGTAGCGTTCGACTGAAACGGCGGCTTGCACGCCATCGGCCACGACGTTCGCAAGCTGATAAATCGGACGGACGCACAGGTCGCCCGCCGCGAACAGGCCCGGGACTCCGGTTTCCATCAATTCATTGACGATCACCCGACCTTCGTCGTCAGTCCGAACCAGATGTTTGACCATCGCCGAGTTCGGAATCCAGCCGATGAAGACGAAGACGGCTTTGGCTGGCAGGTCTTCGGTTTTGTCGGTCGTCAGATTGCGGATGCGGATGCCGTCAACTTCGTTCTCGCCGTATATCTCTTCAACCACGCTGTTCCAGACCGGCTTCACCTTCGGGTCATGCAGATACTCTTCGATCAAAATCTTCTGCGCGGTGAAATGGTCGCGGCGGTGAATTGAATTGATCTCGGAAGCGTAGCGCGTCAGGAAATGCCCCTCTTCAACCGCTGAATTGCCTCCGCCAACAACGGCGACCGGCACGTTGCGGAAGAATGCGCCGTCGCAGGTGGCGCAAACACTGACGCCTTTGCCGAAGAGTTTGTCGTAACCCGGAACTTCCAAACGGCGCGGATGGCGGCCCATCGCCAGAATCACCGTCTTCGCGGTCACTGAAGTTTCGTCGCTCAAGCCGACGGTGAACGTCCCGTCATCGTTGCGAGCGACCGACGCCGCGCCCACGCCGATGCGGACTTCAGCGCCGAAACGTTGCGCGTGTTTGAGAAAAGCTTCGGCGAATTCGTAGCCGGATATGCCATCGGCGAATCCGGGATAGTTGTCAATCGCAGCCGAGAGCGCGATCTGTCCGCCGACGGTCTGTTTTTCCAGCACCAGCGTCCGCAGCAGTGAACGCCCGGTATAAACGGCGGCGGCCAATCCTGTCGGCCCTCCACCGATGATAATTACGTCGTAATCTGTTGCCATAAAACTTGGTGGTTGGTAGTTGGTGGTTGGTGGTCGGTGGTCGGAAATAAATCTGCCAACCACCAGCCACCAATCACCAACCACCTTTTTTTACGCCAATTGCCTTTCAATCATTTGGGAGATCGAGGTCAGGGCGTTTGACGGCACGCCTACGTGACGATCAACTTCCTGTCCCCTGTGAAAAAGCACCAGCGTTGGGATCCCGCGAATGCCGTATTTCCCGGAGATTTCGATATTCTCGTCAACGTTGAGCTTTACCACTTTCGCCTTGCCCTGAAATTTCTCGGCCACCTGTTCGACGGTCGGCGCGAGCATCCGGCACGGGCCGCACCACGCCGCCCAGAAATCCACCAGGACAGGGCTGTCTGATTTCAAAACTTCGTTTTCCCAATTCGAATCGCTAACTTCAGCCACAAATTGACTCATTTCTTTCTCCTTTTATAACCGTTTTCCACTTTTAACAAAGCCTTTTGCCACACCGTCTTCAACATCCGGTTTTCCAGCCCGCGCATTATACCAAACGGGTGTGTCCGCTGGCACACAGATGGGGAGTAGGGAGTAGGGAATAGGGGAATAGCGTTCTTCCTCCCATTCCCTACTCCCTACTCCCTACTCATCTCTTCGCTGCGACGATCCGATGATAAGCGTTCAGATAATTGTGCGCCGAACGCTCCCAGGAGAAGTCTTCGCGCATCCCGTTGCGTTGAAGCGCACGCCACGTCCCGCGGTCGTAATAGGCCATGATCGCTTCGTAAAACTTCTCGGTCAGACGGTCACCCGAATATTCGTAAAACTTGTAGCCGTTTCCCTGCCTGGTTGTTGGCTCGAAATTCCGGATCGTGTCGTCCAATCCGCCAACGCCGCGCACAATCGGCGCAGTGCCGTATTTCAAACTGTACATCTGGTTCAACCCGCAAGGCTCGTAAGACGACGGCATCAGGAACATATCCGCGCCCGCTTCAATCTGGTGCGCGAGCGCGTTGTTGTAACCGAAATAGACGCCGACCTGAGCGGGCATCGTGTCGCGCACGTGTTGGAAATATCCTTCGTAACTTTCAGCGCCCGAACCGAGCAAGACGAAATACGCGCCGGTCTCCAGCATTCGCCAGACGGCTTGTGTGATCAATTCGATTCCCTTTTGCGAAGTCAGGCGCGAGACAATCGCGACGACCGGTTTTTCCAGATCAATCGGCAGATGATATTTCTCCAGCAGGTCGCGTTTGCACGCCGCCTTGCCGTCAAAATTGTGAATCGAATAATTGGCCGCGAGATGAGGGTCGGTCTCCGGGTTCCATTCGTGGTAATCAACGCCGTTGAGAATGCCGATCAGATCGTCGTGGCGCGCGCGCAACAATCCGTCGAGACGATTGCCGAATTCCGGCGTCTGAATTTCCTGCGCGTATTTCGGGCTGACGGTCGAGATGGCGGTCGAAAAGTAGATGCCCGATTTCATCGCGTTCGCCGCGTCGTGAAATTCCATCCCGTACTGGAAAACGTCCCAGCCAAGCCCGAATTTGGGCAGCAGGTTCGGATCGAACAATCCCTGATAAGCCAGATTGTGAATCGTGAAGAGCGTGGCCGTGCGCGCGAAGAACGGGTCGGCGGCGTAAACGGTCGTCAGGTAAGCCGGGATGAAGCCCGTCTGCCAGTCGTTGCAATGAATGATGTCGGGCGGGCCGCCAATGCGTTTGGCAAGTTCGATAACCGCGCGGCTGAAAAACGCGAAACGTTCGACGTCGAAATTTCCCGAACCGTAGATGTAGCCGTGCCCGAAATATTCGTGGTTGTCTATGAAGTAAACCGGCGCGCCGTTCATCCAATCGCGCCAGACTGCAGCGTATTTTACGCCACCCGCGAAAGGCACGCGCAAGTCATCGAAGATCATCTCGCCGGTTTCATGATTGACGACATCGCCGTGGCGTTTGCCGAAACCCGTGTAACGTGGGGTGACGACTGAGATGTCGCAACCGATGCGCGCGAGCGCTTTCGGCAAAGCCCCGGCGACATCACCCAAACCGCCGGTCTTTGAGTACGGCACAACTTCGGATGAAGCCAGAATTACGCGCATCGTGTCTTCCGGATTTGAGCCTTTCTTCTTTTGTTGGGATGTAAAAACGAAGGCGCGATACTAAAGGCGCGCTCGAAAGCTTGTCAAGCATCGCAAAAAAGCGAAAATGTTGTCCGGCGAGTTGACGACTTGCCGGGCAATCCATTCATTCTGTAAAGCACAATCTGGCAATCAATCGGCAAGCCGGCGGCAAGCTGGCGTTTTGCCGCACACTTTAAGGAGAACCAATGCTGCGAACGTTCAGAGCTTCCCTTCTCTGTTTCGCTTTACTCATCAACCCGGCGGCCATTCTGGCTCAGGGCCAGGCCACCGCTGTCGCAACCAATCCCGACGCCGAAATCCAGGCCAAAATCCGCAAGGAAGGCATGGAGAATTCGCAGGTTATGCGGACGATGCATTTCCTGACGGACGTTTACGGCCCCCGATTGACCGGCTCGCCCAATCACAAGAACGCCGCTGAATGGGCGATCAGGCAGATGACTTCGTGGGGCTTCGGCAACGGTCATCTTGAGCCGTGGGATTTCGGCCACGTCGGCTGGCTCAACGAACGCGCTTCGGGCCACATCATCTCGCCGTACAAAGACCCGCTCGTCTTCGAGACGCTGGCCTGGACGCCGAGCACCAACGGCGCAGTAACGGGAAAGATTTATCAGATGATCCCGCCCAATTCGCCGACTGAAGAAGAGTTTAAAGCTTTTCTGGAAGGCGAGAAGGAAAAGGTCAAAGGCATGATGGTGATGGTGGGCAAACACCACATCCTGCCGGTCAGCTTTGCGCCTGAAAACAAACGGATGAGCGACGATCAGGCCAAAGCGCGATTCTCCGGCGCCGGACCGGGCGGGCCGCCTCCCAACGCCAGACCGCAACAGCCACCGCAACAGCCGGGCCAGCCGAGAAAATTGTCATCGAGGGAGATCAACCAGAGAGCCGGTGAATTCCTTGCGGCCAACGGCGCGACGATGATGATTATGGACACCGCCGGAGAAGGCCGAATGGAGCAACGCCGCGTCCGCGCCTTCAACAACCGCAACTTCGATCCATCGAAATTTCCGCCGACAGCCGTGCTCAGCAACGAAGATTATGGGCGCATCTCGCGCGTTCTGGCCGATGGGACGCCGGTCGAGGCGGAATTCAACATCGTCAACCAGATTTACCCCGAAGGCAAAACTTCGTACAACGCCATCGCCGAAATCGCGGGCACGGACAAGAAAGACGAAGTGATCATGCTCGGCGGCCACCTCGATTCGTGGCATTCGGCGACGGGCGCGACCGACAACGCCGCCGGTTGCGCGACGATGATGGAGGCCGCGCGAATCCTGAAGGCTCTGGGAGTCAAACCGCGCCGCACGATCCGCGTCGCGCTGTGGGGCGGCGAAGAGCAGGGATTGCTCGGCTCGCAGGCTTACGTCAAAGAGCATTTCGGAACTTTTGAAAATCCGAAGCCCGAATACTTCAAATTCGGCGGTTATTTCAACATTGATTCCGGCACTGGCCGCGCGCGCGGGATGAGCGTCTTCGGCCCGCCTGAAACCGCGAACGCGCTGCGCCCCATCCTCGCTCCGTTTGAAGACCTGGGCTTTGCGGGCGTGATCACATCCAGAAGCCGCGCGCTGGGCGGTACGGACAGCACCTCATTCAGTCAGGTCGGATTGCCCGGCATCGGCATCGGACAAGACCCGATTGAATACTTCAACTACACCTGGCACACGAACCTCGACACGTACGAACGCATCATCGAAGACGACATGAAGAAATCGGCCATCGTCATCGCCGCCGCCGTCTACCATCTGGCGATGCGCGATGAGATGCTGCCGAGGTTCACTGCTGAAACGATGCCCGCGCGTCCTCCGGCTCGTCCGTAATTCACAAACAAGGTGGGGCAATTTGCCAAATTGTCCCACCTTCGCCATTGCAAGACCTTTCCCGCCCCGCGTTCTCTCTCTGCCACTAACTACTAAAGAATTGAAACATTGCTTTCGTCTCAACGTTTGAAGCAATGTCGCCGTAGTTAATCCCGACAGATAATCCGGACAGATAAATCAAGAGGACCACCTATGCTCAGCCCTTCTTCTAACTTGCGAGAGCCTGCGAGCCGTCGCCTGGCGCTCGTCATCAGCGCGTGCCTGCTGCTTGCCCTGCTTGCGCCGATTTTCATTTACCGTTTTCATTCCCCGTCATTCAATTCCTTCCTCGCATCTTCAAACAACGAGGCGAAGAACGCCGACGCGACCGTTGAGGTCAAACGCGGATCGGTCAGAAAGATTCTGCTGCTCGATGGCGAATTGCGCGCCGTGCGTTCGCGGACGATCTACGGCGCTTCTTCGGAAGAAGCCAAGATCGTTTACCTGCCGCCCGAAGGCACGGTGATCAAAGCCGGCGACCTTGTGGTCGAACTCGACAGCACGAACATCCTGACCAGGATCAAGGACACCGATGAGCGGATCGTCGCCGCCGAGAGCGAGATCGTCAGAACCAAATCGCAGCACGAATCGGCGCTGCGCGATCTGGAAGTCGAATTGAGCAAGCTCTGGCTGGCTTACGAACAGGCGAAGCTGAAAGCCAAAGTTCCGAATGAAGTCGTCTCGCGCCGCGAATATCAGGAAGCCCAGCTCGCGCTCGAAAAATCGAAGACCGAATACGAAAACCATCTGAACAAGATCGAGCAGAGAAAGAGGGAGCAGGCCGCCGAATTGCAGGTTAAGACAATCGAGAAGGCGAAGCTCGACGTTCAGCTCGACCGCGCCAAAAGCAATCTGGACGGGATGAGAATCAAGGCGCCTACGGACGGCATGGTTCTCTACAACGATCACTGGAACGAGCGCCGCAAAATTCAGGTCGGCGATGTGGTCTGGGGCGGCTTTCCCATTGTGCAATTGCCCGATCTGACCGAGATGGAAGTCCTGGCTCAGGTCAATGAGGTTGACGGCCCCAGGCTTTCAATCGGCGCCAAAGCCGAAGTCAAACTCGACAGCTACCCAGACAAAGTGATCACGGGGCGGATCAAGGACATCTCGCAGACTGCGATCAAAGCGAGTTGGATGGCGAAAGCGAAAATCTTCCGCGTCACGATCTCGCTCGATCAGACATTGATGGAAATCATGAAGCCGGGGATGTCGGCCCAGGTGTCGGTCGTCGTCAGCGAAACCGCGCCGAACCTGCTCGTCCCGCGTTCAGCCGTGAAAGCCGGTGGCGAATCGGCGAAGGTCACGCGAATCGAGAGCGCAGACGCGCGGCGTGAAGTCGCTGTGACGATCCTCGCCGCCGATGGATTGAATTATCTGGTCGCCGACAACGGCGCTCTCAAAGAGGGCGACCGCGTTTTGGCGAAATAGGGCAATACAGGTCGTATGTCCCATAGGGCACATAGGTCATGATCAAAAAACACAGACGCGTCATCATCGCATTCGCATTCATCGCGGCCATCGCCGCCGCATACGTCCTTTTCGGATCGAAGCTTTCGGCGCTGCTTCCCAAAGCTGTCGCGACGGGCGATGAGCTTGTCGTCGCGCCGAAGACATTGGCGTTCGGCGTTGACGCCACGGGATTGTTGCGCGCGACCTCGGTGCAGAATTTCGGCGCGCCGCCGGCCTTCAGCAACTACTGGCAATTCCAGATCGTCAACCTCATTGCCGAAGGCAAGCAGGTCAAAGCGAACGACTCGTTAATCACCTTCGACGCGCAGAGGATCAGGGACGATCTGCAAAGATTCCAGAACGAGTTGGATCAAGCCAACAAGGAGCTTGAGAAGACGCGGACGCAGATTGATCTTGAGCGGCAGGAACTGCAATCGAGACTGGCGGCGGCTGAAAACAATTACGAGAAGCTGAAGCTGAAACAGACGCGCGATCCGCAATTCGACGTTCCGAACAAGGTCGAAGAAGATCGTCTGGCGTTTGAACAGGCTCGCCGCGAAGTCGAGGCGTTGAAAGAGCGCATCGAATGGCACAGGAAATCGAGCGAGGCGACTTATCAAATCATCGCCAGCAAGAAGACGCGCGCCGAAAACAAGGTCAACGATATCAAAAAAGGCATGGAGAGATTCCAGGCCAAAGCCGACCGCGACGGCGTGGTGATCTATAAATCGAAATGGAACGGCGATAAATACCGCGTCGGCGAGAACACCTGGTCGGGCCAATCAATCCTCGAAATTCCCGACCTGAACACGATCATCGCCGAAGCCTTCGTCCCCGAAGTTGACATCGGCAAGATCAAAACCGGGCAGCGCGTCGAAGTCACGATTGACGCTTTTCCCGACAAAACCTATTCGGGCACGGTCAAAAACATCGGCAAACTCGTTCGCTCGAAAGCCTGGGACATCCCGAACAAAATCCTCGAAGTTCAGATCGCGCTCGACCAGTTGGACACCTCGATTATGCGCCCGGCGATGAGCGTCAAGGCGAAGATCGCGACATCCTCGATTGAGAATTGTCTGGCCGTCCCGCTCAAAGCCGTGCGCACGACGGCTGAAGGCTCGATGGTCAAAGTGAAGACCGGCGAGGGCTGGCGCGAGCGTCAGGTCAAGCTCGGCGAATCGAACGGAAACGAGGTCGTGATCGTCGAGGGATTGAACGCCGGCGACCGCATCGCCAGCGATTTCGCGAAAGCAAAGTGAGTTTTTTGTGAGAGCGATTTCAACACAAAGGGACAAAGGATCAAAGGGTCAAGGGATTGGAGAATATGGGCCGTCTTCATCCTTTTTCCACCTTTGATCCTTTGATCCTTTGTCCCTTTGTGTTGAAAGAAAATATAACGCTATGAGACCTATCAAACGACTTCCAAAATTCATCCGCGCGATCTTCATCGCAATCATCCTGCTCGCCGCCGTCTCTGTCGCCATTTATGCCGCGCGTCGCGCCTGGCCGTCAGGCTCGTCCGAAGTCGCGCCGCTCACCGTCGCTGTTCAGCCGCGCGATTTCACGCTGAAGATTTACGCCAACGGCGAATTGCAATCGGCTGAATCAATGACCATCGCGGTTCCATTCGTCCCGACTCAGAATTTGAGGATCGCCTCGGTCGTCGCGGACGGCCGCCACGTCAGCAAAGGCGACACGCTGGTCGAATTCGATCAAACAGAGTTGGATTTGCAGATGCTCGAATTCCGCTCGAATCTGGACATGGCAAACCAGAAGATCACCAAAGGCGAGCTTGCCACGAACGTCGAGAAAACCGACATCATCAAAGACAAGCGCATCGCCGAGCTTGAATTGCAGAAGATCAACGAGTTCCTGCCGCGCGACGCGCAGATTTATTCGCAGCGCGACATCATCGAAGGCCAGATCAACAAGGAGTTCAGCGAAAAGAAACTGGTCTTCGCCGACGCGCGATTGCAATTGAAGGGCAAGGTCTACACGCTCGACGAAGCGATCCTGCTGCTCGAACGCCAGCAGGCCAACACCAGGATCGGCCAGATCGAGCGCGCGTTCGCTTCCCTCAAATTGATCTCGCCCGCTTCGGGCATCATCGTTTACAACAACCCTGAATACTTCTTCAGCGGCTTTTCGATCCAGCCGGGCCGCACGGTCTGGATAGGCTCGACGCTCTTCAACCTCGTCAACCCCGACAAGATGGAGGCCAAGTGTTTTGTGCTGGAAAAAGACGCGGGCGAATTGAAGAAGGATCAGCCTGTAACGGTCACGCTCGATCCGTTTCCGGGGCAGGAATTCACGGGCAAGGTCAAAACCATTGACAACCTGGCGCGCGCGATTGATCAGGGATCGCCGGTCAAATATTTCCAGGTCATCGTCGAATTGGACAAAACCGATCCGAACCTGATGAAGCCGGGCATGAAGCTGAAGGCGCAAATCCGCGCGGGCGACTTGAAATCAGTGATCGTCGTCCCGCGCAGCGCCGTAGTCAAAAAAGATTCCGACCTCGCCGTCTACATTCAGAAATCGCCCGGACAGTTCGAGCCTGTGAAAGTCAAGCTCGGACAGGGCGACCTGATTCAAGTGGCCGTGACCGAAGGATTGCAGGCGGGGCAGACGCTGGCGCTCAACCCGCCCGACGTGAAACGCGAATCGAAAGATGAAAGCAAGAAAGAGAAATGAGATACCTGACTGAAATCAATCTGGCTTTCGCCAATCTTTACACCCACAAGCTGCGCACGTTCCTGACGATGCTCGGAATGATCTTCGGCGTCGGCGCGGTGATCGCCATGCTTTCAATCGGCGCGGGCGCCGAAAAAGAGAGCCTGCGCATCATTGACACGATGGGATTGCGCAACGTCATCGTCAAAGACCGCGAATTCAAGGACGAAGACCTCAAGAAAGTCCGCGAGAATTCCATCGGCCTCTCGACGCGCGACGTGCAGGCGATCACGGCGGTCACGCCCGATCTTGAAACCTACTCCGCGCGCAAACGCGTCAAGACGTTTCAAATCTTCTCGTTCAAGGGCAAGAGCGACGATTCCAACGTCGTCGGCGTCACGCCGTCTTATTTCCGGCTCGCGCGCTACGACCTCGCCGAAGGCAGTCTGCTTTCCGAAACGGATCAGAAGGATTATGAGCAATTCTGCGTCATCGGCTCGCGCGTCAAACAGAAGCTCTTCGGCGCCCAATCGCCCATTGGCAAGACCATCAAGATTGACAAGATGTGGTTCACGGTCATCGGCGTCCTCGCCGACAACAATTTGACCAAAGATGAATTCGAGGGCGTCAAGCTGCAGGATTTCAGCAACGACATTTATATCCCGCTGGCGACGGCGCTCAAGAAATTCGAGTTGAAGCGGTTTGAATCGGAGCTTGACGAGATCACGCTGAGCCTGAAAAACATTAACGCGCTGAAGCCGTCCGCTGTTTTGATCAGTCAGGTGCTGGCCAACACGCACGGCAAGGCCGACGATTATTCGATTGTCGTTCCGCGCGAGCTTCTCGAACAGAACCAGCGCACGCAGCGCATCTTCAACATCGTCATGAGTTGCATCGCCGGCATCTCGCTGCTGGTCGGCGGCATCGGCATTATGAACATCATGCTCGCCAACATTTTGGAGCGGACGCGCGAGATCGGAGTGCGCCGCAGTCTGGGCGCGCGCCGCCGCGACATCTGGCAGCAGTTTCTGGTCGAAGCTCTGGCGATCAGTTTTGTCGGTGGGTTGATCGGCGTGATGTTCGGCTTCATCGTGTCGCGCGTGGTCGCGCTTTACGCCGAATGGAACACGTTCGTGACGTGGAATTCGATTGCGATGTCGTTCGGCGTTTCAGCCGCCGTCGGATTGATCTTCGGGCTGTATCCGGCGGTGCGCGCCTCGCGGCTCGATCCGGTCGAGGCTTTGAGGTACGAGTAGTTTCAACCGCCGCCGACAAAATGCACGATCTCTAGCTTGTCGCCCGGCTTCAACTCACTCTCAGCCCACTTCGCGCGCGGCAAAATCGAAAGATTCAATTCGATGGCGAGCCGTTCCGGCGCAAGCTCAAGCTGCTTGATCAAATCCGTGATGCGCGCGCCCTGATTGACCTGATGCGCATCGCCGTTGACGATGATTTCGATTGTGTTTTGTTTGTTCACGGCGGAGATTATCCGCCACTCAACATCGTCGAACAAGAAACAAAATCACCTTCCGGCTTTGTCAGCCACTTCCACCGCCACACGAAACCCAATGCCGCTAAGCCTGAACGACGAACTAATTCTGTTACGCGCGCTGACCCGGCATTCGCTCGCGACGCTATCCCAACCGCCACCGCGAATCACCTTAATGTAGTTGACCCCGCTTGCTTCCCAGCTTCTTCCATTGTCCGGAGCCGCAAAATAGTTGTCGTGCCAGGAATCGAGGCACCATTCCCAGACATTGCCGTGCATGTCATAAAGCCCAAACGCGTTCGCTAGCCCAAGACTGCCGACGGGCATCGTCTCCTGGCGATTGACGCCTCTCGGGGCTGAGGCGTAAGGATATTTGCCCTGGTAATTCACCCAGGCCGACAGTATCGCTTCGCCAAAATGGAATGGTGACCTTGCGCCCGCGCGGCAGGCGTATTCCCATTCGGCCTCGGTAGGCAGCCTGTATTTGCGCCCGGTCGCGCGCGACAAACGCTCGCAGAACTCCACTGCGTCATCCCAGGACACCATTTCCACCGGGCGAGCGCCGCCTTTGAAATAAGACGGATCGCTCATCAGTTCCTTGCTCACTTTCGGCAGACTGGCCACGGCGCGCCATTGCGCCTGGGTTATTTCGTATTTGCTCAGGTAGAACGATGACAGCTTCACCGCATGCTGCGGCGCCTCCCACTGCAATCGTTCCTGCAACCTGTCCCTCAGTTCTCTCTCAACGCCGCGTTTGCTCTCCTGGCTGATCTGTTTTATTTCGCCCGCCGCTGTCCCCATCAAAAACATCCCGCCCGGTATTTCGACCATTTCAATCGGAACTCCGCCATTCAATTCTTCGATGAAATACCTTGCGCGTTCTTTGCGCGTTTCTGTAACTTTCCCCCGCGCATCGCTCGTTATTACGTCAAATACGAATTCGGATAAATTGGCGGGCGTAGTGTCGCTTGCCGGTTGGTTCACTGTCGCCGCAGTCGTCAACGACGGCGGAGGTGAGACGGCGAAGGCGGGCGGTTTCGCGATTACAGCCGGCTTTGGATCAGGCAGCGCCACTGGCGTAGCGGCGGGAGCGGTATTAGCCTTTGGCTTCGTTTTGGACTTTGCTTTGGATTTTGCTTTGCTGTTTGAACGTGTCGTCTTCAGTTTATTAGGTACAATGACTACCTGGCCGGTAACATAATTGACCCAAAAGAGCAGGCTAACTATGCCAAAGATAATAACAATTGCGCTCCCTGACCTTCGTTTTTCGAGCTTCGATCTGTACATATCCATCACAGGCCAGGCAAGCGGCAGTAACTGCTTCTTCCGTTTTTGTAACTATCGCCGGTTATCAATTACTTCCGCTTGATTGATATATCGAAAATCACCGGCTCATTGGCCGCGCGTTCCGCAGGTGATTGCACGGCGACGGCGGGCTGACTGCCATCCTGTATCGCAACCAACTCCGGCGCGCTAGCGGCATACCGCTTTCTCATATCCATCAGTTCCTGCCTCTCGTCGGCGCTCAGGTCGCGTCCGGATTGCAATGAGAGGAAAGCCGGCGTCGTCAACGGTTTTTTGGAGAAGATGACGGTGAATGGCGTATTCTCAGCGTCTTTCTGGATCATGAACCACTGTCCCCCGTCAGGGAAATGAAAATCAGTCCCGGCGTTACTCCAATTCGTAGTTACTCCCGACGCAGGCATTGGTTGAGCCGTCAGGAAGGTTTGCGGGCCGCCATTCCTGCCTAAAGCGATAATATAAAGATATCCGCCTTCCGCAGGTTTGAAATGAAACTTGAATTTTGTACCTCCCTCCAACGGCATCAATCCGCTCACGCGCGCCGCCTTGTCGCCAGCTTTGTTACTCGAAGAAGCAATCTCAAGGTAGTAACGAAGCGCCTCGACGCGCATAGGTATCGCCAGAACCGGGCCTCCGACATTTACCTGAGTAGTCGAGACCAATTCCGCTGCGCCCTGAAGCAAGTCAGGTCTTTTTTCAAACGCTTTATACACAATGACGCAGATAAGCAACGTAGCCAGGATATAAGCTCCGAGGCCATACAACAACGCCCGCTTACGCTGAAGTGGCCCTGTCAATATCGTGGGCTGCTCAAGTATAAGCGTTTGCGCCGGCTGCTCATTAACATCTATTTCGTGCGCATCTATCTCTTGAATATCTATTTCCTGAGCGTCTTTCTTCTGAATATCTCCATCCTGAAAATCTTTCTCCTGAACGCTTGCTTCCCGAATATCTTTCTCCTGGACTTCCGCTACCTGATCATCCGCTTCCCGAATAACGTCCTCCCGAATAACATTCTCCTGGATGGCTGCTTCCCGAATATTTCTTTGCCGAATGTTTCTTTTCGGCGTTTTTCGATTAACGTCATCAAGCAAAATGATGAGGTGATCGGGAGTTGGCGAATCCGCAGGTTTCGCCACTGATGGCGGCGGAGGTAGAACAGTGTTTTCTACCTTCACCGGCGAAGGTAAAGCAGTGTTCTCCATTTTCATCGGCGGCGGAGGTGGCAGCGCCGTATGCATCTTTCTCATTCGAGTCTCAGCGGCGGCGGCCTCCGCCTTCAATGGCTGATCGGTCAATGTCCGGGCGCGGTGCAAATTTACCGGCGGAGTTTCATTCGCGGCGCTTCGCAGGGCCTGGCGCATCGTAGCCGCCGAGGTATAGCGTTGATCAGGATGCGGCGACATAGCTTTTTCGATCACAGCCGCAATCGTTGCGGAGACTCCCGGGTTCAAGGCTGCGACCGGTTTTAACGGATCAGGCTGCCCCATCAATATCGCCGCTATCCGGCTCATCGCGTCCTGAGGCATTTCCCCGGTCAGAAGGTGATAAATGGTCGCGCCCATGCTGTAAATATCGCTGCGCGCGTCAGTGCCGGTGCCGCGAATCTGTTCGAGCGAAGCGTAATTCGGCGTGTAACCGCGAATGCTCTGGCTGGCGCGCGATTGATGCGTGACGACGCCTTTCGCCAGGCCGAAATCGAGCAGGATTATCTCGCCGCGCGGCGTCAGCTTCAGGTTCTGCGGCTTGATGTCGCGGTGGATGATCGGCGGGTTTTGCGAATGCAGATATTCGAGCGCATCGAGCAATTGATCGGCCCATCGCAAAACCTGCGAGGCCGGAAAGACTTCCTGCCCCTGTGACTTTTTCTCGTTCAGCAACTGCTCAAGGTCTTTGCCTGGAATGTACTGCATTACCAGAAACTGTCTTTCGCCAATCGCAAAGTAATCCATCACGACCGGCAGTGCGGCGTGGCGCAAACGATTGAGCAGGCGAGCTTCGTGGGAAAATGCCTTGCGAAGCTGCGAGTCGTTATAAAAGGTTTCCTTTAAAGCTACTGCGTTACCAAATTTCCTGTCTGTAGCCTGGTAAACAGCTCCCATTCCCCCTTGTCCCAGCAAACGCGCGACCAGATAGCGGTCTTGCAACAGCGTATTCGGAGCTAGCATTCGGCTCTCCTTATTATTTTTCAGTTTTCGGGGTCAGGTAATATTTTTTGCGTGATGCGGGCACACTTCGACCTAGCCGTATCCGGCTGTAGGCGTAACATTGTCATCAATGACCAGCTAATTAACGTCGAGTGTGTGTAGTAATTGAATAGGTCAAAAGTGTGATGGCTATTCCCACAGTCTTTGGCCTCACACGAGCGCATCTTTCCCGGAAGATTTTCCTGGGAAGTGTTCAGATACGCCCTGATACTCTTTATTCTGTTTTGAGTATTTCACTGCGCCACGATTGCGTACGGGGAGCGCAACCGGCACCTGTTTGTGGCGCCAAAGCATGATTCAAGTTAGGTATCGAATTAGGATTCGAGTTACTTAGGGGAACGTGAGGAACTTGGGACGCCGCTTTTATACATCGGAACGCCGCGAAATGGAAGTACTCGATAATTAAAATTCCAATCCAACGTTAAGGCAGATAACGTAAGCTATGCGATCAAGAAACATAGATACCTCGCGCTCACCGTAGATCGGCTGGCCACTCATTTTATCTTTGCCTGCTTCTGCAAATCACTCGCGAAGTCCGAATGCTTCGCCACGTCCTTGCACGCCAGGTCCGCCGGTACTTTGCCAGTCAACAACGCCACCGTCACACAGGCCGACGCGGGCGCAAGCGCTGAGCTGGCTGAATTGGTTTCGTGGTAATGGTTGGGCGCGCCTTTCTCCTTGCACGGATCAACCGCCCGTTTGATCTGCATCTTCTTCACGTCAACCGGCTCGCGCCTGAAATCGTAGCGCGGCACGATGTAGCCGAATTCGTCCGGGCACAGCCCGAACATAAAACGGTATTTCGCAGTCATCGCGTCGCGAATCGAAGGCTCCGGCGGTTCGCCGGTGTCGGCTTGCGGGCAATCGGAACGTTTGTATTTCGCCACGCCGTAAAAGATTTCAGGAAACAACTCGCCGGGTGTCGTGACGATCTGCGCGTCGCCGAGCGTGATCGCGTATATCCACGTTTTGAACTGCGGCTGAGAGCCGTCCTCCGGAACGGGAATCGTGTCGAAAACGCCGAGCCGGGCCAGAAACAGATAACCCTGATTGTCCATTGGGCCGCGCAGGTCAGCTTTCCTGATCTCCATCTGATTCGATTTACTCCACGCTCCGCGATCCAGCGCTTCGATTGCGGCTTTGGCCACGTCTCGCCCGATGGCTTCGGTTCGTTCAAAGGTGAAGACCGGGCGATTGCTCTTCGCGTCAAGCGGATAGTCCTTGCCGTCGAAGCGGATGCGGTCGTTATTTTTGGTGTTCGTGTCGCCGATGATTTCAGCCGCGCCGATTGCGCCGTTGATGTAAAGCGCCACGCCGCCATATTTCTTTTCAACGCTCTCTCGAATCGCGTGCGGGAAGTCGGAAGTCAGAATCGTGTTCTTGTCCTCCATTGATTCGGGGTGCGTGTTCCAGTTGATGATTGTGGCGATGGTCTTGTTGTTTCGCGCTACGAATTGCATCACCCGCAACTCTTCATCGAAAAACTTCGGCGGACGCCCGCCGGTGCGCGTCTGCATTCCGGCGATGGAAGGGGACTTCGCCGGATCGGTCGCGCCAAGTTTGACGCGCGCAGGTTGCGGATTGGCTGCGGCCATCGCGATGCTCTTTGCGATCTGGCGGTCAACGAAGCGGAGGTACTTCGGATATTTGCCATCTTTGAGCGGGCCATCGCCCCAGGCGCCGATGGTGTCGGGGCCTTCGTGGTTGTGCGTGCTGGCGAGGAGAATCTCTTTAATGCCGAGTTTCGGATCAATCAGCTTTTGAATCTGATTGACGCCATAGTAGCCGCCTTCGGAGTAATAACCGATGAAATCCACCGCGACGACGGCGATCCGCGTCTGGCCGTATTCGAGCACAACGGCGCGCGCCCACAGGTCGTCATGCTTCCCCGCCGCCAAACGTTTATCGCCGAAGCCCGCCAGATAAACGCCGTCGTATTTGTTCTTCGAGTTTCGATCAATTGCGGTGTTGCCCTCATCGTCTTCAAACTCCTCGCCGCCGTCCCACACGCCGTTGCCGTTCCTGTCGCCGAACTTTTCGCCCCACACGCCGCTTTGCGTAATCGTTCCGCCCAAATCGGCCCAATCGGGATTCGGCCCGAACGGAGTGATGGCGACAGCGGAAGCGCCGACCTTGAGTTCCGGTTTTGAAGCGAACGAGTTGTTTCGGTATGCGAAGGCGAAAGGCGGCGCGACGAGCGCAATCACGGCGAATGCGAACCAACGTTTCATGTTTTTCTCCAATTTAAAGTGGCGAGATTGCCGGTGAAGCGCGCGCATCGTAACATCTGAAAGCGCGCGATTCCAACACTCCCAAACCGAATAGCTCACAGAAACGCCTGCTACGATTGCCTGAATTTCATTTTTGATCGCGTTCATTCACGGCTGCTCGTCGGCCCTGATTGACTCCCCTTTGATAATCGGCATAATTCCATCTGACCACGTTTACCCCCTTTGGCTACTGAGGATTTTCTATAATGGCCAGACAAGATTTTAGACACTTGACGTGGCGGCAAGCCCCGTTCAGACGCGCCTACTATCATGCGACTTCGCGTATCATCCTGGCTCCCCTGCTGATCGCCGGCCTGATCCTGATCGGATTTCTCTTCTATTACTACAGTCGTTACAGCGCAATCATTGACGCCGGTTTACGCGGAGACATCTTCGTGCGCTCGTCGGGCATTTACGCCGCGCCGCTCACCTTGCGCAGCGGCGGCGCGACCCGCATCAACGATCTGGTAGAACATTTACGGAAGGCCGGTTATCAGCAAGGCGGGCCGGTTCAGAACGACAAGCGCGGGTATTACTCCGTCCGCAACAATGTCGCTGAGATTTATCCCGGCAGCGACACCAAAATTGACGGCGAGAAGGCGTTCTCAAATCTACGCGTAGTTTTCGGCAGAACCGGCGAAGGCGTTCAGGAGATTGTTGATCTGGATAACCGGCAGCGGCTCACCTCCGCGCAGGTCGAACCGGAGTTGATCTCGTCAGTCGTCAACCAGGAACGCGAGAAGCGCAAGATCATCGAATACAAAGACCTGCCGCAAACGCTGATTGACGCGATCACCGCCACCGAAGACCGCCAGTTCTTCGAGCATTCGGGCATCAACTGGCGCGGCGTCATGCGCGCGTTTTTCCGCGATTACCAGGCGGGCGAGTTACGCGAAGGCGGCAGTTCGATCACGCAACAACTCGTTAAGAATCTTTACCTCAAACCCGATAAAACCCCGAAGCGAAAACTCTCCGAAGCCTACATGTCCATCATCCTCGAACAGCGGCTGAGCAAAGAGCAGATCATGGAGATGTATTGCAACCAGATATATCTGGGCCAGCGCGGAGGTTTTTCGATCAACGGATTCGGCGAGGCCGCCCGCGCCTATTTCGGCAAGGACGTTTCTCATCTCTCAGTTCAGGAAGCCGCGCTGCTGGCCGGGATCATCAAAAGCCCGAATTATTATTCGCCCTTCTCGCACGAAGACCGAGCGCGCGAACGCCGCAACATGGTTCTGGAAGCAATGGTCGAGTCCGACAAGATCACGCGCGATCAGGCCAACGCCGCGAAAAAAACGCCGCTCGGCGTGGTGGCGGGCAAATCAAGCGCGGTGGACGCTTCGGACGCGCCTTATTTCGTTGACTATCTGACGCGGCAACTCGAAAGCCAGTATGACGAACGCGGCGGCAACCTGCGGTCGCTGCGCATCTATTCGACGATTGACCTGGACTTGCAGCAAGCGGCTTACCAGGCCGTCTCGAAGCAAATGGTCGAAGTTGACCGGTTGATGGCGCAACGCAAGAAAGGCACTGCGGGTTTGCAATGCGCGATGGTGGCGATGAACGCGAAGACCGGCGAAATTCTGGCGATGGTCGGCGGGCGCGATTACGCGCAGAGCCAGCTCAATCGCGCGACTGAAGCCCGGCGGCAACCCGGCTCGGTCTTCAAACCGTTTGTTTACGCCGCCGCGATTGCAGCGGGCGGCGACGAGATGAACAACCCGATCACTACGGCGACGACGTTCGTTGACGAGCCTAAGCGGTTCGAGTACGCCGGCGGCGTTTACGAGCCGAGCAATTTCGGCGACAAATTCGAGATGCGCCCGATGACCGTGCGTGAGGCGCTCGTGCATTCAAAGAATGTGATCACGGTCGAAATCGCCTCGCAGATCGGCTTCGCCAGCGTCGCGCGGATGGCTGAACGAGCTGGTTTGACGAAAGTCCCGCCGGTGCCTTCGATGGCGCTGGGCGTGGCCGAAGCGACTCCGCTGCAAATGGCTTCGGCCTACACGTCGTTCGCCAATCAGGGCCGCCGCGTTTTGCCGGTCGCGATCAAACGGGTGACGACCAAAGACGGTTCGACGATGCTCGAATCGCGCACCGAAACGCGGGAAGTGATGAGTCCGCAGGTGGCCTACATCATGACTTCGATGATGCAGGACGTGCTCGATCACGGCACCGGCACGCGCGTTCGGCAGATGGGATTCACCGGCACGGCGGCGGGCAAGACCGGATCATCGCGCGACGCGTGGTTCGCCGGATACACGCCCAATCTGGTTTGCGTCGTCTGGATCGGATACGACGACAATTCCGACATCGGGTTGACCGGCGGCATTATCGCCGCGCCGATCTGGGCCGATTTCATGAATCGCGCTTTGCGCCTGCGTCCCGAACTCGGCGGAGAGTTCGAGGACCCCGGCGATCTGGTCGTTTACGAAGTTGATCCGATGACCGGCGGCGCCGCCGATGGCAATTCATCAGGCGCTCGCCGCGAACTTTTCCTGCGAGGCACCGAACCCGGCGGCGCCCAGGCGCTGCCCGACAATTCAGTTCCACAAACCGAACCGTCATCGAGTTCCGATGGCGAATCTGCGCGTCCAGCGCCTACGCCCAGACCCTCGGACGGAACTGACCGCACGACAGCCGACATTGGCGGCCTCGACCCTGTGCTGATCCCGCTTCCCCCGGACGCCCGCAAAAACAGGCCTCGTCCGGGAGCCGAACCGACTCCGGCTCCGGCTCCGAACAAATCATTCACCAGCAAGATGAAGGAGTTTTTCGGCTTCGGCTCGCCCGCATCAGCGTCGCCTTCACCGACACCGAATTCATCAAAGCCGGAGCCAAAGCCTAAACGCGTCGAGCGACAAGGGCAATTTGAGCAGGAAGCCATGAACAGGCCTGCTCCAAAAACTGATCCGACACTCAGGCCAGCCACGTTTGACGCCGTCAGAACAACGCCAGCTACAACGAGGAAAGTAAAGCCGACCCCGACCCCGCGCCCGCAAGTCGCAACCAGGCCGCGCACCGTGACGGGCCGGAACCGGAACGATAAAGTCGTCGTCACACCAATCGCCGCGAAATCGAAGAAGGACAAACTCGCCGCAGGCAAAGGAAAGAATGACGACATGAAATCCGCGAAGAAGGGAGAAATGAAGACGGCGAGTAAACAACCCGAAGCCAAAAAGCCCGGCAATCAAATAGTAAAATCGACAAAGCCCACGCCGACGCCAAAGCCTGCGGCCAGGTCTGAAGCCAAGTCCACGCCGACGCCTGCGCCGGTCACACCTGCGGTCGCCAGTTCCACGCCCAGAGGCGAGGGCACGTTCACACTCGAAGTCTGCGCGGTAAGCGGACTGCTGCCAGTTCCCGGCGTGTGCAAGAACACGGTGCGCAGGCGGTTCAAACTCGGCAGCGAGCCGACCAGGTATTGCAGCGCGTCTCGCCACGGAGGTAATTGATGGCCGCCGAACTCAAACCCAGATTGACTTTCGACGAATACCTGGAAATCGAGAGCAAGGCCGAATTCAAAAGCGAATTCGTCAACGGAGAAATGTATGCGATGGCCGGCGCAAGCCCGGAGCACAACATCATCACGGCCAACGTCATAATCGAGATCGGGAAGCGACTTCAACGCCCACCTTGCGCCGTTTACTCCGGCGATCAGTTGCTCAAAGTGTTTGCCAGAGAAAACGGCAGATACCCAGATGTCACGGTCGTTTGCGGAGAACCGCAATATCACAAAAATCCTTTCCTCGACGCGCTGCTCAACCCGACGCTGCTTGTCGAAGTCCTCTCACCAACTACCGAAGCTTACGACCGAGGCATCAAGGCGGAAGAGTACCGCAACATCCCATCGCTCAAAGAATATCTGCTGATCGCGCAAAATCGTTATCACGTTGAACACTACGTCCGCCAGGCCGACAATCAATGGCTTCTTTCGAGATACAACAGCCCTCAGGACACGATTCGTCTGGCTGCAATCAACTGCGAACTGCCCCTGGCCGAAGTCTACAAGATGGTTCAGATGACTGAGACCGCATAGCCTTCGCAAATTCGCAATCAGCTTTTTACGGAGACATCTTATGGCGGCAGAACTCAAACCCAGATTGACTTTCGACGAATACCTCGAAATCGAGAGCAAGGCCGAATTCAAAAGCGAATTCGTCAACGGCTGGATGTACGCGATGGCCGGGGCAAGCCCGACACATAACCAGATCGTGGGCAATGTTGTCACAGAGTTTAACGTGCAATTGAAAAAGCGCCCGTGCATCGTCTATCCGAGCGATCTGCCGCTGAAAGTGGAAAAACGCGAGCACGGCAGATACCCTGACGTTACGGTCGTCTGCGGCGAGCCTCAATTCCACAAGGGCAAATATCTCAAAGCCTTGATTAATCCGACCGTGCTCGTCGAAGGTCTTTCAACCTCAACCCAAGGTCTTGATCGAGACATCAAGCTGGAAGAATACCGCACGATTCCTTCGCTCCGGGAATACCTGCTGATCGCGCAGGATCGCTGCCACGCCGAGCATTACATCAGGCAAGGCGACAACCAGTGGCTGCTCACGGAATTCAACGGCCTGCGGGACACGGTTCATCTCCCTTCGATCAGTTGCAATCTGGCGTTGTCGGATGTCTACGACAAAGTGAAATGGCCTGAAGCGGAATGATCTTCCGCTGAACCACAATCCACGTCTTCGCTCTGTACCTGCGCCCACATCTCAGCTATCCTTTCTGCGCCTTTCAAGACGTATCGTCATTCAACCAACAGAACTGAGTTCATCAACAAGCTCGCAGAGGAGAATTGAAAATGAACGACGGCAATAATCCGAACGCGTCAGCGCCGGTTCAACCTTCGGTCTCGAACAGCAGAAACGGCAATGGGAGATTGCGGCGGTGGCTGATGCTGCTCATCGCGCTGCTCGGCCTGCTCGCGGCTGCGGTCATCGTCATCGGCATGATCCCGTTTACTCCCGACATTCCTCCGGCAGGATTGAACAACGGCAATCCGGGCAGCGGCGGCCTGCGGCGCGCGTTTCCTGAAATGAAGCTGCGCGCCAACAACCAGACGACGCAGGAGAAGATCGAGTTGGGGCGGTTGCTTTACTTCGACCCGGCGCTGTCGGGCGACAACACGCAATCCTGCGCCACCTGCCATCATCCCGATCTGGGTTTCAGCGACGGGCGCAATTTCTCGATGGGCTTCGGTGGCGAAGGCTTAGGCCCAGACCGCCAGGGCGGCAAGCAAGTACGACGCGGCGCTCCGACGGTCTGGAACGCGGCGTTCAATCACAAACAGTTCTGGGACGGGCGCGCTGAGGACCTCGAAGATCAGGCGCGCTTCCCCATCACTTCAGCCGACGAGATGAATCAGAATCCCGACGAACTGGTCAAAGAGTTGAAGGCGATTCCCGAATACGTTCAGTTGTTCGACAAAGCATTCGGCGGCAGCGGCGCATCGGCGGTGACATTCGACAACGTGACATTCGCCATCGCGGCGTTCGAGCGCACGATCATCAGCGACAACTCGCCATTTGATCGTTACGCGGCTGGCGACGCGACGGCTTTAACAGCCGAACAGCGGCGCGGCTTGACCCTCTTCCGCTCGCTGAAGACGCGCTGTTTTGAATGTCACGGCTTCCCCACGTTCGCCAACCCGGATTTCAAAGTCATCGGCGTGCCTGATTTCCCAGGGCAGCCGAAAGATTTCGGGCGTTCGGAAATCGAAGGCGGCGAGCCTTACAAAAACGCTTTCAAAGTTCCGACGCTGCGCAACGTGGCGTTGACCGCGCCTTACATGCACAACGGCAGATTCCAGACGCTCGAAGAAGTCATAGATTTTTATTCAAGCGGCGGCGGCAAAGGACAAGGGCTGGAATTGCCGAACCTCGACGACAAGATTCGCCGCTTCAAACTGAGCGATCAGGAGCGAAAAGACCTGGTCGCGTTCCTGCACGCGCTGACCGACGAATCGAAGAAGCCTGAGATTCCCGACCGAGTTCCTTCGGGTCTGCCCGTCGCGCCGCATCTGACTCCGAAAGCGCGCGGCTCGGCTTTGCCCGCGCCGGCCAACACGCTCGCAAACAAATCGAAAGAGCCGCAGCGTCAACCAGCTGTCTGGCGAATCAATCCGGGCGAATCAATCCAGGCCGCGCTCGACCGCTCAATCCCCGGCGACACGATTGAAATTCATCCGGGAACGTATAACGAGTCGTTGCTCGTGGATGTGGACAACATCACGATTCGCGGGTTGAAAGAAAACAACCAGCGGCCGATCCTCGACGGACAAAACAAATTGACCGACGCCGTGATCACTTCGAGCCACAACTTCACGATTGAAAATCTGATCGTCAAGGATTACGTCAACAACGGCATCACCGTTCACGGCGGCAAGGACGCGACGTTCCGCGACCTGGAGGTTCATAACACAGGCTTGTATGGCGTCTACCCGGTTGAATGCCGTGGCGTCCTGATCGAACGCGTGCTGGCCACAGGCATCAAGGACGCGGCGATTTACGTCGGCCAATCGCGCGACATCATCGTCAGAGATTGCGAAGCGCACGACAATGTCACCGGCATCGAGATCGAGAATTCCGTCCACGCGCTGGTCGAAAACAACTACGCGCACGACAACACGGGCGGCATCCTGGTCTTCCTGCTGCCGAACAACCCGTCAAAAGTCGGCAGCGACACGACAGTCAAAAACAATCGCATCATCAACAACAACCACCCGAACTTCGGCGACCCGACCTCGATTGTCGGCAGAGTGCAGCCGGGCACCGGACTTTTGATTATGGCCGCTGACCGCACGACAGTGACCGAAAACGAAATTCGCGGCAACAACTCATTCGGCGTCGCAGTCGTCGGCCTGGCCATCGCGTTCCCGAAAGGCAAGACCTTCGATGTGGGCGCCATTCCCGAAGGCAACAAAATCTTCAACAACAAGCTTTCTGAAAACGGGCGCGATCCGGGCGGGCTGGTCAGAGAGTTGGGCGCGATGAACGTTGACATCCTGTGGGACGGCAGCGGTTGGGACAATTCGTTCGAGCAATCGGGCGTGAAG
Source organism: Acidobacteriota bacterium (assembly GCA_022072205.1). Classification (GTDB taxonomy): domain Bacteria; phylum Acidobacteriota; class Blastocatellia; order RBC074; family RBC074; genus JAJVID01. The sequence goes on from JAJVID010000051.1 coordinate 31,640, forward strand.
GCGTTCCCCTCGATGTTGCCGACCAACAACTGGCCGGATGTGTTTCGGCGGGCTTATGCGCGGGTCTATACTTATGTGCGCAACAAGATGATGTGATGAAGGAGATAAACTAATGGAAGCAATTCGAGTTCAACAAGTTGTTGATGAGGACGGCGAAGTCCTCATCACGGGGTTGCCTTACAAAAGAGGGCAAGTCGTAGAGATCATTTTGCTCTCCGGAGCGCCGAAACAAATCTCACGCCCTGGTCTGACAGTGCGCCAATTACGCCAATCGGGGCTGATCGGTTTGTGGAAAGATCGTGAAGACATTCAAGACAGTTCGGTTTACGCCAGACAGTTAAGAGAACAGGCGCAGCGGCGAGGGGAAATCAAATATGATCTTGCTGGATAGTGACGTGATGATTGACCTCCTACGCCAATACCTGCCAGCGATTGAGTGGTTTGATAGCCTGCCTGACAACGAAGAGATCGTCCTGCCAGGTTTTGTGGTGATGGAGTTGATACAAGGGTGTAGGAATAAAGTAGAACAAGAAAAAGTGCAGCGAGAATTGGCGGACTACGGGGTAGTCTGGCCTGCTCCTGATGAGTGCGATGGCGCCCTTGATGATTTTGCGCAATATCATCTAAGCCATAACGCAGGATTGCTCGATGTTTTGATTGGACGCACAGCAGTGGGATTGGACATGCCGCTGCACACGTTCAATCAAAAGCATTACAATTTCATCCCCGGATTGCAGACGATTCAGCCTTATTCGAAGCTCGGCAACCCTTAAAACGAGAGGCACAACAACTATCTTGAAACAGATCGCGCACAACCAGAAACGTGACGCCCCCGTCTTCGTCATCAAATAAGCGCGGCGAAAACCAAGCGCCCGCCATTCGCGCAAACATCGGCCTATTTCGCCCGCGTCCGAAATTTCGCTTGCTCCCGGCGCTCAAGAAACGATATAACCCGGCTCCCTGACATTCAGCCCCTGATTCGGCCAAGCCAGAGTCTTCGGCCTTTTTGACAACTCTCAACCATTTTCCCGAACAGGAGAGATCGTATGAAGAAAACCCTTGTATGCCTGTTGTTTGTTTTCGCAACTGTCTTTACGCTTCCCGCCGCCTCCGCTCAAAAGAAGGAGCAGAAAGAGGGGAAGGCTCCATCCATTGAAATACCTGAAACATTGCTCAACCAGATCAAAGAGCGCGAGGAGATTGTGTCCAAGCTGAAATTTCAGCAGGGCGTCGTCACGCTCAAAGACGGGCTTGCCACAATCAAACTTCCTGAAAACTTCCGCTACCTCGATCCCGAACAGGCCGAGACGGTTCTGGTTCGGCTCTGGGGCAATCCGCCAGGCGGAGAGAAGAGCCTGGGCATGCTCTTCCCCGCCGAAGGTTCTCCCGCCGAACCGGAATCGTGGGGCGTCGTGATCACCTATACCGAAGACGGTTACGTCAAAGACGACGAGGCCGCGAGCATCAATTACGACGACCTGCTCAAGGAGATGAAAGAGAACACGCGCGAATCGAACGCCGAACGGACAAAGCAAGGTTATGAAGCCGTCGAATTGATCGGATGGGCCGCGCCGCCGCGCTACGATCAATCGTCGCACAAACTTTATTGGGCGAAAGAGTTGAAATTCGGCGACAACGACGAACACACGCTCAATTACGACATCCGCGCGCTGGGCCGCCGCGGCGTGCTCTCGCTGAACGCCGTCGCCGCAATGGGCCAGTTGCAGTCAATCGAGAAAGACATGCGACAGGTGCTCAGCTTCGTCGAGTTCAACGAAGGCCATCGTTACGGCGATTACGTCGCGGGCGTAGACAAAGTGGCGGCCTACGGCATCGGCGCGCTGATCGCGGGCAAAATTGCGGTGAAGGCCGGATTATTCAAATTGCTTCTGGGCGCATTGATCGCAGGCAAGAAGTTCGTGATCGTGGCGCTGGTGGCGATTGCCGCGTTTCTGAAAAAGCTGTTTTCAGGCAGGCGGAAGGAAGAAGAGGCTGCGCCAAGCATCACGGAATAACCGGGTTGAAAAACAAACCAGCCGCGCCGGTCTGAAAAGTTTTCAGACCGGCGCGGCTTTTCATTTGTACTGCATTTTTACCGTCACAGCTTCAATCCGGAATCTTACTCTCAATCCTATCGAGATCGCGCGGCGTCCGCCGCTGTTCTCCTGGAAATTGAAGAAGTTGAGGTTGTCGAGGTTGATGCTGTTCGGAACGCCGAAGACCGGATGATTGAGCGCATTGATCATCTCAAGGCGGCACTGCAAATTGATTGATTCTTTGATTTTGAAAGTGTTGAAAGCATTTGTAGATCAGCAAGTGTTTTAGAGCGCCAAACCGGTCTGACGCTGACCTTGCAGATTAGCGTCAGACCGGTTTGGCATTTTACGGCTTCAGGCTACATCAGCCGCTAGAACTGCACCCTCAGTGACATCGAAATCGTCCGGCGGCCACCGCTGTTCTCCTGGAAGTTGTAGAAGTTGCGGTTGTCCACGCTGATGCTGTTCGGAATGCCGAAGACCGGATGGTTGAAGGCGTTGAACATTTCGAGGCGGTATTGGAAATTGACCCGCTCGGTGACTTGGAAAGTCTTGAAGACGCCGAAGTCGAAGGCTTCGGTTCGGTCGCCCGACTCCGTGTTCCGCGACAAGGTGCCGAAGGGCGTGCCGAACCTCATCGCCGAACCAGGGCCGTTGATGATGAACTGCACATCGTTCGGGCTGACCGGCGTGAACGTGCGGGGCGTCGCGTTCAAAGCCGACATCAGATAATACCCGGTCGAACTTTGATTCAGGATTGGATTGCCGCCCTGCGAGCCGCAAAAGTTGTAGAAGATACAGGCGTCAATATCGGATATCGCCACGCTGCCCTTCGGAGCCTTGGGATTACCCGCGAAGGGACGAAATTGCGAAACGCCGAAGAAAGTGCCCAGGAATCCGGTATCTTCATACGGATTGCGGTTCAAAAGCTGGGTTGGCGTGAAGTGCGTGCCGCTCTGCACTCGGACGATGCCGTTGAACTGCCAGCCGCCGACCATACGTCCCAGAATGCCTTTCTGCTCGCGCATGAACGGCAAGTCCCAGATGAAGCTGCCCGTGAAGACGTGCGGCGCGTCAAAGCCGGAACGGCCACGCTCGATTCCCGTCAGCCCGAGCGGGTTTTGGGACACGGCGACGGAATTGCCATCCGCGAAGCTGAAAACCTCGCTCGAATTGTCCAGGTTCTTGCTCCAAGTGTAGGTCAGACCGTAAGTCCACTGACTGCGGAGACGCCCGTCATAACGCATCTGCAGCGAGTGGTAGATGTTCTGCGCGCCGTTGATGCGCTCGCGCGCCTGGCCGAACGGAAGGATGCGGCCATTGCAGGCGCCTTCATTGTCCCGTGTTCCGGCGACATCCGCGCAGGCCAGCGGCGTAGCGCCCGACGGCAACAGGCTCTTGAAGCTGGGGAAGTTGATGGCCTTGACCGTGTTCGTCGCCGGGTCGTGATAGCTGCGGGGGAAGCCATTGACCAGATTGCCGATGAACGGATTCGAGTTGATCGACTGGAAGAGGCCGACACCGTGTGTGCCGACGTACCGGGCCTCGAAGACGTTGTTTCTCCAAAGCTCGCGCTGAATGCCGAACGACCATTGCTGGGAGTAGGGCGAGCGCATCCTGGAGTTGATCGTGGTGCGATTGAGCAGGCGCGGATCGAAGGTGTTGAAAGCGATGGCCCCGCTGGCCACGGCCGCCGCACGCACCTTATCGCCGGTCGGCGACGCGTTTGGCACTGCGGCGTTGGCTCCATTCAGGTCGGTCAAAAAGACCGTCGGCGCGGCAGTCGAGATGTTGAGCATCAGATTGTAGAAAGTCGCGTCATAGGCGATGCCGAAGCCGCCGCGCACCGTCGTCTTGTCGCTGCCGAACAGTTTGCCCATGAGTCCGCTGTCACGCCTCGGCGAGTAGACGAAGCCCACGCGCGGCGCCCAGTTGTTGCCGTCCGCCGGAATGCGCGGATTTGTGCGCGCTTCAATCGGCAGATTCTGCCGCCAGAAGGCTTCCGTCGGGATGCTTTCGCGCAGGAGAGTCACGTCGTTGAGCAGGTTGATCGGCTGCCCCGTGTACTCGTAGCGCAAACCGAGATTGAGCGTCAGGTTCGGACGAATGCGCCAGTCATCCTGGAAATAGTAGAACTGGTCCAGTTCGTCATAGCTGAGCGTCGCCGGTCCGAGCGCCACCGTCAGATTGGCGGGGGTGTTGTTCTGAAGTTGAGTGGTGTTGTCAAAGCGGTAGCTGCCATTGACGTTGGGCAGGAACGGCGCGATGTTCTTCAACTGCCTGAAATCGCCGCCGAACTTGACTTGATGATTGCCTGTGGTCCAGACGACGTTATCGGTGTATTGGTAAGCCTCGACGGTGCGGCCCTGCGGCAGGTTGGTCGCCGGGCCGACAGTCAGCAAGCTCAGACCACCGACAGTGAAGTTGGGCGTGAGCAGGGCATGGGCTTTATCAATATCGTCGGGATGCGGAATCTGGCCTTTGCCGCCAGTAGTCCCGCCGCCGAAGAGCACGAAGAGCCGCGAGTAGTTGAAACGGAACTCGTTGTTGATGCGAGCGCCCATCGTCCAGTTCCATCCGCCACCGATTTGCTTGGATTGCGAGGGCTGATCGTAAGTCCAGCCGCGCACATCAACACCGACGTTGACGCCGGGCGAATCCTGCCAGAAGTAACGCCCCCAGACGCGATGCTTGTCGGTCAGATTGGCGTCGCCGCGGGCAGTGTATTCATCTTGCCGCGCGCTCCGCGACACGAGTCGTTGCACCTGGGCCATTTCTACCACTGTGCTCCCGATTGTGACAGAGGGCAATGGCTTGCCTTGTAGCGAGGCGATAAAGTCCGGGCGGACGATAGGGTTACCCAGCGGCAAATTCAAGGCCGAAAAATCAGCGTAATACTGGATCGCGGCATTGTTCGGGAAGGCTGACTTCAAGGCCTGGATGCTGGCGGTCGTCGGCGCCAAGCCAGTCGTCCGCAGATCAGCGACGCCTGGGTTACGGCGGAAATAGCCGGTCGTGAAGAAGAAGACCTTGTTCTTGATAACCGGGCCGCCCACCGAATAGGTGAAGATGTTGTCGAGATTAGGAGCCGGATCCTTTTGTGTTCCACCACGCCTCTCGATGTTGGTCAGCGAATCGAAGTTCTTGCGATCCAGATGATCCCATCCGAGCGTGCCGTGAAACTGGTTGCCGCCGGATTTGCTGACGATGTTGACGATTGCGCCTTGATTGCGCCCGTACTCCGCCGAGAAATTGTTGGTGATGACCTGATATTCGGCGACGGTATCAGAGTTGCGCACGAAGTAGTTCGGGCCGCCGATTGACAGATCGTTGTTATCCACTCCGTCAATCGTGAAGTTGTTGGAACGCGTCCGCTGGCCGTTGGCCGAGAGCTGTGTCCCGTTGGCATTGACGTTGGCGCCGATGCCGGTATTCACGCCCGGCGTGAGCAGCGCGATGCGATCCAATCCGCCGCCCGGCTGGTTGACCGGCAAATCTTCGATCTTGCGCTGGGAAAAAGTGGCCGAGATCTGCACCGTGTCTTTTTCGACCAGCGCCTCCGAACCGCCGGCAACCGTCACGACTTCGCTAATGGCGCCGGTTTCGAGCTTGACGTCCACCACAGCGTCCTTACCGACGGAGACCTCCACCTCTCTCACTTCCGATTTCTTGAAGCCGGATACTTCCACCACGACCGTGTAAAGGCCAGGCAAAATACGCGGAATCGAATAGACGCCTTCGCCTGTAGTCGTCGTCTTTGTTTCCACACCGGTCGCCAGGTTCTTGGCGACCACAGTAGCGCTCGGCAAGGCGGCTCCGGTGGAGTCTGTGACCGCGCCGCGAATACCACCAGTCGCCGATTGAGCCAGCGCCGGTGACGAAAAGCTGAATAACGCCGCCACGACTATCAGAATCGCGGCAGCGTCTGATTTCATCTTGGGAATGTGGAACATATATTCCTCCTGAATGGTTGGTTGATTGGGAGAGTAGCCTGATTACGCAGGCTTGCTTTAACCAACACCGCGCCTGGTGTTGAACGCGAAAGGAGCGCCGAATGAGCGCCTGTCCGCTTCATCCGGAGTGGATGCGGAGGCAGGTGTCATTGCGCGTGTTGAAGGCCGTCAAAGGCTGGCCTTTCCGACATCCCCACAAAGCTTTTCTCGAATAAATCTGTTATTGATTCAGGTGTGATTGGGCAACAGGAGCTTTGCCTCGTTGAAGAACGGGCGGATGGTACAACAGGAGAGCATGCGCTTCAAGGTTATTGGATAAAAACTGGTAGGCGACCAACTCAACGGCGAGAGCAATCCAAATTAGCGGCATACGACTCCGCCGCGACAGTCATTGGCGCCTGTGAGCGAATATATTAGCGAGCCTGGCCCCCCCCGATGTTCAGACGAGCGCCGAAATCGCAGCGATCAATTCCTGAGCGGTTGAGATGGCGTCGTCTATCTCAGCTTCGGTCACGGTGAAAGGCGAGGAAATCGGGTAACGCGTTTCCACATTGAAGGAGTTGAAATTCGCCAGCCTGAGTTCAAATGCGGAAAGAACGGGTTCGATAGCGCTGGCTTCAGTCAGCAACCCCAAAACATCATGGCGGAAAGAGCGATAAGGAACACCATGTTTGATCAGCAAAGCTTTGAGCGATTTCTCCGCTGACTGAGCGGCAAAATATACTGCTTGTTCAAGCAGAGGTGGGGAGGCCGAGCGCAACACGCCCGCCGATCGCAGATCAGCTTGCGCTTTGGCCACCCACTCAGCAGGAATAATGCTATCCGGCATAAAGCACTCTTCCTTCCCGCAAAATGTCGTCCACGATGAAAGGGTCGCCCAGCGAGATTGACCGCCGCATGTCGTCTTCGCTGCGCACGATGATGTCGAGCGGGATCAAATGTCTGACCAGCGCGACTGAGATAGCGCGCCTTTTCGCGTCGCGTTCCTCGGCTGATCCGGGGACGATGACGAACAGGTCAACGTCGCTGTCCTCGCGCTCCTCATTGCGCGCGCGCGAGCCGAAGAGGATCACGCGGGTCGCTCCGCTGACGGCGACGATGCGCCGCACCAGAGCCGCCAGGAAACGTTCGTCCACCTGGCGGCTGGCGCTGATGATTTCCTGATCGCCGGATTCATCCGCCAGAAGAAGTTCCCGGTCTGGCCATTGTCTTGAATCGCTGGATGCCATAACAACTCACGCCCTCGGGACGGATTTTAGCAACTTTGTTTCAGAGCCGCGAGCGATGGAGATATACGGCTTTCAATAAACCACCACGTTGTTGATCGTCATCTTGTCGGCCTTGAATTCAATCAGGACTCGCGCCTCGCCTTCATTTCCGACGCGCGGGTGTTTGAATTCGAGCTTGATTGATTTGTCTTTCGGGCCGATCAGAGGCTGGCCATTGATCTGTCGCGGGAAGACGAGTTGGAACTCGCGGCCCGCGCCGGTGGAAGCCGTGTACCGGAGGGGTTGAATCTTCTGGCCGTTCGAGGCGATCAGAGAGGTGGTGTTCTTGATCGTCTCAGTCGTCTGGTTGTGCCAGTACTGGGCCAGTTCGCGGTCGTAAACCTGCACGCTCGCGCTGTAACGGACATGAACCATGATCGTCTCGTTGAAATCGGCGGAAAGGAACTTCCCCGCCCGCTCGTCGAATTCCTGTTTCTTGTCGGGAGCCATCAGGTCATATTTTTCGGCGATCATCTGCTGCCGCACCATAGCCTGGCGAATCGGCAGGGCCGAACGTAGCTGGATCTGATAGCCCATCCTCGAACTCGGAGCGCGCTCCCGCTCGCCAGTCGCAGGCTGTCCGCCCGGCATGCTGGATGATTGCAGCGTCTCGATGAAGACCTGTTTGAGCGTGTAGTCCCGCGCCCACGGAGAATCGTCCAGCAGCTTCTTGCACTCCTTCTCCGTCCACTGCTTGTAATCCTTCGTTTGCCAGAAATCTTTCGATTGCGCCGCGGCGATCACTCCGAGCAGCGCGATTAGCGAGAAAGTCGCAAGTCTGTTGCTCATAACGCATCTCCTAAAAAAGCCGCAACCCCTGATGCGGATTCAGGGATTGCGGCTTTGAAATTACTGCGTCACGCGAAGCGACGCGGATCGGTTTTAGAAATCGAACCGCGCGCCGATCTGCACACGGCGCGGCCCGATGTACGGCACGCCTTGCGTGAATTGCGAACTGATCACGCCGAAGGCCGCCGGGTTCTGGAGGCTCAGCCCCGGATCGTTGAAGATCACGTGGTTGAACACGTTGAGGAAGTCGAAGGACAAACTGAAGTTGACCTTCTCGGTGATCTTAGTCTCTTTCGACAGCGACAGGTCGAAGAACCAGCGGTTCAAACCTCGCAGCACGCCGCGACCATCGCGCGTATCCTGCGAGATCAAAAGGCGGCGGAAGCTGTTGAAAGCCTGTTCGGGGCTGCTGAAGAGATTCAGCCCGGAACCCCGTCGCGCCGGATCGCCGGTGACGCCGATATTGTTCGATCCGTTGACGCCGTTAAAGACGCCAGTGCCGTTGACGATGCTGCGAGTCTGGATCGCGCCGGCCGTAGGGCCAAAGATCGCGCCGCCGCCGAAGGCTTGAGCGCTCTGGGTGACCGACAACGGGAATCCGCTGTGCGCCAGGAAGATGCCCGACACCGCCCATCCTCCGATCAGCTTGTTGATCACCGCGTTGTTCGCATCCAGAAAACGATTCTTGCCGAATGGCAGTTCATACGATCCGTTGACGTTGAACAGGTGGCGCAGGTCGAACAGCGACGGCCCGTAATCGTAGCCGGGGAAGAAGCTGGATTGATACTGTGACACGTTGTTCTGCGTGAAGGTGGTTGATTCATCCAGCGATTTCGAGAGCGTGTAGTTCGCGTCGAAGGTCAGCCCCTGCGAGAACCGCTTGCGCACGGTGACGACCAGCCCGTGATAGTTCGAGATTGCGCCCGAATGGCGCACGAACAGATCTAGCGATTGCAGGTTGGTGAGCACAGGGCCATTCGGACCCAATGCTCCGGCATCCAGAAAAGTCTGGAAGATGTTGCTCACATTGCCGTTGATGAAATCGGCGGCCAGGGTGGCGGCGAGTGTCTTGGTCGCATTCGCGCCGTAAAGGTTCTCGAAATAAGGCTGCGCCTGCAACCCGGCGGCTCCAACGCCGCCCGGACGCAAAGCGAGAGCAACAGCGTCGAAAGCCTGCGCGAAGGTCTGCCCCGAACGCGGGTCTTTGTGGAAGAACGGCGCCGAGTTCAGATTGCCGTTGATGTACAACTGACGAGCGAAGCGCCCGATGTAGCCGACTTCGACCAGCATGCGCCAGGGCATCTCGCGTTGAATCGTGAAATCCACAACGTGATTGCGCGGAACTTTGATGAAGGGATCAACCGAAAACGACAACGTTTCGCCAAACGGCTTGGTCGGCACAATCGGCGGCTGCACCTGTTGCGGCGCGGTCGGCAGCGGGATCGCGCCGTCAACTCCGATCCGGTACGGCTGGCCCGCCGCGTTGCGCGGGCCGTTGACGCTGACCGTTTGCGCGAAGCCCACACCGAGCGTCGGGATGATGATCGTCTGCACCGTGTTGGTGCGGTCGAAGACCAGCGAATAACCGCCGCGCACCACCGTCTGCCGGTCGCCGAACATCTTGCCGAACAATCCAGACCTGAACGACGGATTCCACGCCATCGAGAAACGCGGCGAGAAGTTCGAGTAGTCCGTGTCGTAGGCAGTCTCGCGTCCGGCATCCTTAAGCGGCAGGTAGGCGATGTCGGGGTTGTAGACCTGACCGGCCTGCGACGCCGCCAGTTTGTCGCGCAGATACTTCTTGTAGTTGACCAGGTCGTTCGTCCCCTTGAAGACGATCACAGTCTGCTTGCCCGAATCCTCAATCGGCGGCTCCTGCCAGTTGTAGTTCAAACCGTAGGTGATGGTCAGCGATGGTTTCCATCGCCACGTGTCCTGGAAGTAGAACTCCCAGGCCTTGAGCGTCGAGAAGGTGAGCAACCCAGTGCCGAGCGGTTGGAGTTTCAGACCAGCGTCGCGCGTGATCAACGACGGAACCGTGCTGACGAAGCCGAGCAACCCGGCGTACAGCGTATTGTAGCGACCAACGTCGGCTGCCTGCAGGCAGTTGGTCGTGATCGGGTTGGGCTTGTTCGGATCAGGCTGGCAGAGCGCTGGACGTTGCGTGGCGGGGATGGTCACGAATCCACCGGTCGTGCTGACTTCGGCGACCGGAGTGGTGATCGAGCCGATGACCTTATCGTCGCGGTAATCTATCGAGCGGATGCGGCGAATATTGCCGCCCATCTGCATGTTGTGCGACCCCTTGATCCAGGTCAGCGTGTCCGACCACTGATAAATGTTGACCGTGCGATACTGATTGCGCGCGCGCTGTGTATCCACGTCAACGATGTCGTCAACAACGGTACCGCCGAAATTGATCGCTGCGTTCAGCCCGACCATCGGTTGGGGCGAAATCACGTTAAAGCCGAGCCGGTCGTGGAGCCAACTGAAGCGCGCCTCGTTGGTGATGTTCGGCGCCAGCACGCCGGTCAGTGTGGCGACGGCGTTGCGCGGACGCGAGGGGAAGTTGTTGGTTCCGGCCAGGGTTCTGAGGTCAACCTGATTGGCTGCGTTTTGGAGCACGCGGTCGGCCTGGAACTTACCGCTGAAATTCCACTTCTCAGTGAACTTGTGGTCAATCTTGACCAGGCCGAAATCGTCGCGCGTATTGAGCGGAGCGTTGAAGACCAGGCCTGCGGTGTTGAGTCCGTCGCCTTGCGTAAAATCGTTCGGCGCGGGATAGAGCCGCAGGTATTCGAGCATCTTCGGATTGACGCCGAGGTCGCGCCCTCCATTAGCGGTGGAATCGAAGCCTTTGATCGCGTTCTGGTCGTAAGTTTGCACCTGCCCACTGGCGTCGCGGAAGCGCAGGATACCCTGTTTGAGCGTATCGGTCGGCACGAACCGCGTTACCTGAGCCGGGCTGGGATTGCGGCGCCCCTCGTAAGCCAGAAAGAAGAACGTCTTGTTCTTCCAGATCGGCCCGCCCACTGTCCCGCCGAAGCGGTTGTCGAGATGGAAGGGACGTTTGAGGCCGAGCCGGTTGTTGGTCCAGGAATTGGCGTTGAGCGCATTGTCCTGATGATACCAATAACCCGATCCGTGAATGTCGTTGGTGCCGCTCTTGCTGACCAGAGTGATCTGGCCGCCCGCGCCGCGCCCGAACGTGGCGTTGGCGTTGGCCGATGTGCCGCGAAATTCCTCGACCGTGTCAATCGGCACGGGCATCACCGTGCGGAAGGTCTGACCGATCACGTTGTCGGAAACGTCCACGCCGTCGAGCTGGATGACGGATTGATCGGCGCGCGAGCCTGAGAACTGGCCGCCCGGCGTCACCGCAGGCTGCAACGAGAAGAGCGTGTTGACCTGGCGGTTGACGTTCGGCAACCGCTTCAACCGGGTTTCGTCCATGACGCTGCCGATGCTGGAGTCGGCGGTCTGCAACTGCGCTTCGACTCCGGCTGTAACCTGCACGACTTCGCCGACCGCGCCGACTTCAAGCGCCACATTGACTGTCGCCACAATCGTCGCTGAAGCCTGAATGTCGGTGACAACTTTGGTCTTGAACCCCTGCGCGTTGACCGTGACCTTGAGCAGGCCTGGTTGCACAGCGTAAAAACTATACTGCCCTTCGGAGTTGGTCGTCGCGGTTCGTTCGGTGTTGGTCGCCGCGTCGGTCAGCTTGACGGTGGCATTGGCGACCGCTGCGCCGTTGGGGTCGGTGACCGTTCCGGAGACGGTCGTCGTCGTCGCCGTTTGCGCCAGAGCGACTAGAGGTGTGAGGGCTATTAGCATCAGCCACAAAACTGCTGCACGGAAACGCATAAAAAAAACCTCCTCAGATTTGGGTTATGGAGATCAAGGTAGACAGCCGACTTAATCAGCGGCTGCGGAGATTCCCCGACAAAGCGCGCCAGCGAGACGTTCTCTAGCGATGTTCGTTTTTTCGATTGTCAGTCTGTTACAAACCGAGCAACGATGAACTGTTGCTCTTGGAAAGTGGCTGGATGGTATACCGAAGGATAGACGGCCTGCAAGTTTTTTGGATATATCAGTTGTAAAAAATCAAGAAGATGAGATGAAAATCAACGCGTCTGGAACCAGGCAAGCTGATTCCGGCTCGCTCAGACCTTCGGGTTCACCGGCAGAAAATTGATTGGGCTACTGCCCGCGCGAAGTCGTGAATTTTCTTCCGTCGGGATTTCCAGGCGCGCGATAACCGGGGCGCGCCCGCA
>JAJVID010000072.1:0-23613 GCA_022072205.1 Acidobacteriota bacterium
CCGGCGCGCCGCTCGTGCTCGGATTTCACGGACACGGCGGAAGGGCGCAGTTCGTCGCGCGCAGATGGAATTTGAGCGCGCTCTGGCCGGAAGCCGTCGTGGTCTATCTGCAAGGGCTTCCCACCGCTACGACACGCGACCCGGATGGCGCGCGACCTGGATGGCAGATAGCTCCCGGAGGCCAGAACGACTGCGACGTGCGCTTCGTTGATGTCGTGATCGAACAGATGCAAAAACAATTCAAGATTGATCCGAATCGCATTTACGCCATCGGCCATTCAAACGGCGCGCGCTTCGCCACCGTGCTCTGGAAAACGCGCGGAGAAAAGTTCGCGGCTTTCTGCGCGGCCTCGGCGCAAGGTGGGCTGATGATTCGCGACGCCACGCCGCGCTCGATCTTCGCCATCGCCGGCGAAAATGATCCAATCGTTCGATACGACGGACAGGTGAGAGGCATCGAGGTCTATCGCCAGGTCTTGAAAACAGATCCGTCGAAAGCTGTGACGAAGGGTTATGCGAAATCGGAGCCGGGCGTCAACGGGACTGAGCTTGTGACTTATTTACATCCCGGCGGACACGAATTCCCGCAAGAGGCGCTGCCGCTGGTTGTGGAGTTCTTCAAAAGACACACGAACAGGTGATAGCCCGGTTTCCTCGCCTTCCAAACCTCGCCTGCGCTGTAAACAAATCTGAAACTTCAGGCTATCATTCGCCCGTCTATAGCAATTCCTGAAAAACAAATCCACGAAGTCACGCGAAGTTTCACGGAGAGAATCGCTGCTGTTCTTATCCGTGCGCGCGTGGATCATTTCTCCAATCGAGGCTCAAATCATGAAAAACCAGATACGATTCTCTCGTCGCGCAGTATTCATCGCGGTTTTCGCGCTGCTGGCGTCCGGAGTCGCGCTCGTCGCAAACTCCAATTCATCACACGCGCAACAATCCGCTCAATCGAATCCGCTGAGCGGATTGCGATGGCGCAACATCGGCCCGTTTCGCGGCGGGCGTTCGATAGCCGTCGCGGGCGTCGCAAGCCAGCCGAATGTTTATTACTTTGGCGGCACGGGCGGCGGAGTTTTCAAAACCACCGACGGCGGCGCGAACTGGACGCCGGTCAGCGACGGCCAGCCTTTCGGCACGGGCACGGTCGGGGCCATCGCCGTCAGCGAATCCGATCCGAACGTCGTTTACGCCGGGATGGGCGAGTCGTGCATTCGCGGCAACTTCTCACACGGCGACGGCGTGTACAAATCGGTTGACGCGGGCAAGACGTGGAAGCGCGCGGGATTGGAAGATTCGCGCATCATCGGGCGCATCCGCATTCATCCGAAAAATCCCGATCTGGTTTACGTCGCCGCGCTCGGCCACGCCGCCGGCACGAACGAACAGCGCGGAGTTTTCAGATCGAAAGATGGCGGCAAGACATGGGATCGTGTGCTCTTCAAATCAAACAAAGCGGGCGCAGTTGATTTGAGCATGGACGCGTCGAATCCGAACGTGCTCTACGCCGCGATCTGGGAAGCGAAGCGCACGCCGTACAGTTTGGAAAGCGGCGGCCCCGACAGCGGTTTATGGAAATCAACCGACGGCGGCGACACGTGGACGGACATCTCGCGCAACACCGGTTTGCCCAAAGGCGTGCTGGGCCGCATCGGCGTCACGATCTCGCCCGCCAATCCCGAACGCGTCTGGGCGATTGTCGAAGCCGAAGACGGCGGAGTCTTTCGTTCGGATAACGGCGGCAGAAACTGGACGAAGGTGAATGAAGGCCGCAACCTGCGTCAGCGCGCGTGGTATTACACGCACATCTTCGCCGACCCGAAGAGCGCCGACACCGTTTACGTGCTCAACGTAGGCTTCCACAAATCAATTGACGGCGGGCGCACTTACACGACGCTCCAACCACCGCACGGCGACAACCACGATCTGTGGATTGCGCCCGACGATCCGAACCGGATGATCAGCGCCAACGACGGCGGCGCGAACGTCAGCTTTGACGGCGGCAGAAGCTGGTCGGAGCAGGATCAGGCGACGGCGCAGTTTTATCGCGTCGCGCTCGACAACGATTTCCCCTATCACGTTTACGGCGCGCAGCAGGACAACTCGACGGTCAAGATTGTCAGCCGCACCACCAGCGGCGGCATCACCGAGCGCGATTGGGATGTGACCGCCGGCAGCGAATCGGGCTGGGTGCAGCCTTCGCCGAAAGATTCCAACATCGTCTTCGGCGGCAATTACGGCGGCCTGCTCGGACGACTCGATCATCGCACCGGGCAGCAGCGCGATGTGAACGTCTGGCCCGACAACCCGATGGGCTGGGGCGCCGAAGGAATGAAGTATCGCTTCCAGTGGAACTTCCCGATCCTCTTTTCGCCGCACGATCCGAACCTGCTCTACACCGCAGGCAACGTGCTCTTCAAAACCACGAACGAAGGCCAGACGTGGAAAGCGATCAGCGGCGACCTGACGCGCAATGATAAAACCAAGCTCGGCCCCTCGGGCGGCCCGATCACGAAAGACAACACCTCGGTCGAGTATTACTGCACAATCTTCACCATCGCCGAATCGCCCGTGCAGAAAGGCGTCATCTGGACAGGCTCCGATGATGGTCTGGTACACGTCACGCGCGACGGCGCCGCCGAGAAACCGAATTGGGAAAACGTGACGAAGAACGTCCCCGGCCTGCCCGAATGGGCGCAGATCAATTCCATCGAAGCGTCGCCGCACGACGCCGCGACGGCTTATTTCGCAGCGACGCTCTACAAAGCCGACGACTTCCATCCGTATCTTTACAAGACCAGCGATTACGGCAAGACGTGGAAGAAGATTACGACCGGCATTCCCGACAACGCTTTCACGCGTGTCATCCGCGAAGACCCGAACCGGCGCGGCTTGCTGTACGCAGGAACCGAAACCGGGATTTACGTTTCATTCAACGACGGCGAGAGTTGGCAATCGCTGCAATTGAACCTGCCCGTCGTGCCGATCACCGATATCGCCATTCACAAACGCGACAAGGATCTGGTCGTCGCCACGCAAGGCCGCGCTTTCTGGATCATTGACGACCTGCCGGTGCTGCATCAGTGGAAAGACACCGTGGCGCAGGCCGACGCGCATCTCTTCAAACCGGAAGAGTCGTATCGAATGCCAGGCGGCGGCTTCCGCATGCCGCCAGGCGCGGCGCTCGGCGAAAACCCGCCCGCAGGCGTTTCGGTCTGGTATCACCTGAAAGACAAACCGAAAGGCGAAGTGGCGATTGAAATCCTGGAAGCGTCGGGCAAGTTGGTGAAGAAGTTTTCGAGCAAAGCGCCGGAAACGCCCGCAGCCGCGCCCGGAGGTGAAGAAGGCTTCGGACGATTCGGCGGAGGCCCTGCGCGCGTGCCTGCCGAAAAAGGCTTGAACCGCTTCGCGTGGGATTTGCGCTACGAAGACGCCAAACGTTTTCCGGGAATGATCCTCTGGGCCGGCAACACCTCGGGGCCAC
The DNA here is from genome assembly GCA_022072205.1 of Acidobacteriota bacterium. Classification (GTDB taxonomy): domain Bacteria; phylum Acidobacteriota; class Blastocatellia; order RBC074; family RBC074; genus JAJVID01. The sequence continues at coordinate 3,485 of JAJVID010000072.1, forward strand.
GAGCCGTGCCCGGCAATTATCAAGTCAAGCTGACGGTTGACGGCAAGGCGATGACCGAAACGTTTGAATTGAAGAAAGACCCGCGCGTCCCAACCACGCAGGAAGAATTCCAGAAACAGTTCGACCTGCTGACGAAGATTCGCGACAAGTTTTCGGAAACCAGCGAAGCGATCATCGCCATCCGCGACGTTCGCAAGCAGGCCAACGATTACGCCGCGCGCGTCAAAGATCAACCGAACGCCAAGCCGATCACCGACGCCGCAAAATCGCTCGGCGCCAAATTGACTGCGATTGAGGAAGAGCTTTATCAAACCAAAAATCAAAGCAGCCAGGACCCGCTCAACTTCCCGATCAGGCTGAACAACAAACTGGCCGCGCTCGCCGGCTCAATCGCCGGAGCCGACGCGCAACCGACCGATCAACAGGTCGCGGTCTACGAAGACCTCGTCAGCCGCATCAACGCGCAGCTCGGCAAGCTGGAACAGGTAATGGCGACAGACGTGCCTGCGTTCAACAAGCTGGTGCGCGATCAAAACGTGCCGGCGGTGTGGGTGAAGCCTGCGGGCAGGCAGCGGTAGGCGAAGGTGGATGGATTGTTGCGGCGAGCGATGAACGTCGCCCGCCGCAACTCAGCAAAATGAAAATCGTCGCGCGGAGGTAGGGCAAACTGTCCCGTTTGCCCAGCCGTCTCAAAGGCGTAGATAGCGGCGGAGGGCGCTGCCGCCAAAGATCAACAACTACCGCCAGCGAAAGTCGCCTGATCGGACCTCAGCGAATGACACGCTGGCGTCTGACAACCCGCGCGGCGCCCGCCTTCTGTGTTTCGTTCCTAACCTGCTTCCCACCCACAAAAGCGAGCGTGAGATCATCTCTGAAATTGAAGAGGGATCGCGGATTCTGTTTGAATCCCGTCTCAAGCCGCACGCGATCGCGCACGTAAGCGAAGAGTTCTCCCGCAGTAATAAGGCGGTCGGCGTTCGCGTCCGCCCCGCCGCGCAGCCCTTCGAGCAGCGCGTAGGTGAAAACTCCGTGGCCGCCTCCCCACCGTTTATTCTCCAGCGAAAGTTCGTTGACGTCAGAAGAGGTGAGCGTCGCACGCCCTTCCTCTTTGAAAAGCCTGGCCGAGTAAAGATTGATCAGATTATTTTCCAGGCTGCGCGCGCCTGCTGGCTGCTGGCCGCTCAATCCGGCGCTGTGGCAGGTATCAATGAAAACCAGCGCGCGTTTGGCTCGCGCCTGACCCAGTTTCTCCTTCAAGGTTGTCATCCGCAACGCCGTGCGCGGCAGATCGGCGATTTTGCTGTCGTGGAGCACAAAGTAGAGGTTTTGCGGCGCGTAAGGATCAGGCCCTCCGTGCCCGGCGATGAAGAAGAGAATCAGATCATCCTGCCCGGCCTGCGGCAGGATGCGGTCGAGCGCGGCGCTCAGGTTCTCGTTCGTCGCCTGTTCGTTTTCCAGGTAGAGGATGTCAGCAGGCTTGAACCCGCCGCCTTCGGGCTTCTGCAGAAAATCGCGCAGCGCGCGAGCGTCGGCGTCGGCAAACTGCAGATCACTGATAGCCTCGTCACGATAACGCGACACGCCAACGACCATTGCGAGCTTCCGGCCTGTGAAACCGTCTTCGCGCGGTGGCAGAGGCTTGGAATCGAGCGGAAGCGCGAGGCGCGCCAGATTACCTGCGCGATCTTTCGCCTCGACGATCAGTGTGGAAACGCCGGCGTTGAGGGTGATCGTGCGGTCGAAGGAGAACGCCGCCGATGCGGTTTTGACGCCTATCGGAACCAGCAGGCGCGCTCCGGTCGCGGGCGTAAGTGTGGCGGGTTGGCCGTTGATGGTGACGCTCGCCACAACGCCCGAATCGTCAGTCACGACGCCTTGCACAGTCACACTTTTGACCAGGCGCAGCCCGCGCGAGGCTCCGCTCGGGTTGGTGAGATAGATTGTCGGAGGCTGACGATCATCGCCGACGCCGACAGGGGCATTTTCAATCGTCGCGCCAGCGAGCAGCGACGGATTACCGCTGAGTCCCGCGCCAGCAAGCAACACGTAAGAGGCGTAGTAGGAGCGGCCGCCGCTATCTATCGCCTGAATCTCAATCACATTCCTGCCCGGACTGAGTTTGAACCGCGGATACCTGTCCAGATCCAACGTCACTACGATGTGGTCGTTGCGGTCTCTTCCGGGCGTCTGAATCACGCCGGACGATTCGCCGTTGATCTTCGTATAAATCTTTCCGTAGTTGATCGTGTCCGCATACGGCTTATGCACACGCAATCGCAGCTTATGCAGATCGCTCGTTGGAATGTTGATCTCCGACTTGACGCTCGGCGCCGCGCCGATGTCCGGCAATTCGATCGAGAATGGCGCGCGCAATGACGCATCCTGGCCGCCAGCGCTCTGGATAAACCCTGCACGTTGAGGCGGCGCCAACAGCAGAACCGCCAGGGTCACAATCAGGAAGAAAATAGAAGCCGGTCTGCGCATAATTGTCCTGATGTATGAATGATGAGTTACAGACTCCGGGCAGGCGGCAATCGGCGCCAGGCCTGCCTGGAGCCTACCCGGAGTCTACTGGATAAGCGGAACTACGGTTTGCGCGATTTCGGGGTTACTGCGGGAACTGTGATCGGAGTTGAAAGCTGAGAAGGCGCAGAAACCTGGGAACCGCCCTGGATTCCTATCGGATCAATGTTCTTGGTCGAGATGTTCATTGCCGGACGCGCCGCCCAGGTCATCTCACCGACCTCCTGCAGATAATCATAAATCACATCCATGTTCGGCGGCAGATTTCCGCCGTGCTCGCGTTGGTAGATCGCAACGTAATCCTGAAGGCTGGAAACGATTTCTCGTTCCCGAGCCGGGTCTTTGGTTTCGATCATGGCAAGCGAACGATAAAGGTGCGGTTCGGCCAGAACCCGGCGCTTGTCCAATTCGATAGCCTTGACGAACTCGAACAGAGCGCGTTGTTTTTCCGTCGTCGTTCGCGCCGTCAGCTTAAGAACCTTGCCGTAGTATAAGTGAGCGAAAGGATCGTTCGAGCGAATCATCAGCGACTCTTCCAGATTGTCGCGCGCCATCTGAAACATGTCGTAATAATAGGCGCGCACGCCGTTGTCGCGTTTGAGTTCGGCCATCACCGCCGCGAACTCGGCGCTGCTGCCGATCAATTCGCCTGCGTCGAGTTTCGCCTTGATTTCGGCTGACATCGGCCCGCTGGCGATAGTCTGACTGGCAGCGGCGGCTCGTCCGGCGGCGTCGCGTTCGGCGTTGATCGTTTTGCCTTTGTCCGGCTCTTTGCCCGCTCCGGTTTGTTGCTGAACACTTTGCTGGATGGAGGCCATCGAGACCTGCATCTCGCGCTGCATTTTGAGATTGAGCGCCCCGACATAAAGTCCGGTGGAGGAAAGATTGCCGAAGCCGCCGATGAGGCCGCTCACCTGCTGGGCGCGCTCGACAACGCGGGCGGCGTCAGCCATAAATCCGAGACTCGCGCGCGAGTCGCGCTGTGATGTGCGCTGCAGCGCGGCGTAAAATTTGGGCACCTCGCGCGGATCGTATTTGCGGTCGAACATGTATTTCAAGCCGAGTTGATCGGCCTCATCCTCCTGCGCCTTATCCCACGAGGCGACGGCGTTCGGAATGGCCAGCTTGAGAATTGTCGGCAGCGCCAACTCGGCGTAAAGCGCCGCCAGGCCGGCCTTGCCGAATGATCCGGTAATGCCGCCGGTAACAACGCCGAGGCCCAGGCTGGCGATCCCGCCGATGACCTGTCGTTTCTGCTGCTGCTTCTCGTTGTAACGCTGCATGCCGCGTTCAACCAGCACATCCTGATGCCAGTGGTTCTTCTCGACGTGAGCCACCTCGTGGCCGAGGATGTAGGCCAGTTGCGCCTCGTTATCAATGATCGAGAGCAATCCCGATGAGATGTAGATCGTGCCGGTCGAAAGCGAGCGCGCCTCCGGTATCGGATTGAGCGTGACTTTGAAGGCGTAGAGTTTGACCGAATCACCGGGCACGATTGATTGGCCAACCCGGTTGACGTAATCCTGCACGAGCGGATTGTCGTAGAGCGTGTCATCAACCTTCAGTTTATCGCCCGTGCGCATGATCTGTTCATCCTGGTTGTCACGGGTATTGATGAAGAAGGCGTATTCGCTGTGTTCCCGCTGTTTCTGGCGATAAGTCTCCTCAACCTCGTCGTGGAAACCGGAGTCTTCGGCGTAAAGCTTGTCGCTGAATTGCTTGATCTTCTGATATTCGCGTTCCTGCTTTGTCGGCTTTTCAGCGTCGGCCTCAGCAGTCTCTTTTTTCTCTTCCTTGCCTTTGCCGAAAGGATTCAGCTTGGTCAAACCGCCTTTTTTCTTCTCCTCTTTTTCCTTCCTTTTGTCCGTTGATTGCTGGCCGCCTTGAGACGAGCCGATGGCGAATGGTGCGACACAAGCGCCAAGAACAATCGCCAGGAAAAGGGTGAACGATGAACGATAGACTGACTTCAACATAGATGAACCTCCTTGTGAGTAGCCGAGAAATAGTTTCGGGGCGTTCGAAATCGCTAGCGAAATTTGGCTGAGTCAAACTCCAGACCCAGTTGAAAACCTGCCAAGAATATGAAGAAGTCGGCTTCGTAAAAATAATATCGAGGATAAGCAAACATTGCCGAGCGAAGGGCAGTTTACGCCCGGCCACTGAAAACCGTCAAACAAAAACGATGCCCGTCACGCTGGCGTAGTTGATGCCCTCGCCATCGGCATTTATATTTACGGACCTGGTCACGACGTGGCGCGAAATCGGTTTCGGCTCCGAAACTGCCTGGCGATGCCCATGCGGCTTGCGACCGTCGAACCGGATGACCTTCGTAAAACCATTGAAGCGTCGTGGCGGCGCGGCGCTTCCGCGAAACTGGTCGCGGCTTTTGACAAGCAATCGCAATAATGAAGAAACCGATCATCGCAATCATAGTTGTCTGCCTCGTCATCGTGGCGATGTTGTCGTTGGGCGGAACAATGAAACGCCGGGCGACGTCGCTGCTCAACCGATTCGAGAACGCTGCGTCGCGGCAGATGACGTCGAAGGCCGCTGGCGGCGCTTACGACACGACGGATCATTATCTGAAGCCGCTGGAAATTCAGCATCCATCCGAAACGCTGTTGAAGGCGATGGCGGAGATTCCGCCCGACGACGCGGTCGTCTTCATCGCCGCTGGCGACGACGAACGGAGCGATCTGATTCATCACACCATTTCCCATCTGAGCTGGCCCCGGCTGATCGGCGAAGTCCGATGCGGCGCGAGGGGAGCGCCGACTGAGTTGATGTATCTTCCGCCCGCCCGCGAGCCGGTCAAATGGCTGATGTTTTATCGCGTCGCTCCGCCGCCTGATTTAACGCCGTCAGCAAAAATGATTGGCCCGCATCTGATCCTCACACCCGCATCGGAGTTGAAAGAGTGGAAATCGTACTGTTCGCGGTAGCGATGTTTTTGATCATCGCCGCAGGTTGCGGCGTTTCTCTGATCGCGCTTCCGCGCCAACGCTCGACAAACGCAATCGAACTGCTCTGCCTGTCGTTTCTCTTCGGCGCCGGTTTTGTTTCAATCGCATCATTCACGTTCGGCACGTTCGGATTCTTCATCGCCGGGTTGTCATTGCGGCTGGCCGTTGCTGTTTTGTGTCTGGCGGTATTCGCGTTGGGACTGCGCGCGCGACGCCAGCGACTCGATTGGCGGCGCGCGCTGCCCGCCGGCAGGTGCGAATGGGCGTTGTCGCTCTGGACGCTGACGGCGGTCGGGATCGCCGCGTGGGTGTCGAGCGTGCGCGCGATGGGCTGGGATGGTTTGTTCAACTGGGAGATCAAAGCGCGCGTGGCCTTCCTGAGCGGCGGCGCGATTCCTCTGAATTTCTATTCCGATCCAACGCGTCCCTGGACTCATCCCGAATATCCGTTGTTGCTGCCGATGACCGAAGCCTGGCTTTACGGATGGATGGGGCGCGCGGATCAGGCAATGGCGCAACTACTCTTTCTGTTTTTCTTCGCGGCGGCGCTGGGGCTGCTCTACGCGAGCGTTTCGCGCTTCGGCTCACGACGCGCGCAGGTGTGGGCGCCGCTGGTGTTGCTGCTGGCGCCACAATTGATCTTCAGCGGCCAGGGCGGCGTCTCATCCGGTTACGCCGACTTCCCTCTCGCAGTCTTCTATCTCGCGGCGGTCATCTTCCTCCTTGAATATTGGGAAACAGACGACGCCCGTCTGTTACTCCCCTTCGGATTGCTGGCCGGGGCGATGCCCTGGGTCAAAAGCGAAGGCGCGATACTCTGGTCGTGTTTGATTGCGATGGCGATGATCAGAGTTATTCGGCGGCGCGATTGGCGCAAAGCGGCGACGGCGGTTTTGCCCGGATTGGCGGTGTTGATCGGCTGGCGGATTTTTCTGCTGATCGCAAAACCATCCACCGGCGAAGTCTTCCTGCCGCTAACGCCGTCAACGCTGCGAGATAATTTGTGGCGCGCGCCTTTGATCGTCCGGGCGGTTGCAGCAGAAATGTTGAACTGGCGGCATTGGGGGCCGTTGTGGATCGTGATCGCCGCGGCGGCGCTGTTTTTGATTGCAAATCGGAGGCGCAAACGTCTGGTCGTTTTGCCGATGTCTGTCTTCCTCCCCATCGCGCTCTATGCTGGCGTCTACATTTTCAGCGCATGGGATTTCCTGCTTCACCTGAACAACTCATTTCCGCGACTGCTGACTCAGGTCTCGCTGGTGGCCGCGCTGATGGTGGCCATCGTCTTGCCGATTGGCCGCGAGCGAAAAGGCGAGCGTGACGGCTCGACACAGAGCGATCCGAACGCATAGAATCTGCCCTCATTCCGACGAACCATAACGTAATACAACGAAGTTAAAACCAAAAGACGAGGTCATAAAATGAAGATGAGTGGCTACCCTCATTCGCGCTCGCTGCGGCGCCGCGACTTCCTGATCGGCGCCGGACAGATGAGCGCCGGCCTGGCGCTTAGCCAGATGCTTCCCGAATCGGCGTTCGCGCAAAACGTCGTTAAAGGCAAAGACAAATTGATCGTTCGTTCAGTCCGCCCCGAAGATCTGGAGACGCCGGTCGGATTGCTCAACACGTGGATCACGCCGAACGATCTGTTTTACGTGCGGCACCATTCATACGCTGCCAAAGTCAACGTGGACGAATGGAAGCTGACGGTTGACGGCGAAGTCCGAAACCCGATCACGATGACGCTCGATGAATTGAAGAGGGCGCCGAAGCACACGATAGCCGTGACGCTGGAATGCGCGGGCAACGGACGCGCGTTCTTCGATCCGCCTGTCCCTGGCATTCAGTGGGAAAAAGGCGCAGTTGGCACAGCCCGTTTCACCGGAGCGCGTCTGGCTGACGTGCTGAAGAAAGCCGGCGTGAAAGACACCGGCAAATACGTGGTGATGAACGGCGCGGACAAACCCATTGGCAAGATGCCTGATCTTATTCGCAACGTGCCGATGGCGAAGGCGCTCAACCCGGATACGATTCTGGCTTATGAAATGAATGGCGAGCCGATACCGATCCTTCACGGCTTCCCGCTGCGCGCCATCATCCCCGGCTGGGAGGGCGCTTACTCGGTCAAATGGCTGACGAACGTTCAGGTGATTGACAAAGAGTACGACGGATTCTTCGTCAAGACTGCTTATCGCTATCCGAATCACCGTGTGGCGCCGGGCGGAGCCGTTGCGCCGCAGGATATGGTTCCGCTCACTGGGCTGGTCGTTAAATCGCTCATCAACTCGCCGATTGACGGCGCTACGGTAGCTCCGGGCAAGGTGCGGTTGTCCGGCTTCGCATGGGCAGGCGAATCGAACATCGCAAAAGTTGACGTTTCGATGGACAACGGCAGCACGTGGTTTCCGGCTAAACTGGGCAAAGAGCGCGAGCCTTACGCGTGGCAATCGTTCGAGCACGAATTCAACATCACCCAGCCCGGATCGTATCTGCTGATGTCGCGCGCGACCGACGATAAAGGCGTCACGCAACCCGTCGCTCCGCAATGGAACCCGTCGGGCTATCTCTGGAACGTGATTGACAAAGTGAGGATCAATGTCAAAGCGTAAATCGAACCTGATCAAGCTGTCGTTCGCGATGGCGGCGGCCATACTCGCCGCCAGCATTTCGCTCGGCACGACGACCAGCGCGGCGCAGCAGGATTTGCCCGAAGGCAAAGGCGCGGAGCTTGCGCGCGACAAATGCGTCACGTGCCACGAAGCCGACGTGATTGTCGCTCAGCGATTGTCGCGCCAGGGCTGGACGCGCGAAGTCGAGAAAATGATCCGCTGGGGCGCTCCAGTCAGCGATTCCGAAAAAGAGGTCCTGGTTGATTACTTCGCGGCGCACTTCAAACCGCGTTCCGCGGTGACGCAACCAACGGCTGGCGATAGTCAAGGCAAACAGATTTTTGAAGAGAAATGCCTGGTTTGCCATGAAGCCGATTTGACCCAACAGCAACGCCTCTCGCGTCCGGGCTGGACGCGAGAGGTCGAGAAGATGATTCGGTGGGGCGCAGCCGTGACTGACGCGGAGAAAGGGCCGCTGGTTGATTACCTGTCCAGGAATTTCGGGCCGCGACCGTTAAACAACCGCTAGAAGCTCCTGGGTTCGCATCGCTTCCAGCGTGCCAGTGGCGAGAAGCGGATTGAAAGGAAATGGGTTGCTCGCCACTGGCACGCTGGAAGCGATGCGAACCCAGGAGCGACGTTCATTGTTTCAGGGTTTCGCTGAAGATATGAACTACACTCTATTTCTTTCCTAACTTCTCCAATCTTTCGCGAATGGTTCGCGCCTCATCGCTTCGCGGATAACGCCGCGCCAGCTCACGATAAGCCGCGCCATCGTAAACGATCCGATCCGCAGCCGCGTCGTAATCGAACGTCACGCCAATGCGGTTGTACCGATCCAGCCCGGCGAAATTGAGCATAAAGTCGCGCTTGCTTACCTCGGAGTCCGGCTCGCCGTCTCCGACGCGGCGCTTTGCGTCTCGCGTCAGCCTGTCAGCCGCGCCTTCCGCCGCCTCGCCCAGAATCATCAAAGCTTTCGGCGCGAACTTCGTTGACCGGAATTCATCGGCGCAGAGTCTGGCCAGCCGCGCCTTCGTGAATTCGTCTCTCGTCTCTTCGATCAACTTCATCAGCTTTTCGGCGTCTGCGGCGCTGCCGGGCCTGATCACGGCGTCGGCCAGAACCCAGCCGCGAGTGTTGCGCGACACCGCGACGCGCAGGAACTTCGCGCCGTCTTTGGCAGTGGCCGCGCCGAGAACACCCACGCGGCGGCCTCGGCGCAGGCGTTGTTCGAGCGGAGCTTTGACATCAGGCTGAGCGCGCAGCGCCGACAACCTTTCGTCGAAAACGACCGCCCGCTGGCCGGGCACGAAAACATTGCGTCTGGATTGAGCCGATGCTGTCAGTCCCGCAATGAGCGCGAGCGACAGAGCGGCGATCAAACGAACATGCGAACTGCGAATGCGAATAAACGCGGAAGGACCTGTGGACATGGCTTTCCTCCTGAGTGGCTGCTTTGCTGAGAAACGCGGGCAGCGGCAAGACTGGCTGCTCGCACGACTGAAAGCGATTTACAACTGACTACTTGTTGCGGCCCACCGCGACCTTGCGCTGAGAGCGGGCGCGCGGGACGGCCAGAATAAATTTCTCGTAGTTGCGGCCGTAAAGCCGCTCCTGCTCTTCGACGGCTGTCAGGTAATCGTAGATGATCAAACCTTTGCCCTGCGGCGCGGGCGTCAGGTGTTCGGCGAAAAAGCGGTAAGGCAGACTCTTGCGCGCCACTTCTTCGCGCCATCGAGCGACGATCTGGATCGGCAGAAAGTAAACTTCGCTTCGGCTGCTGAATTCGACCAGGAAACCCGCGACGGCGCCGAAACGCGCGGCGCGTTCCAGAAACGTGATTTGGTGCGCGTGCAGGTTGTCGAAATCGAGCAGGTTGCGCCGGGTGGTCTTGGCGTCGTAAAAGATCGCGCGGCCTTCGGGGGCAATCGTTCCGCCGTAATCAGGCTCGGCTTTCGATTCGGGCACGAACCGCCGCCAGTCGGTGGTCTTGCGCTCTTCCCTCAGTCGGCAGAGTTCCGCGTAAGAGATGCGCGGTTGCTGGCCGCTCGAACCGAAATCCATACTAACCGCCGGCAGCGACAACCCGCGCCGCGATTCGCCGCGTTCGATCAGATATTTTCCGGGAATGGCTTTGCGGGTGACGCAGGCTCGTCCGGCGCGCTCGTAACCTTCGTTGATTCGGTTGACCGTCTCCTGAAAACCGCTGCCGGTTTCCGCGCCACGACGTTTGAGGTTCATAGTAAAGAGTAGGGAGTAGGGAGTAGGGAGTGGGGAGTGGGGAGTGGGGGAGGTGGCCCCCAACTCCCTATTCCCCACTCCCCACTACCTAGGCCTGCTGCTGCATCACAGCGTCGTCAATCTCGAAATTCGCGTAGACGCTCTGGACGTCGTCGTGATCGTCGAGCGCTTCGTAAAGCTTGAGCATCTGGGTGACCTGGCCGCCTTCAAGCTTGATCGTGTTTTGCGGGATCATCGCGATTTCGGCTGAGATCGGCTCGATGCCTTTGCCTTTGACCGCGTCGAGAACGGTCATGAAATCTTCGGGGGCCGTCAGCACCTGATAGCTGTCGCCGTCGTTCTGCATGTCTTCGGCTCCGGCTTCGAGCGCGATTTCCATCATCTCGTCTTCGCCTTTCAGCGCAGCGTCAACGATGATCTGCCCCTTCTTGTTGAACATCCACGCGACCGATCCCGATTCGCCGAGGTTGCCGCCATTCTTTGAAAACAGGTGACGCAATTCAGAAACCGTGCGGTTGCGGTTGTCGGTGGTCGTGTTGACCATGACCGCGACTCCGCCCGGCCCGTAACCTTCGTAAGTGATCTCGTCATAATTGACGCCTTCCAGTTCGCCTGTGCCGCGTTTGATGGCGCGGTCAATCGTGTCGTTCGGCATGTTGCCGGCTTTGGCGTCGTTGACGGCCTTGCGCAGGCGGGGGTTCTGGTCCGGGTCGCCGCTGCCGCCGGTGCGCGCGGCGATGGTGATTTCCTTAATCCATTTGGTGAAGAGCTTTCCGCGCTTGGCATCGAGCGCGCCCTTCTTGTGCTTAATTGTGTGCCATTTAGAATGCCCTGACATAGGCCTGTACCTCTCTCTGATTTATGTTTGACGCGGGAAAATGCGTGAGAAAGTAGACGGCAATATAGCACGCCGGTTTGGAAATCGTAAACTTGTATGCTTGACGCGGCGTGGTGAGAGGCTTCACGATGCGGCTATGGCGAAGACGCTTTACGAAAGGACTTTCGAACGTGCGCTCAACCTGCTCTCCTACAAGCCGCGCAGCCGGGCCGAAATGCGCGCGCGGTTGATGGAAAAAGACTGGTCGGATGAAACAGTCGTGGATCAGGTAATCGCCAGACTCGAAGAACTGGGTTATCTGAATGACGAGCAGTTCGCCGCGAATTTCGCCAGTTCGCGTTTGACGGCGAAACCGCTCGGCCGCACGCGGTTGCGGCGCGACATGCAGCGCAAGAAACTCTCATCAGAAACCATCGAAAGCGCGCTTGATGAAGCCTACGATCAACAGAGCGAAGAAGAATTGATCCAGCGCGCGATCAACAAACGCCTGCGGTTGAAAGGCGCGCCGACCACGCGCGAAGAGACGAAGAAGCTGTTCGATTACCTGATCAGACGCGGATTCAGTTACGATCTGGTCATCCGCAAAGTGCGCGAGGCGGGCAAAGGCGTCGAGACGGTGGATGAGAACGAATAGCGGGATTGCGGCAGGGCAATTTGGCAAATTGCCCCACTTACGCAAAAGCAACATTCTCCGCTATACTCCTCATCACAAGCGCGGAACAAACATCGTCCACAAACGAGGGGGGAAATGAAATGAGAAAGACTTCGTTCGCATTGCTCATCGCAGCGTGCGTTTTGACTTCATTGCTATCCGCATTGGCAGCATCGGCGAAAATCCATCCGGTCAAATCCGGCGAGCCTTCCGCTCAGAAACAAGGCCCGCAACTTCCGCCTGAAGAAATCATCCGCCAGTTCACGAAAAAAGAGAGCGAGTTGCTGGAAGTCTGGAAAGAGTATTCCTACGTGCAGGAATCGAAGATTCAGTCGCTCGGCCCGGCGGATACGATCACGGGAGAGTTTTATCAGGTCTCCGAATTCGTCTTCAACGACGCGGGTCACCGCCTGGAACGCATTATCAAAGCTCCGCCGTCAACTCTTTATGAAGTCAGCCTGACGCCCGAAGACAGGAACGCGTTTATCAATCTTCAACCGTTCGCGCTGACCGCTGAAGAATTGCCGAATTATTTCGTCAGCTACGTGGGCAAGGAGAAAATTGACGAATTGAACACCTACGTCTTCGACGTGATTCCGAAAGCGATGTCCAACCAGCGCGAACTCGACCGGCTGCGCAAGCAGCATATCGAGGGCAAATTCTTCCAGGGGAAAATCTGGGTTGACGATCAGGACTTGCAGATCGTCAAGACCGCCGGAAAGATCGTGCCGGAATTCGATCAGCGTTTCGTCAAGTTTGAAACCTACCGCGAAAACATTGACGACCGCTACTGGTTTCCGACTTACACCTACGGCAGCGAACGGCTGTTCTTTCCAAAAGGCGGATCGGCTCACATTCGGATGATCATTAAGTATAAAAACTACCGCCGCTTCTCGTCAGACGTGAAGATTCTGGGCGTTGAAGAGGTCAAGGATGAGAAGCCGGACAAACCCGGCGAGGCAAAAGCCGACGAGACAAAATCAGGCGATGTGAAGAAAGACGAAGCAAAGATAGACGAACCGAAGAAAGAGGAAACGAACAAGCCTAAAAAGCGTCCGCGTCCTTGATCATCTTTGTCTTTTTCTTCTCGCGCAAAACAACCAACAGCAAACAGAGGGCGGTTGCGATTGAAACAACCGCCCCAATTTTCAACGACGCCGGACTGTAGATCATCTCGACCTGATGTTTGCCCGGCGCAAGCGCGACTCCGCGCAGGTTGTAATTGACCCGCAACAACGCTGATTCGGCGCCATCAACTTTCACCCGCCAGCCAGGATAAACAATCTCGCTCAAGACCAGAATTGACGGCCTTTGCGCTTCGGCTTCGACCAACATCCGCGTGGGAGCGCGTTTGAGAATGCTGGCCTTCGCAATCTCCGGCGCTTTCTCGCTGGCCTCTTCCGCCGGATTGATCAGACCCATTACGGTTGGATGCAGCGACGCGGCGGTCGCGTGATCAACCAGCGCAGTCGTGCGCGGGTCGAAACTATCGCCCGCCAGTTCGCCCCGAATCAGTTTCAGTTGGTCGCCTTCGTAAGCGACTTTGACTCGATCAACCAACCACGCGCGCGGCATCGAGCGCAGATTTTCAAAGATGCGGAAATCGCGGTAAGGCATTGTCTCGCTGCGTTCCGGGATTTCGCGCCAGCGCGATCGGTCGCTCAAACCTGAACTGGCCGTTTGCGACAGCGTGGTCGAACGTCCCAGCGCAACCTCCAGGGCGATTTTTTTGATGCTGATTGTGGCCCCGCCGCGCGCTTTCACTTTCACCTGAACTGTAGGCGATTGGCAGGCGCGTATGTTTTCCGGCGCCTCGACGCGCGCGATGTACGAATGAGCCTGAAAGCTCGACGATGCATCGCCGTTCCAGCTTTCGGCGATTTTCGCGCGCGAATGTTTGACGACGCTTCGCACATCGGCGCGGTCGTAAGCCCATTCCGAAGTGTCCCGCCCCGCGCGCAACTCCGCCCGCCATTGCGAGCCGGAATCGCAGTTGACCGTGACTTCCGCGACTTCCTCTCCATCGGCGATCTCAGCCGAATTGGCCATCGAAGAAATAACGGTCAGCGAAGCGCCGCCGCTGGCGTTGGTCTCGAAGACAGCGCTTCCGCCGCTTCTCAACTCCACAGGCTGCGTTTGATCTATTCTTGGCGCGGATTGATCAAAGTACGAGGGCGGCGCGAAAACATAACGCGCGTTGAGCAGATCGAGCGTCTGATCCTGCGAATCGAGCAGCGTTGGGATGAAACTGCGTCCGGCCTCGTCAATCCCGCTGAAGGTTTTGTATCGCTCGTTGAGCACCGGGTCGTAGCCCGTGACCATTTCGCTGCCGTAAAACCAGAACGGGCTGAATTCGCCCGAAGCCGGACTGAGCATGACGTGGTACCGGATCGGTTCGCGTTCGCTCTGCTTCGCGGCCAGAGTTTGCGGCATCGCCGTCCCGACAAGCGTTTCGTATTTTGCGGGATTGGTGATCGGCGCGAAGGCGGCGTAAAGGTGGTAATCAACGATCAGCAGCGCCAGAAGTGGCGCGAACCAGCGGCTCCGATTCCGCAAGCGCGCGAAGATCGCAATCGTAATCAGCGCGCAGACGGCAGTAATCATCGGCAAATAAAATTCCGCGCCCGCTGTTTGCAGAAACCCGCGCGGCGTCGAGCCAAGATCAGGCAACGATCTGATGAACGCTTCGGCCACGTCTCTGCGCCAGAGAACGAATCCCCCGGCAGCGACGCACAACGCGGTCAGCGACAACGCTGCGATCTGCGTGGTTCGCGCAATGAATCGGGATTCTTCACTGAGCAGCCTGTCAACGGCGTATCCGGCCAGCACAGCCACAGCCAGCGCGACTTCCATCCAATGGCGGTTCGGGCTGCGGAAATTGCCGATCACCGGAACGTGAAAAAGCGCGCGGGCGACGGGGCCGGAGTATTTGCCGAAAGACAGAATCACGCCTGCGACGGCGGCGCAGCTCCAGAAAATTCCTACGTTGAATCGCACGCGCCACGCGTAGGCCGCTCCGGCAATCGCCAGCGACAGCGCCGCCACGCCCAGATAAATCTGCGCTTCGTTGTGGTGCCAGTAAACGCCCCAGTACGGCATTCGATAAATTCCCTGCCCCTCGCCGTGAAAGAACGGGAAGAGCGTGGTCACGAGCGACAACGGGTGAAGCGAATGCAGTGTGAAAAGCTCGAACGGCCATTCGCGGCGAACCGACTGGCTGGCGAATTCGGCGGCAGGCAGCAGTTGCGCGGCTGACAGGCAGGCGCCGGCGATGAACATCAGCGCGAATTTTGTCAGAAAGACGATTCGGGATTTGAGATTTGAGATTCGAGATTGCGGTTCGCCATTTCTGAAGAATGAGCAGAAAAGAGCATAGGCGCAGGCCAGCAGCGACGAATAGATCAGCGGCTGCGGGTGCGCGGCGAAGACCTGCCACGCGACAATTAGCGCGCCTCCTGCGACGTGGCGCCATCGCCCTTGCTGATACAGCCGCTCGACGAAGTAGAGAACGAAGGGCGCAAGCGCGACGATGTGCAGGAATCCGGGATAGAGCGTGCGCGCGACCAGGAAGCCGCTCAGGCCGTAAATCACGGCTGAAACGACGGCGGCGCGGCGATTGAACCCGATGCTGCGCGCGTAGCTGAACGCCGCAAGCAGCGCAATGGCGAACCCGATTTCGAGCGAAAGCGTCAACGCGCGCGATGTCGTTTCGATCAGGTAAATCCAGTTGATCGGGTTGAGCGCGCCCGCCTGCCATTCGGCGAACATCGGCGCGCCGCTGTATTGATAGGGATTCCAGAGCGGCAGGCTTCCCGATTTGATCTGCTCAGCGACGAACTTGTACGCGGGGAAGAACCAGAAGACGGCGTCTTTATCGCCGAGCGTTCGCTGGCCAAGCGTCTCCCGCCAGAAAAAGATCGGCGGCAGGGAGACCAGGAAAAAGACAACAAGCAGATTGCGAGTGCGAGGAGTCAAACGTTTTTTCGGTTCACTTGAGATCATCGAGTCTGATCGTGCCCGGAGACCTGAATGAATTCCACGGCTTGCGATTCTCTTTCGGCCCCAGGTCGGTCACGCGCAATTTCAACGGCCCTTTCGAGCGGAATGGCATGTCGAATCGCCCTTCGTCCATTCCCGGATCAGGCGCCGGAAAGACCGAGAGCCGCGCCATGTAGCGGACGTTGAGCCGCTTCCAATTCTCCCAGTTACCCGCCGGATCATCAATGGCCACGCTCTTGCGCCCGGTGTAAAGATAAACCATCGCGGGGTTCTCCGACGCGACAACCGCGTCCGCATCAGCTTTTTCGCTGATCCAGTCGAGCGCCGCGCGGTTTTCATCGTAAATCGCCCGCCAGGGCAAATACTCCGCAGGCGAAAGATCGCCGCGCGCGCGCAGATAGGCCGCGTGATCGAACAGGTAAAGCGCCAGCAGACATCCCGCGAAGATCATCAGCGCGCGCCAGGGTTCGTGATGCAATTTGACCTGAAGCTTACGCCGCGCGAATTCATGAATTCCGCGCAACGCCTCGATCAGGTAATAGAGCAGGAACGGCGCAATCGGCAACAGGAAACGAAACGTGTCCCAGGGCCACGCGATTGTTATCAGCAACGTGAACGCGACGACGAGATCGGCGAGCATTATTTTTCGCCGCAGACTCATCGCAAACCCGACGACGATCAGCAGGCTCAAAACGTAAGAGAAGACTTTCTCCGAATCGCCTTTCTCCAGCGATTCTTCTCCGCTTATTTTCGGCGAACGGTAGAAGGTCGGAGTAAAAAGCATCGCCGCATTGTTGCTGACGATCTTCATCGCATTCGACCACAGGCGGTCGGTCAGTTCGCGCGACCGGATCACACCCGATGATGAAGCTCCCGCGCGGCGCTGCCAGAACTGAACGGCGTAATCCTGCACGATCATCCCGCCCTGCTCTGCGCGTTGTTCGGGCGCGGGCGCATGCAGCCGCGCATAGATCATCCAGGGGCCGGCGAATAAAGCTACGGCGGCGGCGAAGAGCAACGCCGATTTCCATCTGCTTTCCTTGAGCAGATAAACGACACAGGCCGCGATCAACGCCAGTCCGATTGATCGCGTCAGAAAAGCAGCGGCAGCCAGCGCGGCCCCGGCCAGAACATAACGCCATCCGCGACGCTCCTCCCGCGTTCCCGCTTCGATCACGACGACCACCGACAATTGCAACAGCGTAAAGACGCATTCCGACATCAGCGACGATGTGGCCAGAAAGACCAGTCCGGGAATCAGCATGATGGCGAGAGCCGCGAGCAACGACAACAGGCGAGGCCATTTGCAGTCGCGCGTGAAATGGAGGGAGCTTAACCAGCCAACTCCCGCCATCGCCGCAATCGAAACCGATTTCAGCAGCCAGATGTTGTCGGGGAACTTTGAAAATAAGCGGTACGCCAGCGAAAGCAGGAATGGAAAGACCGGCGGGTAGACGGGAAGAATTCCTGGCGATGGCGAATTGATTAGTTGATAGCCCTGCCCTGTCGCCAGCGATTTCGCCAAGAGCGCGTACCACGCGTCATCCACAAATAATCCGACGACGGGATCGAGCCGCAGCAGGTAAATTGCGAGGAAGATCAACAGAGCGGCGGACAGACAGGCGATCCGGGCTTTCTGATTTGACGCATCTTTTGCCCCTTGCGCGACATCGTGTCTCGTTCGCGCTTCCGGCTGCCTGGCCTTCCGGGACTTCTGCTTCGTCATATCTAACCCACCTCTGGCTCACCTCTGGCTCACCTATAAATTTCACCAGACCGGGCGCGCATTCGGCGGCCCCAGATCAATCACGCGGAAGTTGACGGCGCCTCTTGCGCGGTAAACGGTGTTGAACTTTCGCTCGGACGGATCAGGAATTTCAGGAAAGACCGACGCGCGAACCAGATAGCGCACGCCCAGACGGTTCCAATTGTCCCAGTTTTCCACCGGATCATCCGAAGAGATTGTCTTGGCGCCGGTGTAAAGATAAACCAGCGGCGGGTTGGCAGTGGCGATCACATCGGTCTTTGCGGCGTGTTCGTTGATCCACTTAAACATCGCCTCGGCTTCGTCAAAAATTTGCAGCCACTGCGGACGGTCGAGGCTGTCAAATTTCTTCGCAATGAACGTCATGTTGCCGTAAACGTTGACCGCTGCAATCAGCAGCACGAACGCCGTCGCTGCGGCCCATTGCCGCTGGTCGTCGCTCTTGCGCAGCAACAAATAGACGGCGCGGATTCCCATCACGAAATAGAAGATCACGAACGGAATCAGCGGCAACACAAAACGAAAAGTTTCCCAGGGCCACAAGACCGTAATCGCCAGCGACAACGGCACGGCCAGTTCGGCCATGGTCATTCGCTGACGCATCATTGCTATCAGGCCGATGATTGCGAAAACGCTCAGGAAAAACGAGACGCTCCACGTCGAGCCTCTGCCGCCCGCCTGCACGTCTTCGCGCTGCGCTTCAGCGAACGGGTCGCGCATCATTTCAAACAGCGGCGTGACCACAATGCGCCCGACATCGCGGCCCGTGATCTCGATGATGTTGCCCGCGACCCGCTCCGGCAAATCTGCGGCTGTCACCGTGCCGAAATGAGTGAACCCAGCGCGCTTTTGCCAGAACTGATCCGCGTAAGGCAGCACGATGTGGCCGCCCTGCTCTTTGCGCTGCTCCGGCGTGGGAGTGTGCAAACGCGTGTAGATCGTCCAGGGGCCGGCAAACGCTGCGACGGCGACAGCGAAGACGATGGCTGATTTGATCAACCTGGCTTTGAGCAGATACAAAAATCCGGCGACGACGAGCGCCACGCCAATTGACCGAGTGAGAAACGCCACCGAAGCCAGCGCGGCGCCGGCCAGCGCCAGTTGAATCCCGCGCGCGCCCTGTCCTGCGCGGACGCATCTTTCCATCACGACGATGGTCAACAGGAAAATGAGCGCGAAGACGCACTCCGACATCAACGTCGAGGTCGCAATAAAAACCAGCGGAGGGCTGACCACCGCCGCGAACGAAATCCCCAGGGCCAGATGCGCGGGCAGTTTTCTATCCCGAACAAAATAACGGTAAGCGATGACGCCGACCGCCATCATCGCCACAACCGAAACCGACTTGAGCAGATAAATGTTATCCGGGAAGCTGGGCCAGATGCGATAAAACAACGAGAGCAGGAACGGGAAGGCAGGCGGGTAAAGCGGCAGAATTCCAGGCGAAGGCGAATTGATCAGTTGATAACCCTGACCCGTCGCCAGCGATTTCGCCAGCAGCGCGTACCAGGCGTCGTCCACAAACAAGCCGACGACGTGATCCAGACGCAGGATGTAAATCGCCAGAGCGCCGATCAAGGCCAACAGGCTGGCAATCGTGATCTGGCGGGAAGGCTTCGATTCCGCGAAACTTTTATCCGATTCAGCTTCGCTCCCGGACTCTGCGGCCTGACGTTCAATCGCTTCATTAGCCATAAGAGGCTCCTTGAGGTAGATGTGTTCGAGGTCAAAACTCAGAGCGGTTCAGGAAAACCCGCCAGTTCGATTTCAGATTGGTTGGGGCAGTAGAGGCCATTGCGACAGCGTTGGGATAGCTGCCGCGACAGGATCAGCTTCGGTTGGGGTGATGGGTGGGGAGCGATATGCGACAGGTCATATGCCATCTGTAATATTGCATATTACAGATGGCATATGACCTGCCTCGTTTACTTGCTTGTGGACTTGGGTTATTAAGCTGCCCAACCCAACGAAAACTCAGCGAAGTTGCAAACTACTTTTTGCCGCCAGCCGTTTTGGCCGACGCATGCTGGCGCGTGTCGCGCTCACGGATGCGGGCCGCTTTACCGCGCAGTTCGCGCAGGTAGTAAAGCTTGGCGCGGCGGACACGCCCGCGTTTAACGACGTCAATGTGATCAACGATTGTCGCGTGGAGCGGGAAGATGCGTTCGACGCCGACGCCGAACGAGGTCTTGCGCACGGTGATCGTCTCTGATACGCCTCCGCCGCTGCGCGCGATGACCACGCCCTCGAAGGCCTGCAAACGCTCTTTGGTTTCGCTCTCCTTGATTCGCACGTGAACGCGAACGGTGTCGCCGGGGATGAAATCGGGGATATTGCTCTTCAATTGAGCTTTTTCGATGTTATCCAGTTTATTCATTGTTCCACCTCTATGATTGAGTATTCGTCGTGTCCGAGCGCAAAAAAATCTGGCCGGATGAGGCCGTAGCGCCCGTTTTCAAAATCTTCAAAGCGCGTTGGGATCAACTCCCAACTTACGCAGTTCCGTCGCCATCCGGTCGGCTCGCTGCGCTTCCTG
>JAJVID010000072.1:23713-30146 GCA_022072205.1 Acidobacteriota bacterium
TCCGAGCGCAAAAAAATCTGGCCGGATGAGGC
Organism: Acidobacteriota bacterium; assembly: GCA_022072205.1. GTDB lineage: Bacteria > Acidobacteriota > Blastocatellia > RBC074 > RBC074 > JAJVID01. The sequence goes on from JAJVID010000072.1 coordinate 23,746, forward strand.
CGTAGCGCCCGTTTTCAAAATCTTCAAAGCGCGTTGGGATCAACTCCCAACTTACGCAGTTCCGTCGCCATCCGGTCGGCTCGCTGCGCTTCCTGCTCGGCTCGCTGCGCTTCCTGTTCAGCTCGCTGCGCTTCCTGCTCGGCTCGCTGCGCTTCCTGTTCAGCTCGCTGCGCTTCCTGTTCGGCTCGCTGCGCTTCCTGTTCAGCTCGCTGCGCTTCCTGTTCGGCTCGCTGCGCTTCCTGTTCAGCTCGCTGCGCTTCCCGGTCGGCTCGCCGCATTTCCCGGTCAGCGCGCGCAGCCTCCAACTCAGCGGACTTTTTGTTGATCAGCGCCTCTTCTTGCGGAGAAACCACCTTCTCGCCATCGCCGGCAAAGTAACGCAGTTTGCCGTCTTCGACACCCAGGTACAATTCAAGCACGCTGCTCCACCGCCAGCCTTTTTTATTCGGCTCGATCTCCTGATACTTCCCATCAACCAGCTTCCACCCGGCAAATTCAAGTGTGTATGGGGAAAACCAGAAATACTCCGGCGTGCGGAAGCGTTCCTGGTAGAGCCGGAATTTGATCTCGCGGTCAATGTCTTCGGTCGAGTCGGACAGCAACTCGATGATCAGGTCCGGATACTTGCCGCCTTCTTCCCACACGACCCAGGATTTGCGCTCGCGCCGCTCCGTGTCTTTAACGACGAACAGGTCGGGGCCTCGGAAGTCGCGGTTCTTCAAATGCTCGGTGCTGAAATAAACCGAGAGGTTCGCGCCGATGAAGAAATCCTGCCGGTCCCTCCACCACCACTCAAGGATCGCTACGAGCAACGCTAATTGCGTGAAATGTAGAGAGCTTTCCATCTCCGGCTCGTCACTCAGTAATTGCGATGTGTCCGGCATCGCCGCAACAAGTTCCGCCGCTTTTATGATAGCCATATTTTTACCTCAACAGCTTTCACGGATGATCTTGTCCAGCCAGCGCCGCTCGTCGTCCGTCAAATCAGCTTTCTCGATCAGATCGGGCCGCGCTTCCAAAGTCTTGACGAGCGCCGCGCGCCGCCGCCATTTCGCCACTTCGCCGTGATGTCCGCTGATCAAAACCTCAGGAACCTGCCAGCCGCGAAATTCCGCCGGGCGCGTGTAATGCGGATAATCCAACAAATTCTTTGAGAAAGAATCGTGGACAGCGGAAGTCTCGCTGCCCAGCGCGTTCGGCAACAATCTGGTCACGGCGTCCACCATCGCCATCGCCGGAATCTCGCCGCCTGTCAGCACGTAATCGCCGATTGAAATTTCGTCGGTGATCAAATGCTCGGCCACGCGTTCATCAACGCCTTCGTATCGCCCGCAGATCAGAATCATCCGCGAATACTCGTCGGCGAAGCGGCGCGCTTCGGCTTGATTGAACATCCGCCCTTGCGGCGAGAGCAGGATCACGCCCGCGCGTTTTTGATCCGCGCGCGCCGGATCTTCACCGAGCAGCGATTCGACGGCGCGGAAGATCGGTTCGGGCTTCATCACCATCCCGTCGCCTCCGCCGAATGGCCGGTCGTCAACAATGTGGTGTTTATCGAATGTGAAAGAACGCAGATCGTGAACGACGATCTCGATGATGCCCTGCTGTCGCGCGCGTTTGATAATTCCGAAATCGAACGGCCCGGCGAAAAACTCCGGAAAGATGGTCAGCAGGTCGAAACGCATTTACAGCTCCAGCAAACCTTCAGGAGGATTGATCACGATCCTCTTGCGCTCGGTGTCAATCTCAACGCAGATGCTTAAGACGAGCGGGATGAGAAATTCACGTTTGCCGTCTCGCACGACCAGCAGCGGCGCAGCGCCGTAATTTTGAACTTCCTCGACGCGGCCAAGCTGTTGACCGTCTCCGGTAACCGCCTCGCAGCCGATCAGGTCGAAATCGTAATAGGCGCCTTCAGGCAACGCGACCAGTTGATCGCGCGTGACCATCACGCGCGCGCCGCGCAACTCTTCAGCGCTGTTACAGTCGTCGCAGCCCGCGAATTTCAGCGCGACACGCCCCTTGTGCGGTCTCGAGCTTTCAAGGTCGAGAGTCAGGAGCCGTCCATCGGCGCGTTTGACGTAAAAGCCGCCGAGTTTGGCGAAACGCTCCGGGAAATCGGTCAGCAGATCGGCGATGACTTCGCCGCGAATGCCTTGTGGGCGGGCGATTCGAGCGACGGTGACCAGATCATCTTCCTCGACACTGGCGCGCTCATTCGCAGAGCGCTGTTCCGGCCTCTCGTGTTCCCGATGGCCGCTCATTCCAGAATCTCAAGCACGAAGCGTTTCTTGAGCTTCGTCCCCGATGCGTTGAGGACTGTGCGAATCGCGCGCGCCGTGCGCCCCTGTTTGCCGATGACCTTGCCGAGGTCGCCGTCGGCGACGCGCAATTCGAGCACTGTCGCCTGATGTCCCTCGATCTCTTTGACGTTTACCTGTTCGGGGTGATCAACCAGCGACTGGGCTATCAATTCAACCAACTCTTTCATTACTTCGTCTCCAAACCCCGTGAGCGCGGATTTCGTGCGGACCCGAATTCGAGATACACACAGAAAGTCGCTCGCGGCGGATTTAACTGATAGCCGCAGGCTGCTGCTGCTCGCTCTTACGAATCAGGCTCCGCACCGTCTCGGTCGGCTGCGCGCCGCATTTCAGCCAGTAGCTGATGCGGTCGTGATCGAGTTTCAACTCCACCGGCTCGCGGCACGGGTTGTAATAGCCGACGATTTCGACGAAGCGTCCGTCACGCTTGGCGCGTTTCTCGGCCACGACGACGCGGTAAAACGGCTTCTTCTTCGCTCCCTGTCTTGTCAATCTAATCGCTAACAAAGCAACACACCTCCAAATTGTGATAAGGCCTGAGAATTATAAGTTCAGTCAGCGGGAATGGGGAATGCGGAATGAGGAATGAGGAATGAAAACTTATTGCCATCTTCCATTCCCTATTCCGCATTCCCCATTCCGCATTCTCATCTACGCTTCTTCTTCTTCTGTTTCTTCTTGCGCGAACCGACGCCTGTCAGCTTGCGCACGACTTTTCCTTTCAGTCCGCCGAACATTCCATTGCCACCCATCATCTGCCCCATCATCGCTTTCATTTCGACGTACTGTTTGAGCAATTTATCAACGTCCTTGACCGTGTTGCCGCTGCCCATCGCGATTCGGCGGCGGCGCGAGGCGCTGATGATCAAATGGTTCTCGCGCTCTGCGGGTGTCATCGAATTGATGATCGCCTCGGTGCGCTTCATCTCTTTTTCCATCTGCGCCGTCATTTCAGGGGTCATCTTCGGCATCTCTTTGATCCCGAACATTTCGAGCGGAAGCATCTCCAGAATGCTGCCGAAAGAGCCGAGTTTCTTCACCTGCTGAAGCTGGTCGCGGAAATCTTCGAGCGTGAAGGCGTTCCGCTCCATCTTCTCCTGCAGCTCAAGCGCCTTCTGCTCGTCAACTTCTTCCTGGACTTTTTCGATCAGCGACAGAACGTCGCCCATTCCCAGGATGCGCGAGACGATGCGTTCGGGATAGAAGGGATCGAGCGCGTCGTATTTTTCGCCGACGCCGACAAACTTGATCGGCTGGCCTGTGACCTCTTTGACCGAAAGCGCGGCGCCACCGCGCGCGTCGCCGTCCATCTTGGTCAGGATCACGCCGCTCGTGCCGATGCGGTCGTGAAATTCCTTCGCGCTTTTGACCGCGTCCTGACCCGTCATCGCGTCCGCGACGAAGAGCGTCTCGACGGGCTGCATCTCGGCCTTGATGCGCTGCAACTCTTCCATCAGCGCGTCGTCAATGTGCAGACGGCCCGCCGTGTCAATCATCAACGTGTCGAAGCCGACCTGCTCGCAGTGCAAACGCGCGGCGCGGCACAGTTCGAGAGGATCATTGATCGCGTCGCCCGTGAAAACCGGAATGTTGATCGCCTTGCCGATGACCGCCAACTGGTCGCGCGCCGCCGGACGATAAACGTCAACCGAAAGCAACAGCGGATTGCGATTCTGATTTTTGGCGAGCCAGCGGGCCAGCTTGCCGGTCGAAGTCGTCTTACCTGACCCCTGCAATCCGACGATCATCACCGAGTTCGGCCGGCGCGACGTGAACAGCAACCGGCTGGACGTGCCGCCGAGCATCTCGACCATCTCGTCGTAAACGATCTTGACGACCTGCTGTCCCGGTGAGAGTTGTTGCAGAACTTCCTGTCCGACGGCCTTGCTCTTGACCCGCTCGATGAAGTCTTTGACGACTTTGAAATTGACGTCGGCTTCGAGCAGGGCGATGCGAATCTCGCGCATCGCCAGGTCGAGATGCTCCGCCGACAAACGGCTTTCGCCGCGCAGGTCTTTTAAAACTTTCTTGAGCTTATCTGATAACGCCTCGAACATAGATCAACCACATGGACAGCGATTTCGCGGTAAACGCAAAACGCAGAGGATACGGACGCGCGGACAGAGTGTCAAGGAGAGGCGGCATCGCGCGGATGTCTGTCAAGGTGTTGCGCAGCCAGGCTACACATCGCTTCCAGCGCGCCCTCGGTGAAAAGCTCACCGAAAAGAAACCGGGTGTCGCCGAGGCCACGCTGGAAGCGATGCATACCCAGGTTTATCTCCGGCGCCGGGAGCTATCCAATCAGGCTGGCGATCACCGTGAGCAGTTCTTCCGGCTCGACTGGTTTGGACACATGCATATTGAATCCGGCGGAGAGCGCCTGCACACGGTCATCCGTCCGCGCATAAGCCGTCAGCGCCACCGCCGGGAGCCGCGCGCCCGCCGCGTCTCGCCTGCGAACTTCGCGGATCAGATCGTAGCCCGTGCCGCCCGGCATGCCGATATCCGACACCAGCACATCGGGCCGCCAGCCATCGAGCATGCTCAAAGCTTCGGCCATATTGCTCGCCACTCTCACTTCGGCTCCGCGCCCGGCAAGAATCTCCGTCAACAGCGTGAGCGCGTCAGCCTCATCATCCACTACCAGCGCTTTTACGCCGTCCAGACGCGGCGCGTCCTCAGCGATTGAATGGCTGGTTGCGGATCGCAGATTGCGAATTGCGGTTTCCTCTTCATTCCGCATTCCGAGATCACCAATCCGCAATGGCAGCCTGACGGTGAAAGTCGCGCCCTGTCCCAGTCCCGCGCTTTCGACCTTGACTTCGCCGCCGTGCAACTCCACCAGACGCCGGACAATCGCCAGTCCCAGCCCCAGACCGCCGTGCCTGCGCTGGATCGAGGTGTCGGCCTGACTGAAGCTGTCGAAAACATGCGGCAGGTATTCCGGCGCAATGCCTTCGCCCGTATCACTGACCTTGATCTCGACGTGCGAATTGACGCGTTCAATCCCCACTTCGACGCGCCCGCCCTTCGGCGTGAACTTGATCGCGTTTGAAAGCAGATTCCAGACCACCTGCTGCAAGCGGTCGGCGTCTCCCAGAACGATTGCGGATTGCGGATTGCGGATTGCGGATTTTTCTCCTTCCCTGCTTTCCCGTTCCCCCAGACCTTCGCTCTCTCCGTCAATCCGCAATTGAACGCCCTTCGTTTCGGCCACAAGCCGGGCGGAGGCGACGGCGGCCTTGACCACTTGCGCCAGGACGACCGGTTGAATCTGGAGTTGCATCCTGCCCGTCACGATGCGCGAAACATCGAGAAGGTCGTCAATCAGGCGGTTCTGCGCCCGCGCGCTGCGCTCGACGGTTTCGAGCGCTTCGGCGGCCTTGTCAGGCTTGAGCCTGCCTGAACGCAACATCACCGTCCAGCCCAGGATGGCGTTGAGCGGCGTGCGTAGTTCGTGCGAGACGGTCGCCAGAAATTCGTCCTTCAACCGATTGGCGGCCTCGGCCTGCTGGCGCGCCTGGCGTTCCGATTCGATCATCCGCTTCTCTTCGGTGATGTCCTGCGCTTCGATCACCGTCCCAACGGGCTTGCCGCCTTTGAAGATCGGACGGCCCGCGCAACGCACCTGATAAAAATGGCCATCCTTGTGGATAAACGTGTCTTCATAACCGACGACCGCCTCATGCAAAGGCAGCGCGCGGTCGAGCGGGCATTCGTCAATCGGGAATGGCGCGCCGTCCGGATGCGTGTGATGGATTTTGTAATGCAGAACCTCGCCGATCAGTTCTTCGGGTTTGAAGCCCGTGACGCGTTCGGTGGCGGGGTTGGCGAACGTACAGCGCCCTTCAGCATCCGCCATGATAAGACACGATTGCGTGTTATCGGTGATCGTGCTCGTCAAATCCAATTGGTAGCGCAGGGCCTCTTCAGCGCGTTTGCGATCAATACCGAAGGCAAGCTGGCGGGCGATGGTCAGACTGAGTTCGAGTTCGTCATCGTTGAAAACGTGCGGCGCGTTGAAATACGTCATGAACTTGCCGATGAGCTTTCCATTGGCGACCAGCGGAATGAACG
>JAJVID010000072.1:30246-43806 GCA_022072205.1 Acidobacteriota bacterium
CCGAAGGCAAGCTGGCGGGCGATGGTCAGACTGAGTTCGAGTTCGTCATCGTTGAAAACGTGCGGCGCGTTGAAATACGTCATGAACTTGCCGATGAGCTTTCCATTGGCGACCAGCGGAATGAACGCGAGCGCGCCGATGCCTTCTCCTTTCACGACGGCTTTGAGCGAGGCGCTTATTTCAGCCGCGTCAATGTCGTTGATGCAAATCGGCTCCGGATTTTTTTCGTCTGCTGTCCAGGGCGAATGGCCCTCGACGGCTTTGCGATAATCGTCGGACAACCCACGCCAGCCGGCGAACCGCATCACGCCCGCGTCGTCGAAGAGTAAAATCGAAGCGCGGTCGCACTCCAACGCGCTGAGAATCGCATCCAGCGCCGCATTGCATACGTCGTCGAGCGATTGGGTGTGGTGCAATTGATCCGCCAGTTGATACAACGCCTGCTGTTGTCGCGCGTTTTCGGCTAACTCCTGCTCAGCCTGTTTGCGTTCGGTGATGTCCTCGACGACCGCGATGAAATATTTCGACGCGCTCGTCGTATCGGGCGCCAGCGCGACGGTGAGGCTCACCCAGACGATGGAGCCGTCCTTGCGGATGTAACGCTTGTCCATCGAGTAACTGGAAATCTCGCCCGCGAGGACTTTCCGCGTCAGGTCAAGATCGTCCGCAAGATCATCCGGGTGTGTGATGTCCTGGAAAGCGCAGGCGAGCAGTTCCTCCTGCGTATAGCCTACGATCTCACAGAGGCGTTGATTGACGAGCAGCCATCTTCCGTCCGGCGCGACGTGCGCGATGCCAGCCGCCGACAGTTCAAAGGTAGCGCGGAACCGCTCTTCCGCTTCGCGCAGGAGTTTCTCCGCCCGCTTGCGATCAGTGATGTCACGGGAGATTTTCGACGCGCCGATGATCCTGCCTGCTTTGTCCCGAAGCGACGAGACCGTCAACGAGATTTCGACGAGACTCCCTTCCTTGCAGCGACGCACGGTTTCGTAATGCTCGATCTGTTCCCCGCGCTGAATACTTCCCAGAATCCGCGCCTCTTCATCCGCGCGATCCGGTGGTATCAATTTCATAATGGGCTTTCCGATGATCTCGTCAGCCGTATAGCCGAGCAGCTTCTCCGCGCCCTTGTTCCAACTCGTGATAACGCCGATCAAATCCGTGCTGATGATGGCGTCGTCCGAAGATTCGACAATTGTCGCCAGACGCCCCATGACCTTTTCCGCCTGTCTGCGTTCGGTGATGTCGCGGAAAATGAGCACGGCGCCAATGATCTCGTCCGTCTCATCGCGGATCGGCGCGCCGCTGTCGTCAATCGGTGTTTCGCGCCCGTCCCGCGCGATCAAAACCGTGTGGTTGGCGAGTCCGACAGTCATCCCCTCGCGGATAACTTTTGTCACCGGGTTTTCGACTTCGGCGCGCGTATGTTCGTTGACGATGTGAAACACTTCGGAGAGCGCGCGGCCTTCGGCTTCGGACTGCGGCCAGCCGGTCAAACTTTCCGCGACGTGGTTCATGAAACTGACCCGGCCCGCGGCATCGGTCGAGATCACAGCGTCGCCGATGCTGCGCAATGTGATGCGCAAACGCGCGTCCGCCTCGCGTTCTGAGCCTTCCGCCTCCTCGCGCTCGGCGTCTAACCGGTTGACGATCCGCGCCGCGCGCCAGATGAACAGGCTGAAGAGAAAAACCCCGGCCAGCACGAGCAGCCCCGTGCCGAAAGCGTGCTCGTACAATCCCAGACGTTCGCCCATCAATCGCAACCAGCCGAGCAGTATGAACAACAGGATCGCCTGCGGCAAAACCCGCCGCAACAACACTCCTCCGGGGCTGGCGCTGGCCAGCATCGCCGCAAACGGGCGGCGCGGGCGCGCAGCGATCAGGCCGGCGCACAACACGACAAAGGCCGCCGCTGTGTGTATCGCCATTTCCGTCGCCGAACTGATCCGAATCAGATAAGCGATGTCGTAGGCGTAACCGATAAGCGCCGCGAGCGCCACCAGCAACGCCGCGAACGTCACCCCCTGCCCGAACCGCGCGAGCGAGCGCGAGCGAGCGTTGAGCAACATCAACGCGCCGCCTGTCGCAATGAAACAGAGCGCGGTGTTCGCCCCCATTCGCCCGGGCGATGAGGTCATCACGGCGCCCGGCGCTTCACGGAACAGCGCCTGATCAAGCCCGAAATTCACTCCGAAAAGATACTGGCCGATTGTGAGCAGACCGAGCAGCGTCACGACAGCGGCGCAGACGAGGCTTGCGCGCCGCCGCCACACCGCTGCGTCTTCATCAGTGGAAAGCAGTAAAGCCGCGCCCGCCAGCGCTATGCCCAACGCCGTGTTGGCCTTCATCGAAGAAAGCCCCGGCAGCAGGCTCTTGAGCGCGTCAACATCGAACAACCATCCCGCCAGCCCGGCCGCGCCAATCAGAATCACGATCAGTCCGGACGCCCACGCCGCCGATCTGAAACGAGCGAGTTGTGTGGGGTTGTAATCAGTCATATCGTTTTCGTCGGCAAGCTATTATTCAATCAACATATCACAACGCGGTTATCCACACGCCGGAGCGCGGGATTAATATCCGGAAAGCAACATCCGCTGGCGCTCTGACAGCTTCGCCGCAGCTTTCAATTTCATTCCGCCGCGCCCCGTTGCGCTCCATTCCGCCACAAGCCCGTAACGTTTGACGCGTTCGTTCAGGTTAATCTCGCGCAGGCTCTCGATGTCGTCGCGGATCAAATCTGAAATGGGGCGCGAGAAGTCGCCGGACCTGCGCATCTCATCCAACACCTCGCGGTTGCCGATCTCGCGCCCGCGCGCGGCGTATCCCTGATACAGCGCGCGCATTACGTCCGTCAGGTTGCGCTTCCCTCTACTCTGCCACCGCAGTTCTAAGTCGTAGAGCGCCGCAACCAGCATGCCTTTGCGATAGACCAGATCGTAATTCGCGGCGTTAGCGAATTTTTCAGGTGAAACCTCGATGAGTGAAACTTGATTGCGCAATGGATTGAACCAGTAAGCTTCATATTCCGCTCCGATGGCGTCCAGATATTCGCGCTGACCGATCAGCCGCAACCGCAAGAGCGTGATGAGCGCGATGTATCGAGTGAAGCCTTCCCAGAACCAGTCGAAATTTTCCCGAATCCGGAAGGCGTTAGGCAAGTAGAAGTGAAACATCTCGTGCGCCACATGCCGCCGGTAATGCGCGAACGTTGCCGCCGCGTCGTTGTTCGGGTTCAGCATCAACACGGCTGTGCGGCCCAGCGTGATCGCGCTCGAACGCAAACCGGTCAACGGTTGCGGAAAAGGCGCGAGCATGATCAGAGAATTTCCCGCCGCTCCGCCGATCATCCCGGCCTGTTCCCGCGCGGCGGCTTCGGCGAATTTGAAAACCTCTTCATCGCTGAAAGCCCAATCGCCCGCAACCGCCATGCGCAAACTCATCGTCCCAACCGTCGCCGTCTTTTCGCGCAATCGTCCGAGAAAGAAGACCGCCCGCTGCGGATCACTGACTTCAAAAAATTCCCCGCTCGCTTTCTCCGTTGTCGCAATCCGCCAGAGTTGCGGCGCGGTGATTTGCAGCCGCGTCCGGTTCGCGGCTTCATCATCCGCCTGATCCGGACACAGGCGCGGCAACAGATCGCCGAGCATCAGGAACCCGGCTTCGGCGCCCAGGCTCGACACCAGCGCATATTGATCGGGGGCCATCGCGCGGGCCAGCCGCATCTCGTAATTGATTGTTATCTGCCGCTGCCCCGGCGCGTTGAAGTAATACAAACCGCCGCCGCGAATCTCCGGCAACAGAGCGGCGCCTTTGTCGTCTCTGATCTTCAATCCGTAAACGCGTTCGCTCAAACGATCAACGCCCGCGAACTCGTCCGCGAACCGCAGTTGGAACCGCCCCGCCGTCAAAGTGGCGGCGCAGCTTATTGCGAGCGAGCGTTCTTGAGGCGAGATTCGATCAATCCGGCAGCTTAGTTCCGGGATGTGGTTGATCGGAGGCGATTGTCCGAACGCCTGAATGAGTGAGATAAAAAACGCGAGGGCGGCAAAAAGCGGGAGAATAGTCGGGGGAGATTTGATCACGCGATTTCACATGTCTTCAAAACGAAGATTGATTCGATACATCGTGTCAACGATCAACACGGCAATCGGCGGATAAACCAGCGCGTACAGCAGCGCATCGGCGATTGTGGTGTTGCCAATAAGCCGTGAAGAAAAGCTTTCGGTCAATAGTCCGATCAGGACTCCTGCGCCGACCGAAAGCAGATAGCCGATGATGACGAACCCCCAGGCGACGCTGCGCTTGAAACGCTTGCTGGGTTTTCTGGTTGGGCGCGTGACCGAAATTCTCGGCGGCGGGTAAGTGTAATGATCGAAATGTTCCTTGAGGCTGGTATACAGATGCTTGATTCCGATGGCGAACAGCAACAGCAGCGCGATAGTCCAAAAAATTCCGGTCGGCTCGAACAGTCCGGGATTCATCGCCACGATGAACGTCGAAACGAACAGAGTGACCGTCGTGTAAACGGCCTTGCCGCGCGCGCGCGTCTCCTCGCGTTCGCGCTGCAACCATTCGTTGACGATGCGGTCGGCGCGTTCCTGATAATAGGCGCGGCGCGCGGCTCTGGCGGCGGCGACGGAGTTGGCCCGGCGCGCGTATGCAGCCGACGAGATGGAACCCGTCCGGTCGTAACTTTTGCGCCGGTCGGGATCAATCAGCGTGTTGTAAGCTTCGTTGATCTGAGCGAATTTTGACGGGGCGGATGGATCACGATTGACGTCGGGATGATATTTGCGCGCCAACCGGCGATAAGCGGATTTGATTTCACTGGAAGTGGCCGTGCGGTTCAGGCCCAGCACGGAGTACAGATCGCCCATCTCTGGTTCACCCGATTCCCGGTTGACGGTTCAAGCGCCCGTGAATAACCGGCGCCGGAAGTTAAAAAACAGGGGATACAAACAAATGCCTTCGCCTGCGAAACGCGGTTATTTTACGCCATCCATAATCAGTTTCAAGCTACAGTTTTTGCAGCGCTCCCAGGCTCATCAAATGCGCGATGGCCCTTCTGATGCATCCATAAATTTCATCTCTTCATCTGAGCGCCCGGCGTCGTTGATTTTTCGTCGCCAATAACGCGCCGTTCGGGTACCATTCGCGCGGCGGACGGAGAATCTAATGCGACATCCGCTAATCATCCCCCTGCTATTCGCCGCCGCGGTTTGGCCATCACAGCTTTGACAACACGACCTGTTTTGAAAATCACCTGGAGCAATCTGCAATGATTACGATTCACGGCATTCGAGCCTTAAACAACACATCAAATTTCAAAACTCGCATCATTTATTCAATCGCCGTCACCCTGGCGCTCGCCGCCCTGTTAGACCTGGCCGGGCGCGTTTTTGTTCCTGGCAGCGCGCGAGCCGCCGTGACAGTTCAAAACAGCGTTCCGGTGACCACTGTCTCCGCCGCCAGCTTCGTGGGATCGCCTGCGACAATCGCCAAAAATTCAATCGTAGCCGCGTTCGGAACTCAGCTTGCCACCGGCGTTCAATCGGCGTCGTCACAACCGTTGCCGACTACGCTGCTGACTACAGCCGTGACGGTCAACGGAACGCCCGCGCCGCTTTTCTTCGTTTCGCCGGGCCAGATCAATTACCTGATTCCGCCGAACGCCGCCGACGGCGACGCGCAGGTCGTCATCACGATGACTGCGGCCAACGGCGACCAGATCGTTTCGCGCGGACAGGTGAAAATAGCGTCTGTCGCTCCGGCCATCTTCACCGCGGGCGCGAATGGATCAGGCGCGCCCGCAGCCGTCACAGGCCGCGTCAACGCAGGCGGCCAGTTCGTCTTCGATCCGACGCCGCCGTTTGAACCCGACCCGCTGCATCCGGGCCAGTTTCGCCCCGCGCCGATTGACGTTGGCTCGGCCAGCCAACCGGCTTTCCTGATACTCTTTTGCACCGGTTCGCTCAACGCGCCCGCGGGTTCGGTGAAAGCTGTGATCGGCGGCGTGGAAGTTCCCGTGACTCCGGTCGCCGCTCCGGGATTCACCGGACTCGATCAGATCAATCTGCAACTTCCGGTTTCGCTCAAAGGCCAGGGGATCGTTGACCTGAGCATTGTCGCCAATGGAATCTCGTCCAATCCGGTGCAAGTCAATCTTGCGGGCAACCCGGCCGCTGGTCTCGCCATTTCCAGTTTTAGCGTCACCGACGGCGCAATCGCCGGACAGACCGTGACCATCAACGGGAGCGGTTTTTCGACCACCGCGAATCAGAACACAGTCCGTTTCGGCGCCGCGCAGGGATCGGTGATCGCAGCCACCGCCACGCAAATGTCCGTGATCGTGCCATTCAACGCCGAATCGGGCCAGGTGGTACTGCAAACTCCGCAGGGCGAAACGCGCAGCGCTTCATCATTCAAGGTTCGCACTTCGATCAGCGGCATCGTGCAATCAACCGGCTCTTCGTCCACTCCGCCGGCGCCGCTCGAAGGCGTGACGATTCGCATCGTCGGCAAAAACATCAGCGTCCGCACCAACCCGCAGGGCGCGTTCGTCATTCCCAACCTCACTCCCGGCATCGAGCAGATCGAAGTTGACGGCGGCACGACCGGGATCAACCCGCCATATCCGCGCGTCACGCTCAAGGCGACGATCCTCGCCGACCGCGACAATCAGTTCGCGCAACCAATCAGTATGCAGCAGATCGTCGGCGGCAACGGCAGCGTGAGCGGCGGATTCGCCAGCGACGATTCATCTTCTGCGGCTTCAGCGGCCGGAAGCCGCGTGTTCGAGACGTTGAGACGCCAGCGACTGGCAGATGCAAATCAACAACCTGCCGTCGCGGGCCTGCTGGCTCAGGGGCCGACAAAATCGGTCGTGATCGCGCATCGCGGCGTGACGCTGGAAATTCCCATCGGCACGACCGTCAAATTTCCCGACGGCAAAACGAACGGCCAGGTGCAACTGACCGTGCTCGAAGGATCGCGGCTGCCGGGCTTCAATCTGCCTACCGGAATCTACTCTTCAACCATCGCGCAGATTACGCCGTTCGGAGCCGAATTCTCTCCGGGCGCTTCTCTGACCTTCCCGAATCCCGATCAGGCGAAGCTTGGGCCGGGCGCGAAGGTTGATCTTTACCGCTTCGATTTTCGAAGCGGATCGTTCATCAAACGCGGGACGGCGACCGTCTCGTCGGATCGCGCGCGCGTGGTTTCGGACGGGCGAGTGGTTGACCTGGCCAGCTTCTGGCTGGCCGCCGCTCCGTCGGCTGTGACGACGGTGATTGGGCGAGTCATTGACGCGCTGAGCCTGCCCGTCGTCGGCGCGAAGGTTTCGGTCAACGGACGTTCGGCCACCAGCGATCACAACGGCGGCTTCTTCATTCCCGACGTCGCCACAGCGGGCGTCACGCAGATTCGGGCCGAAGCCGTGTTGCCGCGACAATGGGGCACTCCGCCGCGTGGGACTTCGGCGTTGACCAACGTCGTGGCCAACGGAATCACGAATGTCGGAACCATCGCGATGAGCAACACCAATCAGATCGGGCTGGTGCTCTCTCCGTTCGCGCTCAATTTCGCGTCGAATTCGCAGCCCGCGAAAATGGATGTGACGCTGACGCAACCCGCGCCGAGCGGCGGCCTGAACGTCGCGTTGATCAGCAGCGACGCGCAGGTGGCGACCGTGCCCGCCAACGTGACGATCCCGGCCAACCAGACCACCGCGTCGTTCAACGTCACGCGAGTCGAACCCGGCATCGCGTTGATCGCCGCAAGCGCCTCGGTTTCCGGCAATGCGCTCACGGCCATCGCTGTCGTCACCGTCGCCGATCTCGCGCCCCAATTGGCCAGTGTGACGCCAGGCTCCGCTCCGCCAGGAGCGAAGATCACGATCAGCGGCTCCGGCTTTAGCCTCGTTCCCGACAACAACATCGTCGGCTTCGTTCGCAACAACGCGTTCGTCGCCATCCTCGATTCCGACGAGAACGAGATTGTCCTCGATGCGACGGGCAAGCCGGCGCTGCGCGTGGAAGTTCCCGAAATCGCTCCCGGCGCTGCGCAAATCGTCACCGCCACGATTGACGATTTCACCGGCGTGATTTCGGACACCAGCGCGCCGCTCAAATTCACCGTCGAGCAAACGGGACTCGTCGCGCCAACGCTGGCCAGCGTCGCCCCGGCGCAAGGCAAACCGCGCGACCAGATCGCAATCAATGGCAGCGGCTTCAGCGCGAACGCCGCCGAAAATCTGGTGATCTTCCGCCAGGGTTTCATCGAAGCTCAGGCCCGCATCATCAGATCGAGCGCGACACAGCTCTTCGTCGAAGTCCCTTCGTCAGGCATCAGCAAAGGCCCCGCGACCATCGTCGCCCGCCGCGTCCTGCAAACCGGAGGAAGGAGCGGCCTGTCGAACGCTCTCGACTTTACGATCACTGAAAACCCCGGAGCGCCTGTCAAACCGACGCTGGCTTCAGTCAACGTGATCGGCGGAAGCACAAGAGGCCGCGACGGCGATCCGATTCTCGCGACGGGAACCGGATTCGGCAAAAGCTTCTTCGACGTGAAAATCGGCGGCGCGGGAAACGATGAACCGCTGATTTCGATCCTGCTGTTTTATCAGAACAATCAACTGGTCAATTTCGCGATCCCCCTGACCGCCGTTGGCGGAACGCAGATCACGTCGGTCATCCCAACCGGATTGAGTCAGGGCGAAGCGCAAATAACGACCGTCACGTTTGATCTCGAAACCGGGCTGGTAAGCGAAGAAAGCAACGCCTTCAAGTTCAGCATCACGACGGGCAGCCTGCGCCGCATTGACGAAGACGAGCCGAATGACGATCTGGACAGGGCGACCGAAGTCACGCTGCAAACCATCGTTGATGGCCGGGCGGCGAAGGGCGATCCCGGCCAGCTCAGAGTCGAGTTCAATGACGGCACGTTCGAGAATCTGCTTGACCTCTTCCTGCTATCGCTGGACAACGCGACGGCGCTCACGTTCACGCTGACGTTCAATCAAACCGCAGACCTCGACCTGTTTGTGTTGAGCGAAGACGCAAACGGCGTCCTACGAGTCGTCGCCTCTTCGAGCAGGAAGACAGGCATAGTTGAACAACTCGCCGGGAGCCTTGCAGCGGGTGATTATTACATCGCGGTGGGAGCGTTCAGCGGGTCAAGCCAGTATGCGCTGGAATTGAGGCAGGGCGTGGCCTCTTCGTTCGGATTCATCGGGCCGGAAACCGGCGACATTCGCTATCCTGTCTTGATAGAAAAGAGAAAGAGATAACGGAAATAACGGAAACAACGGAACAGACGGAAGACCAGAAAAGCCCTTCCGTCTGTCCCGTTCATTCCGTCTTTTCCGTTATCTCACAACACCTGCCAACGGACTGCTTGCGCTGGCGTACAATCGCTTCGCCATCCGCCCCGCCAGGTAAGCCAGCCTTCCCGATTGCACGGCCAGCTTCATCGCTTCGGCCATCTCTCCGGGGTTTTCGGCTTCGGCAATCGCCGTGTTCATCAGAATGCCGTCAACGCCAAGCTCCATCGCGAAACAGGCGTCCGAAGCCGTGCCCACACCCGCGTCAACGATGATCGGGACTTCGGTGATCTGCTCGCGCATGATCCGCAGGTTGTTCGGGTTCTGAATGCCCAGGCCGGAACCGATGGGCGCAGCCAGCGGCATGACCGCCGCCGCTCCGGCGTCAATCAGCTTTTTGGCCATGATCAGATCATCGCTGAAATAAGGCAGCGCGGTGAAGCCCTCTTTCACGAGAATTTTCGTCGCTTCGAGCGTGGCTTCGTTGTCGGGAAAGAGAGTCTTCTGGTCGCCGATCACTTCGACCTTGATCCAGTCGGACAAGCCGACTTCGCGCGCCAGCCGCGCCGTCCGCACGGCTTCATCAACCGTGTAACAGCCGGCGGTGTTCGGCAGGATCGAGAATTTCTTCAGATCAATGTGATCGAGCAGCGAAGGTTGCGAACGGTCGGTGATGTTCACGCGGCGCACGGCGACGGTGATCATCTCGGCGCCGCTGCGGTTGAACGCGGCGACCATCTCTTCGTTGCTGCGGTATTTGCCGGTGCCGATGATCAGGCGCGAATTGAATTCACGTCCGGCGATAATGAATTTGTCACTCATAAAATTGCTTCCAATGATAGATGTTGGCTTTTTCACTTCCCTGCGGGAAGCCTACTTTCTAAACAATGCTTCTACCTTCAGCTTGATGTTCGCGTCAATCGCCGCGTCGCTCGTCTCGCCCGGAACGCCTTTCAACAGGCGCCAACGTTCAACGTGCTCAATGCTGCCGCCCGGAGCGATGCGCGCCACCGGCCCCAGCGTTTCGACCTCCAGAAAATCCTTGTTGGTGAATGTCTCGAAGTTGCTGCCGCCATCGGCGTATTGCCTGCCCTCTTGGTATTCGATCTCTTTGACGAACAGCACGCCGTTGTTCAGGTACGCGACCCAGCCCTCTTTGTGCGCCAATCCGAGCTTCACCGGCTTCTTTGCGTTCGCATCCTGCCGCAGCGTGATGTAGCGCGTTCCCCATCGCCAGCGCGGGTCGGCCAGATCGGTGAACGGCCAGACGATCATCGTCTGGTTCGCCACGAAGCCGCGATAATCGGGCTTCTCGCCGGGTTCTATCGAACCTGGATGCGCAATCTTTTCGGGCAACGGAATGATCTCAACTCCGCCCGGCGCCATCATCGTCAAAGCCCAGGGCGCAAGCTCCACGTCCCACATATTCCTGTTGCGCAGACGATGAACGACTTTGACGCCTGTGCCCTCGGCGTCGAGCGTTATATCCATCTCTTTTTGAATGCCGGTGTGAGGTTCGACATCCTGAATGACGCGCACGCCAGCGTCGCCGAGTTTTTCCCATTTGACCGGCGAGTTGTCCAACTCGTAAGTCCGCTTGATCTCTTCAGGCGCGTGCCAGAGGCGGTGACCGCCGCGAATCATCCATTCTTTCTCGCCTGACTTGCCGATCTGTTCGTCGAACTCCTTGAAGACGTTCGCGCCGCCTACGTAGCCGTAGCGAATGACGCGCGGCCCGACATCGAGCGTGACGATCAGTTCGGCCTCGCCGTTTGAAATTTTCAGGTTATTCTTCCAGCCTTTGTACTCGGCCTTTTCAATCGTGGTTTTCATATTTGCGTCGGCGACGGGAATGAAATTGAGAATGAGCGCAGCCAAAAAAGCCAACTGAGCCGTCGCGAACGAATTGAACGACAGACTTCGGCGAGTGGTATTCAACACAGCTTCCTCCTCGTGCGTGATTGGGATTGAACAAATGGTGAAGCGTACTATACCGACAAAACGATAAACGGGGCAATGAAGCCCCGTTCAAGCAGTTTCGAGTTTACCAGTCACGCCGCTCTCAACATCCTCAGCTCAAGCCGCAGCGCCTGTTTGACCTTGTGCGGCAGGATAAGCTCGATCTTTTGGCTTGCCTTTGCACCGTCTTTTTCTGATACTTCGCCCGATTAAACATCATCAGGTCGGCCCCCAAGTTTGTTAATCTCGCAGCGCGAACAACCCTCCGAGGAATGCATGTCCGCCACCAACCATAACGACTCGGCTCCGATTTCCGGCAATCAATCATCACCAGGCCCGGCTCCGGGCGGCAGGCTCAAAGGGCGATATTCGATCGAACGCGAGTTGGGGCGCGGCGGCGTCGGCGTGGTCTTTCTGGCGCGCGACGAACGGCTGCACGGGATGCCGGTCGTGATCAAATTCCTGCTCGACGCGGCGGGACAAAACCAATGGCTGACTGGGAAATTTTCGCAGGAGGCCGAAGCCCTGACGCGCATCAATCATCCCGGCGTTGTGCGCGTCATTGATCGCGACCTCGCGGACGACGGGCGGCCTTTCTTCGTGATGGAGTTCATTAAGGGGCGGCCTTTGCGCGAGGCGATGAATTCCGAGGGATGCGATCTGGCCTTCGTCGCGCGGATCGTGCGGCAGATCGGGAACGCGCTGAGCGCCGCGCACCAGCAGGGCGTTTTTCACCGCGACCTCAAGCCTGAAAACATCATGCTCGAACAACTCGGCGGCGGCGAAGAGCAGATCAAGCTGATTGATTTCGGCATCGCCAAAGTCACCAATCCGCAGGCGGGCAATGAAACCGAAGTGGCCGTTGTCGCAGGCTCGCGGCAATACATCGCGCCCGAACAATTGCTGTCGCAGATGGCTTCGCCCGCGACTGACATCTATGCGCTGGCGATCATCGTTTACGAGATGGTGACCGGGCGATTGCCGTTCAACCCGCAGGCGGAGACTCATTTTCTGGTGATGCAGGAATTGATGCGGCTTCAGCAGGCTGAAAGCTTCGCCAAGCCGCAGAGCTTGCGACCCGATCTGCCCGCAGCCGCGCAGACGCTGCTTATGAACGCGCTCTCGTTCAATCCGCAACAAAGACCGCAGAACGCGCGCGTCTTCGCCGAAGACCTGGCTCAGGCGTTGACGGGCAACATCAAGATCGCCGATGAACGCGAGACCATCGCCGTTCCCGCGCGCGAGATGACCGCCAACGCTAACCGCGCCACGATGCCTGCGCCGCAAATCAAAACGGAAGAGACTCCGGCAAGGGCGACCGATGCAATCGTCGCGCAACCGCCACACGCGAAATCGAAAAGCGGCAAGCTGCCGGTCATTCTGGGCGTTCTGATCATCGCCATCATCGCGGCGGCAATCGCCGTCAAAACGTTGCTTCCTTCCGCCGAATCGAATTCAAAGCCGCCAGTGGTCGAGGCTGCGCGAACGCTCAACTATTCGGTCACGTTGCGCAAAGACCCCGCGCGTTATCCCGACAGCGCGCCGTTTCAGCTTCCCGGCGAAGTGGTCTTTTCGCCCGGCGACCGCATTCACTTTTCTTTCAGCAGCCCGCAATCCGGTTTTCTGTACATCATCAACGAAAGCCCGGCGGCCGCGGGCCAAACTTCGAGCTTCAACATTCTGTTTCCGTCACCCACCGCCAATCAGGGTTCGGCGCAACTCGCCGCAGGCCAGACCGCGCGCATTCCCGATCACGACATCGGCTTCGTTTTCGACAAAGAGCAGGGAGCCGAAAAACTCTGGTTGATCTGGGCGGCTGATGCCGTAGCCGAGTTGGAGCCGCTCAAACGCTGGGCCAATCCGCAGGACGCGGGCGAGATCAAAGACGCCGCGCAGATGGAGAGCCTGCGCGCGTTTCTGGCTGCGCGCTCGGCGACCCAGCCGCAGGCCGAGCGAGACGAAACCAATAAGCAGACGACGATCAAAATGAAGGGCGACGTTCTGGTCAAGGTCGTCAACTTGCAACATTACTGAGCCAACAAGATTGCCAACGACATTGGAGGTAGTAAGCCATGTCCGACATCCGATTCAATTTCAAAAAATCCAGTTCTCCAAAATTTTGCCCCTTCCGTTTTCTCGTTTCGCTATTGATCTTCTCGCTCGTCGCGCCTCCGTTCGGATACGCGCAGCAGCGGCCACAGCAACCACCTGCCCCGCAACCGCGAATCCTCGTGCCTGAAGATTTGAAGACGAACGCGCCAAAACCTTCGGGGCCGCGCGGA
>JAJVID010000031.1 GCA_022072205.1 Acidobacteriota bacterium
CCGAATCCTGATCTATTTTTTCTTCGAGGTGGAAACTGATGGCATTGATTGGAGCGAATGAACTGAAACGCAAAATGCTGATCACGGTTGATGGTCAGCCGTATACGGTGGTCGAGGTCTTCTTCGCGTCGCCCAGCGCGCGCGGGGCTTCGACGATGGTGCGGACGAAGTTGCGGCATCTGTTGACTGACGCTGTGCTCGAAAAATCGTTCAAGACCAGTGAGAAGTTTGAAGAGCCGGATGTCGCGCTGACTCCGGCTTCGTTTTTGTATTCTGACGGCGAAGGCTTTCATTTCATGGATGAAGAATCGTACGAGCAGTTTTCTTTGAGTGAAGATCAACTCGGCGACGAGCGGTTGTATTTGAAAGAGAACATGTCGTTGCAGGTTCGCAAATACAACGGCGAGCCGGTCTCGCTGGAGCTTCCGGCGACGGTTGATTTGACTGTAACCGAAACCGAGCCTGGGCTGCGCGGCGATTCGGCTTCGGGCGGGACGACGAAATCGGCGACGCTCGAAACCGGTTTGCAGGCGCGCGTGCCTCTGTTCATCAAGGAAGGCGAGGTCGTCCGCGTCAACACGCAAACGGGCGAGTTCGTCAGCCGGGCGAAGGAGTGACGCTATGAAAAAACTGCGATGGGGGTTGATCGGATGCGGCGACATCTCGCGCAAGCGCGTCGCTCCGGCTTTGCGCGACATTCCTGAATGCGAGCTTGTCGCAGTCAATCGCGCGCGCGCCGATTTGGCCGAAGCGTTTGCGAAAGAGTTCAGCGCAAAACGCTGGTACGGCGATTGGCGCGAATTGATCGCCGATGGCGAGGTTGACGCGGTCTATATCGCAACACCTGTTTATCTGCACGCCGAACAAACCGTCGCCGCCGCTGAAGCGGGCAAACACGTCTTGTGCGAAAAGCCGATGGCAATGAACACAGCGGAATGCCGGCAGATGATCGCGGCGTGCAATGCCAGCGGCGTGAAACTTGGCGTTGCCTATTACCGCCGGTTTTATCCCGTTATCCGCCGCGTCAAGGAGATCATCGCGTCGGGCGAAATCGGCAAACCGGTCATCGCGCAGATCAACGCCTTCGAGCGGTTCAATCTGCAACCGGGTGATGATCGTCACTGGTTTCTCGAAAAAGAGAAATCAGGCGGCGGGCCGATGATGGATTTCGGCTGCCATCGCATCGAAGTCCTGCTCAATCTGTTCGGCCCGATCAAACGAACCGCGAGCGTGATGGGCCGCGCGATGTTCGACCGCGAAGTCGAAGACACCTGCATCGCCGCGTTTGAATTCGAGAGCGGGGCGCAAGCGTCGCTTTCGGTCACGCACGCCGCGCTTGAGTCGCGCGACACGCTGGACATTTTTTGCAGCGAGGGTTCGATTCACATTCCGGTTCTCAATCGCGGCGATCTGCGGCTGGTCACACCGGCGGGCGAGCGAACAGAATCCCATCCGCCGCATGCCAACATCCATCAGCCGCTGATCGAAGATTTCACGCGCGCGGCGCTGGAAGATCGTGAGCCTGAAGTCGGCGGAGAGACTGGTCTGTCGGTCGCGCGTTTCGAGGATGAGATTTATGGCGGCGCCGGCCAGGGCCGGACTGTCGTTAAGCTGAAATCATCGGAGCAGAGTTGAAAATATGCCTTTGCCGGTTGCTCACGCGTTGATCGGAGCGAGCGCAGTAGTGTTGTCGCGCCGCCGATTTTCGTTGAAGCGTGATTGGGGAATGATGGTGTTTGGCGCGGCGCTCGGAATTCTGCCGGACTTCGACATCTTCTTCTCCTGGGTTCTGGGCTTCGGCATAAAGTGGCATGGCAGCTTCACTCATTCAATCGCCTTTGCCGCGACGGCGGGATGCGTGAGCGCCGCGTTGAGGCGCGAAGGTGAAATGAGAGATATTCCAGTCTACGCGCTGGCCACGCTCTCGCACGGTTTGCTGGACGTGATTACCAAAAAGGAGTTCGGCGGAGCGCAATTGTTCTGGCCCTTCTCGCAGCGCACGTACCGGCTGAAGCTCTTCGATTATTTCGAGTGGTATCCCAACCCGTTTACCGATCCGCTCCGGGAGATTTTCGAGCGGGCGTTTCAAATAAGCTGCTACGAGGCGCTGATCTTCGCGCCGATGCTGGCGGCGCTGCTGGCGGCGAGGTTATGGTTGAATCGGCGGCGGGAGAGACAGGCGGCGATGAAAGAAGGACAAACCGGAAAGGAAACCGATGAGCATTACTCTGAACGAATATGAATTGCGCGCGCTCGGCGCTCTGGTCGAAAAGCAGATTGCGACGCCGGATTATTACCCGATGACGCTCAACGCGCTGGTCAACGCCTGCAACCAGAAGAATCACCGCGACCCGGTTGTGGCTTACGACGAAGCGACAGTGGCCAAGGCGCTCGAAACTCTGCGGGAGAAAAATCTGGCTTACGTCTTTCACGGTTCTGAGGCGCGCGCGCCGAAATACGGCCACCTCTTCCCGAAGGCTTTCGATCTGAGCGAAGCCGAAGTCCCGCTGATGAGCGTGCTGATTCTGCGCGGGCCGCAAACGCCGGGCGAGCTTCGTTCGCGCTCGCAGCACCTGCGCGCCTTCGAAAGCCTGGCCGAAGTCGAAACTCTGTTGCAGGGATTGTCGCTGCGCGATGAGCCGTTGATCGTGAAGTTGCCGCGCCAGCCCAACTCGCGCGAATCGCGCTTCGCTCACCTGCTCGGCGGCCCGGTCGAGATGGAGCAAATCGAAGCCGCGCCTCGCGCTTCAGCTTCGGTTCAACAATCGCAAGCCGGAAACGAAAAGATCGCGCGGTTGGAGGAAGAGGTCGCGGCGCTTCGGCAGGAATTGAGTGAATTGAAACAGCAGTTCGCGGAGTTCAGAAAACAGTTTGAATAAGGGCAGCTTTTGACGCGCGGCGATCACAACAGAGGTGTTCAGGACTCGTCAGAATTTTTCGTGGACTGGATTTGTTGCAGATAGATGATTGCTGATTCCGTATTCTTGAATGAGTCTTTGACTATTTCTTCCAGCTTGCCAATCTGATCAAAATAATCTGCCTGAACTCGATACTTCAGCAATTGTCCTCCAAGACTGCCGATTGCGCGATGGCTTCTTCCCCGCCGTTGAAACTCTCTCCACACCTGCTGGTGAGTGCTCGGTCCCATCGTTGAGAAGATGACACCCTCGCCTTCAAGGTAAAGGCGGGCTTGATGAAAAACTGAGTAATAGAGGCGGCTGATGGCTGTTCGCTGCGAGGCCTCGTTAGCTTCAGATCGCAGCTTCTGCGCCAGCGAGCCATAATCAGCCCAATTGAAATTCGTCATAGGTACTCTGGAATGATGTCCAACAACCCCTGCGCTCTCTCAATGGCGTCAAACCACCAGCCTTCGTTCAACTGATCCAACAATGGCCGCACCTTTTCAAAGCCGTCGCGCGCCTGAATCAGGAGTATCAACTGCCGATTCTGCGGGTTCTCCGGGTCATAGAAGAGTTGCAGCGCAAGCGTGTGATCCGCGCCGAAATACCTTCGTATCTGTTCGCGAGCTTCGAGAATCAAACTGATCAGAAAAGGATTTTCCCGCAGGAAATCTTCAACCGGGGCTGGTCTTTTGAAAACATAGTCAACGTCTTTGAAGATGAAATGCCGCCGCGCCTGCTCTAACTCGGACAGGATTGGAGCAGGTTTGATCGCGCCGGATTTGGTTTGTAATTCTGTCATCGTCCGTCCTCGCTTTCGTTGAAAGGGTAGTAGAATTATAGCCGCGAAATATCATTTACGCTTGCGTTAAATCTCGCCTTCAAACTCAGCCAGCATCACGCAAATCTGATCCAAGACCGCTGTCACATCGCGCCCCGGCCCGGTGTAATTGTTCCCCATCAAACTCAAAATCAGCGTCTGCCCGCGCCTGGTCGTGACGTAGCCCGACAGCGTGTTGACGTAAGACAGCGATCCCGTTTTGCCGCGCATGTTGTTGAATGCGGCGGTGTCGCGCATCCGCCGTTCGAGCGTGCCGTCAACGCCGGCGACCGTCAGCGATTCGCGCCAGGTTTTGAAATGCGGATGCGTATGCATGAATTCAAGCAGTCGTGAAGTCGAACGCGGCGTCACCAGGTCTTGCCGCGCCAGCCCGGAGCCGTCGCGCAGGCTCAATGGCTCGACTTCGATTCCGGCCTTCTGCAAAAACTCGCGGCGGATTTCATTGCCCAGAGCGGCGGTTGATTTCGGACGGCCATAATCATCAAGAGATCGCGCGTCGGCGTGACGAGTTCCCAATTGCCGCAGCATCAATTCGGCGTGCAGGTTCTGGCTCTGTTTGTTGATGACTTTGAGAATTTCAGCCATCGGCTGCGATTCGACGCTGGCGACTTCAACCAGCTTCGATTCGTCAAAAGGTTTGGCGACGCGGGCGACGGCGTCTGCGCGTTCGACTCGGCCCAGTACGCGGACGCCTCGACGAGCCAGGGCTTCTTTCAGCAACGTCGCCGCGAAGCTGGCCGGATCATGGATGGCGATGTTGACCTCGAAATCTTTCGCGCCGCGCGGGATCGAGCCGAAAAACTCGACTGTGTTGCTGCCCTGCGGGCGATGGACGCCGATGCGCCTCTGCCCGCCGGCGCCGGTCTTCGCGTTGTTGACGATTTTGACGTAGCCGGTCTGCGGCTGAATCTTGATTGATGGCGGCTCGCCAACGCGGCGCGCGGGCGTGACGGTGAACGACACAAAGTTGTCATTGACGGTCAACGCGCTGACTTCCGCGCCGTAATCGAACTGCGCGTCGTCCCACTCCCAGCCGGGGCCGAGCAACTCGCCCGCGAAGAAGCTGTCGTCGCCGATCAAATTGCCCGTGACGGTTTTGACTCCGCGCGCTTTGATCTGATCGGCCAGTTGTTCGATGGCCGTGATCTTGTCGGCGGGTTTGAGGTCGTCGTAACGGTCGGGATCGTCAGTGTCGAAACGCGGCGACAAGTTCGGATCGCCGCGACCGTACAAAATCAGATCGCCTTTCAAAATGCCGCTTCTGGCTGCGGGCCTGGTCGCGTAGACGGAAGTTTTGATTTTGAAATCGGGGCCGAAAGCGTCCAGCGCCGCCGACGTGGTGTAGAGCTTCATGTTCGACGCAGGCATAAAAGCCTTGTCCGCGTCGCGCTCAAAAATAACTTTGCCATCAGTCGTGATGATGCGCGCGCCCCAGCGGGCGGCGGCGAATTTAGGCTGATCGAGCAACGCCGCGATGCGCGCTTGCAATTCGGCCAGCGTCGCCGGTTTGCCGGGCGCCGGGGAAGTTTGCTGCGCGAGCGCGGGCGCGAATGACAGTGAAAGAATGAGCAGGAGAGCGACGGTTCTGTTTAGCTTTTTCATGCTGAATGCGATCAACGGAAAGGTATCTTCTGGGCCTCGACGATTCGGCCTTCGCCCGGCAGATTGAAATACTCGGCGACACACGACTCGAAATCCACGATCAGGCAGCACGGATCGTGTTCGCGATAGAGCGTTCCGGCGTTGATGATCGTCAGATCGTCGAAGCGTTGGATCAGACGGCGGTGAGTGTGGCCATTGATGACGAAATCGTATTCGCGCAGATTGACCAGCTTCCACAACGCGTAATTTGAATGCAGCGTCAATACGTTGTCGAACGGCCAGACTCCGGCCATGTCGTCTTCGCCCAGCCCGTGACAGAGCAGCATCGTCCCGGCGACGGTTTCAAACCTGCGCTGCAACGGCAGCTTCGTCACGAACTCCCACGCGCTCATCTTGAAATCGAAGTAAGTGTTCGAGTTCGGCAACCCGCGCATCTCGCCCTTCGCCATCCAGCGTTCGTGATTGCCCCGGACGCAGACGACGTTGTGTTCGATCAGCAATTCGACCGCGCGGTTCGGATCGCCCGGCCCGTCAACGATGTCGCCGACCGAACAGATCAGATCGAGTTGTTGGTCTTTGAAAAATCGCAGCGCGGCGTCGAGGAGGTTATCCTCGCAATGAATGTCGCCGAGAACTCCGATGCGGCGCAGCCTGCCTGTCTGGATGTTTTCAACGGTCACGACGCGAATGTTTACCACAGGGAATGGGGAATGGGGAATGGGGAATGGGGAATGGGGAATGGGGAATGGGGAATGGGGAATGGGGAATGGGGAATGGGGAATGGGGAATGGGGAATGGGGATATGATTTTTCTTTTTCCCACTCCCCATTCCCCACTCCCCATTCCCCACTGTCTCACGCGCGAACGGCTTCGATGACGCAGACAGGCGAAGCTGTCCGAATCACTCGCGTGAGCTTGAATCCGGCGGCGCCGAGCAGCGCGCTGAATTCGGCTTCGGTACGTTCGCGCCCGCCGGTCATCACCAGCATGTTCAAATCCATGAACTTGCTCAGATCGGGCTGGTTGCGCCCGGCGACGACCATTTCAATCAACAGCAGCTTGCCGTCAGGGTTCATAGCCCGATGAATGTTTTTCAGAATCGCGATTGATTTTTCGTCGTCCCAATCGTGAATGATCCACTTCATCACGTAAGCGTCGCCGCCTTCAGGAACCGATTTGAAGAAATCGCCGGTCGTCGTCTCGCAACGATCACGCACGCGGGCGGCGTCGAGCAGCGGCCCGGCTTCCGCGATCACGTGCGGCAGATCGAACAACACGCCGCGCATCTGCGGATTGGCCTTGAGAATCGCGCTGATCAATCCGCCAGTGCCGCCTGCGATGTCAACCAGTTTGTTGACGCCCGAAAACTTATATGCCGACAGCGCTGCCACGTTGATCATCTCGGTCAAACCCTTCATCGCCTGATTGAAGACGCTCGCGTCTTCCGGGTTCTGCGCGTAATACTCCCAGGCGTTTTGCTTGAACAAATGGTCGAACGCGATTTCGCCCGTCTTGACGCTGTGCATCAGGTTGCCCCAGGCGGGAAAGTGTTCCTGGCCGAGTTCGACCATAGCCATCCAACGCAGCGATCCGGGCGTGTCGCTTCGCAGCGTTTCCGACAGCGGCGTTTGAGCGAATCGCCTTTGATCGTCTTCGACGAAGACGCCGACGGACGCCAGCGCGCGCAGCGCGCGGTAAAGCGACGGCGCGTGCATGCCCGTTGATCGCGCAAGCTCGTCCGCCGTCTTCGGCCCATCTTTAACCAGGTCGGCCAGCCCAAGCCTTGCCGCAATCTGGATCGTTTGCGAAATCCAGAAGCCGGTGATCATTTGTAGCATTGCAAATTGCGGCGGCAGCGCCGCCGGTTCGGATTGCGTAGTTTGAGTTTGTGACATCAGGCGCCTCCTCGAAAAAAAAAGTAGCGCAACCTGTCGAGGTTGCGCCGATCCTCAATTCATCCTTTGCCGGAAAAGCGCAACCTCGACAGGTTGCGCTACTCGTCCTCAAAGCATCAGTCCTTCGCGCCCAATCGGAAGGTCAACCCAGCCGTGACTCCGATTGGATAACCTGGCGTCGCGTGAATGCGCGCGGCGACATCGGATCCGGGACTGATGCGCGATTCAAAATAATTCTGCGTTTCAAAATAGCGTTTATCGGTCAGGTTGTCTATCGAGAGATTGAAATCAAGGCGTCGCCGAATCCGTTTTGTCACGCTCAGGTCGAGCACGTCGAAACCTGAAGCGCGCACGCGCGGGTCTTCGCCGTCCAACCGGTAGTTGTTGATGTGGCGATAACGCAGCGATCCGCTCCAGCCTTTCCATCCGGCCAGCGTCAACGCGGCGTTGCTGGTCAGTTGCGGCGCGCTGTCAACATAAATTCTCGGCGCCGTCCCGCGATAAATAGCGTTCATCACGCGCGTCACGCCGCCGTTGAAGGCCAGATGGTTTGTCAGCTTGATCGAGGTCTTCGCCTCGAATCCGTAAGCGCGGCTGGGACCTTTGAATTCAAAGCTGCCGTCGTCGGGGACGTAAACCTGCTCGTTCGACCGGTCAATCAGGAACAGATCGCCGCTCAGCGAAACCCGTTTGAAGTTGAGCGAGGCGCCGGTTTGGTAAAAATCAGTTGTCGAGACGCGCTCGCCGTCCGGACGTTGGACAACGCCGCGCGCGTCCTGGCTCGAAATGCCGCGACCGTAATTGAAATAAAGCGTCAGCGGCGCGCGGTCTGTCGGTGTGATTGACAGGTTGAATTTCGGCTGGAAGCGCGACGCGCCTTGCGATCCGGAGGCCGCCCGATCAACGAGGTCGTCAACTCTGAAGCGAAAATAGTCGTAGCGCAGGCCGCCTTCGACGTGGACGTGACCGCGAAAGAGGTCAACGCCTTGCTGGACGTAGCCTGCGGCGTTGGTCACGCGCGCGTTGCCTCTGGTCACGACGCTGACGGGCGCGCGATTGATCGAATTGTTTAGACCGACGTTGATCTGGTTGTCGTGAAAATTGGCGCCGGCGATCAGCAGCGCGCGCCGGCCGAAGAGTTTGTACGGCTGCAAAAATTGCGTGTTCACTCCCTCCTGCAAACGCGAATCGTGCTGCTGAATCTCGTCGCCGTTGACTTCGTCATTCAGGAAGAAAGTGAAGTTGGAGTAGAGATCGAAGAGCGAGCGTGCGACGAATCCATCGAGTTTAAACACGCTGCCTTTGCTCGACTCTTTTTTGAAGTATGCGCTGAAGAGGCCGCTGCGCACGCGCCCGCCATTTTCGGGATCAATGAAGCCGAAGCGGTCGAGCCGTCCGGCGTAAACTTCATCGAGCGGAATCTGGCCGGACGAAAAGAAATCGTTGCGGCCCAGATTGAATTTGAATCCGATGGATTTCGTCTCGCTCAGATTGCGAATGTAATTGCCGGTGATGTTGTCGCGTTTGTAATCGAGCGGGTTGATGAACGGCCCGTCCGTGCGGGAGCCTTCGTAAGCGATGATCGCCTTGCCGTTTTTCAATTCAGGGCTAAAGCCGAGAAATGTTCTGAATGTGCCAAACGATCCGCCCTGAAGGCGCGCGATGAATTGTTCATCCAGCGATTCTTTCAGTCGGATGTGGACGACGCCGAGTCCTGAAAAATCGCCGTACTCGGCGCTGAACGGGCCGTTCAGGATGTCAACGTCCTGCACCAGTTCAGGCGTCAGCGATTTCAACTGGCCCAGGTAGCCTTGCCCGTGACCTTGCGTGCCTTGATTCTGCTGCACGTTGTCCACCAGCACTTTCAATCCGCCGCTCACTCCGCCGTGATCGAGGTTGAAACCGAAGCGGCGGATTTCGAGCGACTTGCCTCCGCCTTCGTGCTGCCCCGCGTTGATGCCCGCGTCGAGCGTGTGGAAGACCTGATCGTCGCGCGAAAAGAGCGTGTCGCGGTAAACGGCTTCGTTGCGGCGATCAATCGTCGGATCGAGTTGCGAGGCCGAGATGATCAGCCCGTCGTGAATTTTCGGGATGACGTATTCAATCTCGATCCGCAGGTTCTCCGACCGTTCGTCGGGCGCAATGGTTTTTTTCACGGTCGTGATGTTTTTGCCGGTGATCGCCAGAGTCACGGCTTCGCGCGGAACGGTGAGCGTGAAGTTGCCTTCGGCGTCGCTCTTCGCAGTTTGTTCGCCTGTCGCAGAGCGCGCCGTGATCGTCGCTCCGGCGACGGCTTCGTTTTTGCCGGTGACGAGCGAGCCGGAGATTGCTCGCGTGTTGTTTTGCGCGAGGGCGTGAACGCAGAAGAAAATTGTAAACAACGAGAACGTAAAGATGCGGGTGACCATATCCTTCTCCTCCTTCTCCAAAATCAAAAAAATGTCCTTTCAATCAACCAGTAACAGCCAGCCAGCGCGATCAGAATCGAGCAGGCCGGGACGTATCGAATGATGAATCCGGGTCGCTGGCGCAACTTCCAGATCAACGGCAGCGCGAGCGCGGCGATTGCGATCTGACCGGCCTCGACGCCGAAGTTGAACGCGAACAGCGGCGCGACCGCCCTGGCGCCAGCGCCGATGCCTAGTTCCTTGAGAGCCGATGCGAAGCCGAAACCATGCACGAGTCCGAACGCGAACGTCAACAGCCAGCGGCGTTTGATTTCGCGGCGGATGATGTTTTCAAGTCCGACGTAGATAATCGAAGCGGCGATCAGCGGTTCGACGACGCCCGGAGGGATGTTCACCACATCGAGCGTAGCCAGCGCCAGCGTGATCGAATGCGCGATGGTGAACGACGTGATGACTTTCGCAGCTTCGCGCAGCGTCCCGCCCGCGATCAACAACGCGAACAGGAACGCCAGATGATCGAAGCCCAGCAGGATGTGTTCGACGCCAAGCAGCAGAAAAGCCCGGAAGGATTGCGGACGAGTATGAGACGCGATGGCCGGATCGCATTCAAACGAATTGTTCGCCGCGTCGAGCATCCGCTGTTCCAACACGTTTCCGTCAGCGCCGCGCAGAGACATAAACTGGCGATGCCCGCGCGCGAGTTTGGCGATCAACAGGGAACGCAAAACGAGCTTCGGCGCTTCGGGCGCGACGAATTGCAAATCGAAATGAATCGCGTTGCTTTCGCCCGGCGTGACTGCGACGGACGATGGCGCGACATCTTTGCCGTCAACGCTGATCGTGAATGATTCTTTCGCCAATGATTCCAGCCCGGCGTCCGTCGGCGCAATCATCGCAATTTCGGCGTGCGAAAACGTGAGCCGCGCGGTGATCTTATTCCCGTCAAATTTCAATTCAGCCGCGCTCAATCCCGGATCGTGCGCGAAGGCGGTGGCCACGGCGAGAATAAGAAAAACGAGCGCGAGGCAGATTGCGGGCGCGAAACGCGAAATGCGATTGGCGCGGTCTGTTTCGTTGGACATTTCGATTCTCACATCCAATAGGAAAGGGGAAAAAAGAAGACAGGACTTACAGGATTTTCCAGAGCGCCTTTCGGAAAAGGGCATGGAGTTCAAACTTTAGTTTGCCGCTTGGTTTGCTCGAAAATGGAGGTCGCAAGCTGAAGCTTGAACTCCATGCCTTTTTTTCATTGTTTCCGGGCGTCGCCAAGTGACATGAACAACTCTGGTCAATCCTGCAAATCCTGTCTATGCGGGTTTCAGCTTACTGCGAGAAGCCGACGATCTTGCGGCCGTTTTGCGGCGTTGATTCGTACGGGAAGACTTTGTTGAAGCCCAACTCGTTCGCCGTCACGCCGTCATAGTTGCCCTTGAACGGATCGTTGATCTTCAGGTTGGCCGGATCGCGCAGATCGCTCAGCAGCGCGATGATCGCGATGTCGGTCACGTCGTCGCCGAAGCGGCGTCCGTTCGGCCATCCGCCGGGCACGAAGAATTTGCCGGCGGGCAATCCCAGAAACTGGCTTGGCAGACGGAACGGATGTCCGGCTGCGCGGCTTTCCAGAATGTCGCCGCCGAAGATGCTCAACCGCGAAAAGCCCATGTCGTCGGGGTTCTTCGGATCGTTCGGGCCGTTGCCCGCCAGCCTGACCGGATCGGTCGAAAGATCAACCTTGATCAGGTCGGGAATGTAGATCGCGGCAATGTCGGCGCGGTTCTTGTCAATCGCCAGTTGCTGACCGCCGCCGATCAACAGGTTGATCAACGTGGCCAGTTCGGGATTTTCGGCGTATTTGCGAAAGATCTGCGAATCAACGTTCGGCAGTGTGCGGCTGTAAGTGTCCTTGTCTTCCAACGCGACCAGGCCTTCGTTGAAGAGCGGGTTGCCCTGGCGCGCGACCTGAACGTATTGCGGGCGGCGGATAAGATCGAGGATGCCTCGGCCGCTGCCTTGCATTTGAACCATCGAACGGCTGGTCGTCGCAAACACGCCGACTGTCTGCTGATCGCCGCCGAGTTCGCTCAGCGGAACGCGCAACGAAATCAGATGCAGGTTGAATCCACCCTGCGAGTCTTTGCCGGGATTGCGCAGTTTCAGCAGGTCGAAGACAGATTGAATGTCGGCGTAAAAGCCGTCATCGCGCTGGCCCGCGAACGCTGTGTAGCCGCTGGGGAAAGTCGTGATGGCCTGCTGGGTATATTTGTCCAGTTCGGCTCTGGTGGCCACGCCTTTGCGCGCGGGGTTTTCGCCGTTGTCGCCTTCGTTGTAAAAAGGCGTGGCGTTGCCCTGGTTGTTCGGCGGGACGACGCCCGCGCCGAGTTGCGTGGCCGTGCCTGCGCGGTTGTCAATCTTCGTGACGGTGTAAGTCTGCGTCAGGTTCTGGGCCGCGTCATCAATGTCCTGAACCACGCCGAGGTAAGACTGAAGAATCGTCTTGCTGTTTTTGAACTTCGTTTGAAACTCGAAGCGATATGTGATGGTCGGGCGTCCGGCGGCGATGTCATTGCCGAGCGCGACGTGAATCTCGTAACGCACGTTGTCATCGAAGTTGTATTTGTTCGGGCCGATGCCGGGGTTCTGGTGCGGATAGACTCCGAGCGCGAGGTTCAACGCTTTATTGCCGTTCTGATCCGGCCTGACGAAGGCGTAAACATCGGTCGTGTTGGCCGACGGATCGCGCGTGATCAGCGGCGCGTCCATGTGGCTCGAAGCGAGCGCCGGGACTGAAAGCGTCGGCGCCAGTCCCATCACGGCGACGAGCGCCAGCGCCAACGCGCGCCGAAATTTAAAAGTAGTTCCGTTCATTCTTTCTTCTCCTTAAAAATCCTGGGAGCGCACGCATCCTTGCGTGCCCGGTTTCAGCCGCGCTTGCCTTCCAGCAAGCCCCCACTGCCAGAGCCGCGCACGCAAGGATGCGTGCGCTCCCAGAGTTGATCTGTGGGTTGTAATTCAGGGAGCTTTCTCTCTCCCCACTTCGGCTCAAACGGACTTCAGTTGTTTGAGCCGAATCCTTTCGCCAGGCAGCAGCGCCGATTCGATCTTCGCCGCCTTGCCGGCATAAATCTTCGCCTGTTTGATTTCGCCCGCCTGCGCGGCGATTGAAGCGGCGTGCAGGTAGAGCCGCGCGTCGGCTGTGCCGAGCGTCAACGCCGATTGCATCGTCTTCCAGGCTTCGGACGCGTTTCCGTTCGCGGCTTGCGCCCAGGCCAGCGCGTCGAGCGTGTAAATGTCCCGGCGGTTTTTCAGGTCTTCTTCCGCGAGCCGGAGCGCGTCGCCGGGTTGTTGGCCGCGCGTCGCCAGAAAGAGCGAGAACGTGCGCGGGTCGTTGGCCGGGCCGGTCGCGGCCAATTGCGATTCAATCTTCGCCGCTTCGTCGTCGCGTTTCGCCGAGCGCAGCGCGTCGGCCAGCGTCCATTGATATTCGGGCAGCGGGTTGATTTGCGCGGCGCGTTCGAGCGTGGCGATGGCTTCGTCCATCCTGCCTTCGGCGAGCAGCGCGCGCCCGCGAGCCAGCAGCGCCGGAGCGTAATTCGATTGCATCTGCAACGCCGCGTCGCACATCGCGTGAGCCTGTTTCAAACGGCCCGCCTGCAATTCGTAAATCGCCAGCTTGCTCCACGCCCACGCCGACGATTCGGGATCGCCCTGCCCGGCGGCTTGCGCGGCCATCAGCATCAATGCGCGGGCGCCGTCAATGTCGCCTCTGAGCCAGCGGACGTGCGCGGCGCGGCTGTAAGCCTGCGGCCCCGGCCGCATCTCCATCATTTTTTGATAAGCCGCGACGGCGTCATCCATCTTGCCCTGTTCGATCAACACGTCGCCGAGCAATCCGAAGTCGTAAGCCAGGCCGCGTCGTTCGACCAATTCGCGCGCGATCTTTTCAGCTTCGGCGAAACGGTGGAGATTGTGCAGCGCGTGGCCTCGCAGCAGCAGCGCGGCGGAGCGGATTGATTCGGGATTCGAGAGAGCTTTGTTGGGCGCCTGCTTTTCGCCTTGTTTGGAATCGAGGCAGAGCGCGCACTGTTCGGCGATTTTGTAAAAACCGGGATCGAAACTGACACGGGCTTTTTCGACAAAGCTCCAGCCGAGTTTTTCAATCAGTGCGGTCGTCTGAAACGGTTTTGAGTTCGAGCGGATGTCTTGTTGAAGGCGCGCGATCTCCTGATCAATCTTCGCGTCGCCCGAATGCGCGGCGAGCGCGATCTGGCAAGGCGCGGCTACGTTTGCCGTTGTGTCGCCGCTTGCCGAGCGGCAGGCGTTTAACGCGATCAGAGATGAGATGAACAGAATGGAATAAGTCAGTCGTCGCATTTTGTTTTCCTCGATGACTTCCTGGATGCGCATCGCTTTCAGCGTGCCGCCTCACCGAAGCAGCACGCTGGAAGCGATGCGCGCCCAGGATTTTTACTGTGTCACGACTCGCCGCGATGTCAGCCGGTCGAAGCGCGAATCCGGATTTATCTCCTCGTCATCCGGCGCGATTCTCTTGAGCGTCACTGCGCGTCCGGGCTGGCGCAGATTCGCTTCGGCTTCCGCGTCGGCGCTCAGGCTGGTTGCGCGAGCGAGCGAGAGCGTGTAAGCGCCCGTCGCGTTCGGAGCGAACGGCGTCGCGATGACGACGTACACGCCTGTTTCTGGCAGCGTCGCGGTGATCTGCGCATCTTTGCCGCCGCCGCTGTTGTCGTCGGCTGCGACTGTGTTGCCGTTGTTGCGATTGAGGATCAGCAGCGGATCGAAGGCGGACGAACTCATCCTGATTTCGACGCGGTCGCCCGACGCGCCCGTGAACCAGAAGGCGTCGAGGAAATCCCCGGCCGCCGTTTGAAGATCGCCCGCCGCGATCGCGCCGCTGATGTTTGCGCCAACGCTCGCCGGCTGAACCGCATTGCCAACGAGCCGAACGGTGTAACCGCCGGCGCCGTTCTCTTCAGTTTCCGCGCTGGTCACGAACAACACGTAGTCGCCGCTCTCCTGCAGCACGGTCAGCAACAGCGCGTTGTTATTCACGACATCGCCTTCGCCCAGTCCTCCAAGATTGTCGTCAGCCGCAATCGGCTTCAACGATCCGTCGGCGTTGCGTTTGTAAAGCACAGCCGCCGCGTCGAAGACCGACGAGCGGACATCAATCGCGATGCCGGTCGCGGCGGTCGCCGTGAAGCGGTAAGCGTCGAAGAAGAACGTGCGGCCCGCGTCATCGCGCAGAACCTGATCGCCCGCGCTCAGCGCGCCGCCGACGGTTTGGCCAAGCGCGATCGGTTGCAGATTGATCGCGGGCGGAGCGCCGCCGATGGTCAAGGTGACAAAGTTGGACGGCTGCCCGTTGACCACGAGCCGCAACCGGACGCGTCCGAATCCTGAAAGCTCAGGAGGCAGAACGACGTTGACTTGATCCAGTCCGTCGAAGTCCGGATGTTTGCCCGCGAAGGCGACGGTCGCCGGAACGCCTTGAACAGTCGCGGTCACGGCTTCGGCGACTCCGTTGGCGTCGTTCGGATTGTCGGCGCGCGCGTTGCGAATGCCCGTGCCGAACAACACCAGATAAGTCGGTTTGGCTCTCGTTCCCGGATCAACCGGGCGTTCGCTGCGGTCGGGATTGAGCAGCGATTGAAACGCCACGCCGTCCGAAGTCGCAAAGCCCGCCGCCGTGCCCGTGCCGCTGGCATTGGCCGTGAACAGTCCCGGCGCGGCGCGATTGATCGAGACCGTGCCTGAACGCGTCGCGCCCGTCGCGTCGGTGATCGTGAAGACCGCCGCTCCATCGGCGACGTTGCCCGGCACGCGCAGGTTGATCTGGCCCGGCGCTGCGAAAAACAGGCTGGCGTCGGTTCCGTTGACCGAAACCTTGACGCCGCCGAGCGTGGTCGGAAGCGGAAGCGTGTTGGCGATGGCGGCTTGATTGTTTTGCGTCTGGAAAGGGCCGAAGACCGCCGCGATGGTGTCGGGCGCGAGCGTGTCGGCGGAGAAGCTGGCCGCGTTGACGACTGCGAAACCGGCTTGCTGCGCCGTCGGGATGAACGTGATGGGAATCGCGATGTCGCGGATGATCGCGCTCGCCCCGATGTTACCGATCAGCGTGGCCGCGCCGGTGTTGAGATTGATCGAATAGAGCGAAGAACTGGAAGCGCCTTGAGTGGTGAGCGACGCGAATGCCAGGTCGTTCGGCGCGGCGATGTCGAAGCCGATCTGATCGCTGGTGTTGACGCCGAGCGCGCCGATGGTCGAGAGCCGCCCGTTGTTCGGCGAATCGGGCGCGCCGCCGATTGAACCTTGCCTGACCAGAATGTCCAGGTTGGAATCAATGCCGTAAAGCGTGGTTGTCGTCGCGCCGTTGAAACTATTTGTGTAAGCGGAGCCAACGACGTTGGGATTGGCGCTCGCGTTCGCGTCGCCCGTCGCGTAAGCCAGCGTGGTGTCGGTGTTCGTGACCGCGCCGGTGTCGGGGTTCAAACGCAGATTTTGCTCCGCGTCGCTGGTCAGGCGGATGCGGTCGGGCAAGGGATTGAAATCAACGCCGAACGCCGTTCCGTTCAAAGCGGGCGTGAAAGCGGCGGAGCCTGCGGGCGTCGCCGCGCCGGTTGTAATGTTGATGTTGTAAACACGGCTGGCGCTGCTGACGCCGTAAAGTTGATTGTTGCGCGGGCGGAAATCAATTCCGGCAATCGTCTCGCCCTGCGCCAATCCGGTGATGGCGACCGTGCTCGCAATGACGCCTGGCGTCGCCGCGTTGAAGCTGACCAGATTATTTGCGGTGGTGACTGCGTAAACCGTCGGGCCGGTCTGTGCGGTTTGCGCGCCAGCGCCTGACGGAGCTTTGAGCGCCAGGCCGAGCAATCCAAACAAAGCGATTGTCAAAACAAATACGTGAAAAGAATTTTTCTTACCGAGTCTCATTGAAGACAAACCTCCCCCTTCGAGCCACAAAGGCCCGTGAATAAATAGCTCAAGGTGTTCGTTGATTAAGTGATGACCAGAGCCAGTTCTCTTGTCGCGTTTCGACTGGCTTTACGGGAAGGTCTGTTAGGTCGGATTGCAGAGCAAGGAGAAAAATAATAAACGGCGTTGAAAATGACGGCGAGCGTAACTTCGTTTACATAGATTATTGACGAAGCTGCGCTCGCCGTCATTTGCACCGCCGATCTAACTCAGGCCATAAACCGGAATAGCCGCCCCATGAATCGCGCGTGCGCCGTCAGAGGCCAGGAACAGGATCACATCCGCGATGGCTTCGGGCGCGACCCACTTGCTGAAATCGGCGCCGGGCATCGCCGCGCGATTTTGCGGCGTGTCAATCATTCCCGGCATCACGCAGTTGACGTTGACGCCGCGCTCTTTCAATTCAGCGTCCATGCTTTCGGTCAAACGAACGACCGCTGACTTGGATGCGCTGTAGGCGGCGTTGAGCGCGTCTCCGCTGAGAGCGGCGCGCGAGGCGACGTTGACGATCCGGCCCTGATTTCCGCTCAGCATACGCGGGATCACCGCCTGGCACACGACGAACACCGAACGCGCGTTCAGATTGAGCATGAACTCCCAATCGCTCAAAGGCGTTTCGTGCAGCGGCGTCCCGGCGCGGTAACCTCCCACCGTGTTCACGAGCGCGTCAATGCGCCCGAAGCGGCTGATGATCTTTTCAATTGTTGCTGCGACCGAGCCTGGATCGGTGACATCAGTCGGCGGCGTGAATAAATGGTCTGGCGAATCGGCCAAATCGGGAAAGAGTTTTGGAAGGCGGCCAGATGAATGATCAATGAGCGCAAGCTGCGCGCCCGCGTTTTGAAATGCGCGAGCCACAGCGACGCCCAGATTGCCGGCTGCGCCCGTGACGACAACGACCTGCCCGGTAAAGTCGAACTTCATAACTTCCTCCGAAAATGATTGCGTTGGCCGGAGCGCGGACATCCTGCCCGCGTTCCACTGACTCAGGCGCGGACAGGATGTCCGCGCTCCGGCTCTCACAGCAGTTGTCTACCAGCAAATCCTGTGTCCAGATCGTGCCACCATTCGATGGTTTCTTCGCCACGCTGCCAGCAAAGATAAACGATCTTTCCCTCGCGTTCGTGCGGGAAATCGCACAGCCCTTTATCGAAATCCTTGATCTCGATGCCGAGGCTGAGAATCTCCTGCGCTGAGGTTATGAATGTCACAAGAGCGTCTGCGTACTGAAAGCCATGCGCGATGCCGCCGCCGCCCTGGTTTTCGCTCGCGCGTTCGGCTTCGGGCGCCAGGCGGCGAAGCGCCGCGCGCGCCTCGTCAATTTTTCCGAACAGCCGGATGAGTTCGGGCAGCAAGGCGTTCGCTTCTTCGAGTGTAAAAAGTGTCATCGCGTTTCGATCTGGAAAGCCGCCGGAAAGTTTTTGGAAAGGCGCAAGGCCATTCGGCGGCCAATTAGAGCAAGCGGCGTATTGAAAAGCAAACGCGCGCCCGATGGCTTGGGCGTTAAAGACAGCTATCTTGCTAGCGCGATTGCCGGAGAGTAGCATGCTCGCGTTCCGTGAAATTCGATATTGTCTTCGCCCGTGTTTTCAACCAGCTTTCAGGGAGGTAACGAAATGCTGAAGAAGGTTTACGCGTTGGTTTGTTTGTCCGTTCTGTTCTGCTCAGCCGTTCAACCAATCGGCCTTGCTCAATCGCAGGGTCAGGAGTCCGTGATTCCCACAGGAACCGAGATTCAACTTATGCTGCTCGATCCGGTCAGCTCGAAACTGAGCGAACCCGGTGATGAAATTCTGGCGGTCGTGCGGCGCGACGTAATCGTTGACGGGCGCAGATTGTTGAAGGAAGGCACGGAAGTGGTCGGGCGCGTGACGCTGGCCGAACCGGCCAGGCGCCCGTTCAAAGGCGGACGGCTTCACATCAGGTTCGACCGCGTCAGGCTCGAAGGAGAGGAGCAGAAAATCTCAGCCGTCATCAAATCGGCCTCCGATTTTACGCGCGATGAAAAGGTGAAATCCGACGGCGAAGGCACGCTCAATGGCGGCAAGGACGGCGGCAAGGTTTTGCGGAACGTGGGCGCCGCAGCCGGCATCGGTTACGTCGGCGTGACGATTGCGATACTGGCCGGCGCGGCGGCCAACGGTGGCGGAGGCGGACTGTACGGCAACATCAGTCAGGGCGGCGCCATTGCGGGCGCATCAGTCCTGGGCGGCAGCGTCGTCGTTGGAGTTTTCATGACCAAAGGCAAAGAGGTCAGACTGGACGAGCGCGCGATCATCAGGGTGAAGCTGGACAGACCCGTGTCGTTGGAATAAGAAGAGAGAGTACGGAACAGACGGAAGTAACGGAACGAACGGAATGGCGGTAGAGTTGAAGCGATTCCGTCTGTTCCGTTATTTCCGTCTTTTCCGTGTTCTCTCTTTTTCTTCTTCTGGTTGAACACTGACTCGGCAGGAGATGGAAATGCGTTACATCAACAACCCTCCCAACCCCTGGCTCAGCGCGAAGCACGAATGGATCGGCGAACCGCCCGAAGCCAAACTGGAAGTCTTTGAAGAGACGGCCACGCGTTCGATCATCACCAGCAACAACAGTCCCGACATCCCGTTCGAGTATTCCGTCAATTGTTATCGCGGCTGCCCTCACGCCTGCACGTACTGTTTTTCGCGGCCCACGCACGAATACCTGGGCTTCGGCGCGGGAACCGATTTCGAGCGGAAGATCGTCGCAAAGGTTCGCGCGGCGGAAATTTTGCGAGAAGAGTTCATGAAGAAGAAATGGAAGGGCGATCCGCTGGTCTTTTCGTTCACGTCCGATCCTTACATCCCGCTTGAAGCCAACTACCAACTGACGCGACAGTGCCTGGAAGTCTGTCTGGAATTCCGCAATCCGGTCAGCTTCATCACAAAATCGGCGTTGATCCGGCGCGACCTGGAACTGATCAAACAGCTTTCGGTCGAGGCCGAAGTCCACGTCTATTTCACGATCCCGTTTCTGGATCACGACGTGAACCGCGCGTTGGAACCGTTCGCGCCGTTTCCCGAACACCGCTTCGCGGCGATGAAGACGTTCGCCGACGCGGGCGTCGAAGTCGGCCTGGGCATCGCTCCGGTGATTCCGGGATTGAATGAACACGCGATTCCCGAATTGCTCGAACGGGCGCGCGACGCGGGCGCGAAATCGGCGTTCATCAATCTGCTGCGATTGCCGGGCAACGTCGAGCCTTACTTCATCGAACGGTTGCAGGAGAAGATGCCGCTGCGGGCGCAGAAAGTCATCAACCGGATTCGTGAAGTGAAAGGCGGCGTGCTGAACAAGACCGGCTTCCACGAACGCATGCGCGGCGAAGGGCCGTACTGGGAGATGATCAAAAAGACGTTCGAGATTCACGCGCGCCGGCTTGGATTCAATCAGGACAGGTACGGAATGAGAGAGCGCCGTCAGACTTTCCGCCGCCCGTCGGCGCAGGGCAGCTTGTTCGATCTATAACCTCCGAACAACGTCCTGCTCGGCGCGCGCGCGAACGCAATCATCAAATCTTACTGATGCGCTACGAAGACAACGCGCGGCAAATAGAGCAGCGCGCGGCGGTCATCCGCGAGACGCTTCGCAACAACAACAAAGCGGCCGGGAGCTAATAGAAAAGGCTGATTCCCCGCGTAATTTTTATCCCTCGTTGTGTTTCCAGGCACGAAGGCGCAGTATTGACTTTGATAAGGTTTTCCGGACGTTTCTTCACCCTGCGTTTTACCGGCAGTTAAAACATTTTGCTGGCATTGGGTAATGATTCCCGCTCGCTTCGTGTTGCGGTTGTTGATCGCAACATCGAGGTGAGATGCGGTACGGGGAGCGTAAGCGACCTGGGTCTCCCAGATCGAGCCTTTCACAAAGACCCAGGTCGCTTACGCTCCCCGTACCGCAGCCGTGAGGCCCGTGATGGCAGCTAGTGAAATCAGGAGGGTATTGATAAAGAGTTATGAGCGCGGATGAGAAATCATCTCAGGTGATCAATGAACTGGTGGTCGTCGGTTCTTCGGCGGGCGGGATCGAAGCGCTTTCGATTCTGGTCGGCTCTTTGCCGAAAGACTTCCCCGCGCCGATCGTGCTGGCGCAGCACCTGGATCCTTTTCGTCCCAGCAACCTCAACCAGATTCTGGAACGGCGCAGCACGTTGCCGATTGTCGTCGTGGAGGACGGCGCCAAGCTTGAGCCGGGCAAGGTTTACGTCGTGCCGTCGAACCGGCACGTGGTGATCCACGATGGGCACGTCAGGTTGGAAGGCGACCAGGGCAATCGCCCGCGCCCGTCGGTTGATCTGCTGCTGTCGAGCGCCGCCCAATCTTACGGCGACCGGTTGATCGCAGTCATCCTGACCGGATCGGGTTCGGACGGGGCGGCGGGCGCGATTGACGTCAAGAAGGCCGGCGGGACGGTGATCATTCAGAACCCTGAAACCGCCCGCTACCCTTCGATGCCGATGGCGCTGCCTCCCACAGCCGTTGATCAAGTCGCCGACATCGAACAGATGGGGGCGTTGCTTTACGACCTGGCCAAAGGCGTCGAATTGCCCAAACCGCAGGAGAAGGTTGATGACACGCTGCGCGACATGCTGGCGCTGATCAACCGGCAGGCCCACATTGATTTCCGTCCCTACAAACCTTCGACCATTCTGCGGCGCATCGCCCGCCGCATGGCCGTCACGCACAACGGGAGCCTGCGCGATTACGCAAAGTATCTGGAAGAGCATCCGGAAGAAGTGGCCGAAGTGGTCATGTCGTTTTTGATCAAGGTGACCGAATTCTTCCGCGACGCGCAGGCTTTCGATTATCTCAAGAAAAACATCCTGACGCGGCTCATCGAACGGGCGCGGGGAACTGACAAAACTCTGCGCCTCTGGTCGGCGGGTTGCGCGACGGGCGAAGAGCCTTACTCGCTGGCGATGCTGGTGGCCGATTTGCTTGGCGCGGAGTTGCCGCAGTGGACCATCAAGATCTTCGCCACCGACCTGGACGAAGGCGCGATCAATTTCGCCCGGCGCGGGCTTTACCCGATGAACGTGCTGGAGAATTTGCCGGACGATTACCGCAACCGTTACTTCGAAAAGCTCGATCACGGCTACCGCATCTCGAAAACCCTGCGCGGAATGGTCATCTTCGGCCATCAGGATTTGAGCCGCGGCACGCCGTTCCCGCGCATTGACCTGGTGGTTTGCCGCAACCTGCTCATCTACTTCAACGCCGACCTGCAACAGCACGTGCTCGATCTCTTCGCCTTCTCGCTGCATCACACCAACGGCTATCTGTTTCTGGGCAAGGCCGAGACGGTGCGCCCATCGCAATCGTTTTACGAACAGATTGACAAGCGATTGAAGGTCTTCCGCTGTTTGCGCAGCCCGCAGCCCGACAAGAACGAGCGGGGCGTTTACACCATGCCGCGCTCCTGGCTGAGCAATTACGAATACGATGCGAGCGGCCAGAGCCAGCGTAAACACCGGGTTAGAGTGGCCGAAAAAGAAGCGCCCGTTCACGAAGTCTACCCGGAGATGGAGATTGATTTGGTTGAGTTGCGGCGCTACAACGAATTGATCTTCCGCTTCCTTCCTTCCGGCGTCGTGATCATTGACCGCCATTACCGCATTCTGACGGCGAACGGGAACGCGCGGCGGCTGCTGGCCTTCCGC
This sequence comes from Acidobacteriota bacterium, assembly GCA_022072205.1. Taxonomy (GTDB): domain Bacteria; phylum Acidobacteriota; class Blastocatellia; order RBC074; family RBC074; genus JAJVID01. The sequence goes on from JAJVID010000031.1 coordinate 22,320, forward strand.
GACCTGGCGCACGATCAGGATTTCCTGCACACGGTGCGCACCTTGCCTTACTCCGAAGTGCGAGCGGCGATTGACACCGTCTTCCGCGAACGCGCGCCGGTGACGTTGCCTGAATTGGCCGTTGATTCGATGAAGAGCGGCGAAGAACGCTTTCTGAGCTTGCGGATCGCGCCGATGCAGATCGAATCAGGCCCGGTTGACCTGGCCGTGATCACGATTGAAGACGTCACCGAGGAGGCCCGGACGCGGCGCAGGCTGGAATCGGCGCAGGCCGAGCAGAAGCAGTTGGTGGAAGACCTGAGCAGCGCCAACAACCGGCTGAGCGAAGTCAACAAGGAGTTGCAGGACGCCAACGAGGAATTGCAGGCCGCCAACGAAGAGATGATGCTGACGCAGGAGGAATTGCAGGCGACCAACGAAGAGATCGAGGCGACCAACGAAGAGTTGCAGGCCACCAACGAAGAACTCGAAACCAACAACGAAGAGTTGCAGGCCACGAACGAAGAGCTTGAGACGACCAACGAGGAATTGACCGAACGCACCAACGAACTGGTGGAGACGGGCAAATCGCTGGCCGACGAACGCGTCCGGCTGACTGAGATGGTCGAACTGGCGCCGTTTTACATCCTGGTGCTGCGCGGGCAGGGCTTGCTGATCGAAGCCTTCAACGCGATCTCATCAGGGCTGCTCGGCGGGCGCGAAGTGATCGGGCAACCCTTCGCCGAAATCTTCGTGGAGCCGGAGATGGCCGAACTGGTCAATCTGGCGCGCGAAGCTTACCGGACGGACGAATCTCGCGCGAGTTCCCGCATCCGCACGAGGTTGTCGGATCAACACGGGAAGGTGACCGAGAGCTATTTCGTTTACACGATCGTTCCTACGCACGACAGCGAAGGGAAGGTTGACGGCTTGATGATTTACGCCGAAGACGTGTCCGAGTTGCGAACCAAAGAGGCGTCCGAGAGACGCAAGCATATCAAGATCATGATCGAGAACGCCGGGCGGACGGCTCTGGGTCTTTACGACGCCGAAACGACCGAATTGCTTCAGGCCAGTTCAAGCTATCTGGACAAGCTTGAACATGGGCATGGATACGCCCGCGACCAGATCATCGGGCGCAAGTGGCGCGATCTGTCTTTCACCAACCCGGATGAGGCGGACGAAATGTTCAACTCGGTGGTTGAGACCGGAGCCGCCAGCCCTCCGGATGAAATCCGCGTCAGGGGAGGGGATGGGGGGCAGGAATCCATCTGGAGCCGCATTCTCGCTCCGATCTATTTCGAGGGAAATGGCGGAAAGGACAAGGCGAGTTTCGTTCTCCTCTCGGCCATCGAGATCACGGAACAGGTTCGGGCGCGCGAGGAACAGGAGCGGCTCGATTTTCTGAAGGATCAATTCTTCTCGCTGGCCAGCCACGAACTTCGCACGCCGCTGGTGCCGTTGATGGGCTATTCAGAGGCATTGACCCGTCTGGTCTCCCAGCCTTCGGAGCCGGGCAGGGAGGATGAACGCGACCAGCGAATCCTTCAAATGGCCGGCAAGTTCCGCGGCCAGCTCAAACACATCGCCCGGCTGACGGACGACCTGCTGGACGTGTCGCGATTGGAGAGCGGCAAATTTTCGATGCAGGAGCGGATGGTGGATTTGACCAGGGTCGCTGGCCAGGCTGTCGAGGAAGCCCGCCTGATTGCCCCAGATCGCAAGATCCGGTTGGAAGCGCCAAAGGGCGAGGATAAAGATCAACCGCTGATCGTGCGCGGCGATGAAGAGCGGCTATTGCAGGTGATGAACAACCTTTTGAACAACGCGATCAAACACGCGCCGCAAAGCGACCGGATTGACGTGCGGTTGAGCCGCGTAAAATCGGACAGCGGGCCGCCTCAGGCGCGCGTCGAAGTGCGAGATTACGGCCCCGGCATCCCGCCGGAAAATATGGAAACGGTCTTCAATCGTTTCTACCAGGTTTCGGCGGATGGGCGGCAACCCAGCAGCGGATTGGGTCTGGGCCTGTTCATCGCCAAAGGCATCATCGAACAACACGGCGGCGCGATCACCGTCGAATCGAAACCAGGCAAAGGCGCCACGTTCATCATCAGTTTGCCCCTGATGGACGAAGGAGATGAAAGGTAAAACATGAGGAGAGATTACGGAACAAACGGAAGATAGACCGTGGAAGCGTTTCCGGCTGTTCTGCTATTTCCGGCTTTTCCGTAATCTCTCTTCTTCGTGACTGAGGTGAATTATGTTCGGCACACACGTTCACGACGGCAAACAAATTCTAGTTGTTGAAGATCACCCGGAGTCGGTGGATTTGTTACAGATGATTTTGGAGAACGCAGGTTACCGCGTGCGATCAGCCGAGACGGGCCGGCAGGCGCTGCGAGCCGTCGCCGCCGCGTCGGCTGACAGAAATTCGGATTTCCATCCCGACCTGATCCTGCTCGATTTGAGGTTGCCGGATATGAACGGCGTTGACGTGGTCAGGGAGTTGCAAAAGAGCCATTCAGAGATACCGCCCGTGATCTTCCTGTCAGCCGACCCGCCGCAATCGTTGGAGGAAGCAGCGCGCAGCGTTGGCGCCCGAGCCGTCCGCAAGCCATTCGATTTCGATGAACTCTTCCAGGCGGTCGAGGGCGCGCTGAACAAAGCGATGGCCTGAAGGCGGACTGCGATGCGGTACGGGGAGCGTCAGCGACCTGGACCTCCCTCAGTGGGCCGTCTACGTGAAGCTCAGGTCGCTGACGCTCCCCGTACCGCATCGTCGAGCGGTCGTATTGCGCAACGGGAAGAATTATGTGTGACCAGGAGTTCAGTGAACGTCGTATCCCGCTAGCCTATCTGATCACCTTTCGCTGTTATGGCACGTGGCTGCACGGGGACGAGCGCGGATCGGTTGATGCGCTTCACAACGTGTACGGCGCGCCTTTCGCTCCGCGCGATGAGCGGCGGGAAGAGGAGGAACGGCGACGGTTGAAACAGGCGCCTGTCGAGTTTGACGCCGAGCGACGCGAGGTGGTGGAACGGACGATACGGGAAGTCTGCGCGTATCGCGGCTGGGGATTGCGCGCCATCAACGTGCGAACCAATCACGTTCACGCCGTCGTTTCCGCAAGCTGCAAACCGGAGAAAGTGTTGAACGATTTCAAATCCTGGACGACTCGCCGGATGCGCGAAGCCGGGGTCTGGAAAAGCAAGCTGACGCCATGGGCTGAACACGGCAGCAGGCGGTATCTGTGGAGGCCGAGACAGGTAGAGATCGCCTGTGACTACGTCATCAATCATCAGGGAGACGATCTGATGCCAGACTTTGATCAGGACTGAACCGCAGACAGAGCCTGACAGATGGCGCGAGCGGCGGAGGGCGCGGTACGGAGAGCGCGAGCGGCGTAGGGCGCCGTACGGGGAGCGTAAGCGACCTGGACCTCTCTCTGAGGGCCGTTTACGTGAGGCTCAGGTCGCTTACGCTCCCCGTACCGCACAAACCAAGAACAAAAAACGGCTGCCGGCGTAATTCGTGTTGATTCCACGGATCAAACAAAGCGCATCAAGAGAGGCTCGAATCATGTTTCAAACCTGTCAACATTGCAGTTATGAATCTCCCGCCGGAGCCAGATTTTGCCGTCAATGCGGAGCGCCGCTTTTCGCCGAAACCGAAGCCTCCGCCGCTTCGACGCGCAATTACGGCAGACAAGAATCCGCGCCGCCGGTCGCCGCGCCCGCATCCGGCCACTTGCCGCCGAGCGTCGCCGACATCGTCGCGGGGGAGACCGAACGTTACTATCAGGCGCCGTACGTTCCCGCGCCGCTGGCTCCGGCCACCGCCCCGATCAAATCGCGCCGCAGACTCTGGCGTTTCATCCTCCTGGCGTTCGTTCTGCTGTTCGGCGTCATGTTCAGCGTAATGATCGGGATTGAAATGGCGGATGATGAAAGGCCCGTGATGACGCCCGAAGCCAGGGCCGAGCAGGAAGCGCGAAGGCGTCAGGAAGACCGGCAGCGCGAGACGGAAGACCGAATCCGCGAATCCCAGGATCGCGTGCGTGAAGCGATGGACAGGCAGCGCGAAGCCCTGGACCGGGCGCGCGAATCCGCCGAACGAGCCGCCGAAGCTGGAGGCGCTCTGGCTCTGACCGATGAGAAGCCGCTCGACTTCAGCCAATACGAATACCCCGGCGCGACGGTCGGAAGTTCGATCAGAATCCCCGGCCACGAAATGCTGACTATGCGCGTGCCTGATGGTCATTACGACGCCGTCAATCAGTTCTTCCAGAAGAAGCTCGGCAAACCGGTCATCCAGATCAACGAACAATGGGAGAAGCGGCTGCTCTTCCAATCCAACACCACGCCTCCGATTTCAGTCTCAGTGGAAACCGACTACAACCCTGCCGGCCAATTGAAGATCACGGTGTTGCGCTCGCCATTCCGGGTTCTCAGCGCTGACGAAACTCAAAACTCGAAGTGAGCGCTCAATCGAGCAAGTCACGAATTTGGTCAACGGGCCCTTGCGCCATAATCGCAAACATCATCGGGTTGGATGAGTACTCATTTTGATAAAGCGATTGAAGTGAACGATACATCATCCCGATGCATTCAATTGTTTGCCCAAGCAATGGCTTTTCCTTATTTGTTCTGTCTTTTATAGTTTTATCCGCAAAATTCCTTTTCGCCTTTCGCTTTCTCTGACGCGTTGAAAGAAATCAACCTGCTCAAAATTGTATGCTGCGATCCGTTGTTTGAAAGCAGCAAAATCGCGCGCCGATTTCATCGAGCGTGCAGTCGTGAATGCCTTCGGGCAACAAACCATTTTCGTTCAATTCCGGGATTGGCATGGCTGCGTCAATATAAACGAAGAGCGATGGATGATGAACCGCGCGGCCCATCATCCATCGCTCTTCTTTTAATCAGTCCTCAGTTCGCGTTTCAGAACGTCAGCTTCAGCGCAATTTGTATCACGCGCGCCGCTTCACCCGTTTGGATGATCTGCTGTGTTGACGGCGGGGCGACCGCCGCGCAGCAGGTCTGTGCGAAGACCGACGAGCGGAAGCTGGGGCTGCCGACCGACGCGTCGCGCGGGTTGTCGAAATTGACGTGGTTGAACGCGTTGAACATCTCGGCGCGGAACTGCATCGCGATGCGCTCCGAGATGGCGAACCGCTTCTGGATGCCGAGGTCGAGGTTCCAGTAACCGGGCGCTTCAAAGATGTTGCGGCCCGCGCCGTTCGTGCCCGGAGCGGGCAGCGCGAATCCGGAATCGTCCTTGAAGAGCACCGGCCCGACGACATTCGGAATCTCGAACAGGCCGACTTTCGGCTTCACTCCGCCGACGATGTCGGCGCGCGATTCGTGCCCGGAGTTCGACGTGAACGCGCCGCTGCGGACGCTGAACGGTTCGCCCGACATCCACGTGTAGATGCCGTTGATCGCCCAGCCGCCGATGATGTGATTGACGAACGAATTGACGCCCGAACCGAGGGCCTTGCCTTTGCCGAACGGCAGTTCGTAGACCGAGAAGGCCGTGAAGACGTGCGTCCGGTCGAAATCCGAGCGGCCTTTTTCGTTGAACCACTTGCGCGCGTCGGTCGGCGTGCGCGAGTTGGTGGTCGAAAGACCGCCGCCCGACGAAGACCCCACCGGATCAACCGATTGGTCGTCAATGGATTTCTGGAAGCTGTAGGACGCGCCGAACAGGAAGCCCTTCTCGAAGCGTTTGCGCAGCGTCGCCTGCATCGCGTGGTAATGCGAACTGCCGCCGCCGTCAATGTAGGTGATCGTGCTGAACTGCTGGTTCGGGCGCAGGTTGAGCGCGAGCGTCGTCTGTTCGATGCGCCCGGCCATGTTGCCCGCCGCGTTCAGGCTCAGATCGGTGCGCGATTGCGACGAGTTGACGAACGCCGCCGTCAATGCGCCCGACGTGACGATCGGAATCGCCGAGCCGGTCACGCCCGCCGGACAGCCCGACCCGTCGGGGTTGCAACCCTTGGCCACATTTTGCTGCATCAGCAAAAACGACGGCAGGATCGGCCCGGCGTCAATCTGGTTGATGTTGTAGGCGCGTTGCAGCCGCGTGCCGCGACGGCCGATGTAGGCGATTTGCCCCACCATGCCGATTGGCAACTCGCGCTGCAAGCTCAAGCTCCACTGGTGAACCGTCGGCAGCTTCAGATCGGGATCGAAGGTGGTTACCGGCGGCGCGTTGGTCAGCAGTTGGCGCGTCAATGTCAGTTGCGAAGACGGTTTGAAGTTCGGCGCGCTCAACTCCAGCGGGAAGCCTTCGCCGATGCGTTTGTCGGGCGCGGCCTGGCAACCGGCGGTCGTCGCGCCGCCCACTGTCGAACTGCACGTCCCGATCAATCCCGGCGGGCGGCCCGACACGGCGGTGATCTGGAAGGTCGGAAGCGCGTCGAAGGCCAAACGGTATCCGGCGCGCACGACGAATTTCGTACTGTTGCGCGGACTCCACGCGAAGCTGACGTTCGGGCCGATGCCCAGGTTGTTGCGGTCGAAGAAGCTCTTGGCCTGGCCGAACGTGACCAGCCCTTCCGAACCGTCAATCCGCTGGTTCGGCACGAACACGCGCTTGTGCGCCTCGGTCGGCGCCGGGTTGTACTCGAAGCGGATGCCGTAGCTGATGCTCAGGTTCTGGCGCACGCGCCAATCGTCCTGGCCGTAAAAGTTGAATTGCTTGGCGCGATTGCCGACCGAGAAGAGCGTCACCTGGCCGTCTTTCTGGAACGGCAGGTAGGCGTCGCTGGTCAGATCGCCCAGGAAGAGTTGCTGCAAACGGGCCGGGATGCCCATCACGTCGTTGATCGTGCCGAGCAGCCGGTTGTTGTCAGTGTTGGCGATGCCGGCGCGCGTGGATGAAGCCAGCCCCGGCGTGTTGAAACCGGTCGGCGTGCGCAGCGTGCGGCTGAAACTGATCTGCGGCGTGACGTTGACGCCGCCCGGTTGGCCGCGCTGATCGTTGTGTTGGTAGAAGCGGAAGTTCAGCCCGCCTTTGAATTGATGCGAGCCTTTGACCCACGTGATGTCATCCACGAATTGCGGCGTGGTGACGGCGCGGAACGTGCGCGGCGTGTTGTTGAACGGCAGATCAACGTTGTTGAACGTGTAGCCCGGAATGTTCGGGAAGTCGGGGTTGGCTTCGCCCTGCGTGAACAGGAATCGGAAGCGCGAGAATCCAGCCGTGAACGAATTGACCAGGCTGTTGTTGATCGTCCAGCGGTAATTGACCGCCAGATTTTTCGAGCGGCGGGTGACTTCGCCGAGCGGCGGGAAGCCCGGAAAGAGTTGCGGACGGCCATTGAGCGGATCGCCTTCGAGCGTGTCCTGATCGGCCTGCAACCAGCGGGCGTAGGCTTCGTGTTTCTCGTTGAATTTGTGATCAACGCGAATCTTGAAGTGCGGCCCGGCGTTGCGCGTCGGCGGGTTCCACAGGAAAGCCGCTGTGTTCAACCCGTCGCCGAGCGTGTAGTTGTTCGGCTGCGGGTAGGACGCGAAGAGTTTGGCGATGGTCGGATCAACGCCTTTGATCGTCGCGTGCGATTGCGCGAAGTTGAAACTCTGGACGCAGTTGGTGTCTGTCGCGCTCGCGCAGTTGCGTACACCGTCGCGCAGCGCGCCGGTGCGCGGATCAACCAGCAGCGGCGAATTCTGACGGATCGTCTGACCGTCAATCACGAACGGCTTGGTTGGGTCGGCGACCCAGTAACGATAAACGCCCGCCCGCGCCGTCGCCGTGTAAACGTCCGGGATGCCAAAGCTCTGGTCAATCGGCTGGGTGAACTTCACATTCTGTCCCTGCCAACTGCCGAAAAAGTGGGTCTTGTTCTTGATGATCGGCCCGCCGATTTCGAAGCCGTACTGGTGCAGCTTGATGTCCGGCTTCTCGGTGCCGAGCGCATTGGCGAACCAGTCGCTGGCGTTGAGGGCCGTGTTGCGAGCGAATTCGAAGACAGTCCCGTGAAAGGCGTTCGTGCCGCGCCGCGTGGCGATTGAAACCGACGCGCCGCTGTTTCGCCCCTCTTCCGCCGATGCGTTGTTGGTGACGACTTTGTACTCCTGCACGTTGTCGGGATTGATGCGGTAGATGTTCGAGACCGGGTTGGGAACTGAAGACTCGTTAGCGTCAATGCCGTCAATCGTGACGTTAAACGCGCGGTCGCGCGAACCGTTGACGTGAATGCCTGAACCTGCGCCGCCCGCCGAACGCTGCACGACGCCCGGTTCGAGCACGAGCAGCGTCAACGGATTTCGCCCGTTGAGCGGCAAAGATTCAATCGTCTTCTGCTCGACGACGTTGCCGATGGTGGCGTTGGTGGATTGAATCTTCTCGTAGCCGCCCTCGACGTTGACGACCTCAGTCGTCTGCCCGATTTCGAGCGCCACATCAACGACCAGCGGCGTGCCGACTTCGAGCACGGCGCCGCTTTTGTTGATGGTCTTGAAGCCGGACATCTCAACAGTGATGGTGTAAACGCCGGCGGGCAGCGACGGGAAGGCGTAAAGACCCGCGCCGGTTGTTTGCTGGGTGTAGCTGACGCCGGTCGCCTCGTCTTTGGCGATGACTTTCGCGCCGGGCACTACTGCGCCCGTCGAATCAGTCACCGTGCCGGTGATGCGCGACGCGCCGGTCTGCGCCATCGCGACAGCCGCCAGCGACAGGCTCAGCCACAAGGCCGCGAGCAAAGAGGTTAAGGTTTTCATGTTTACCATGACTCCTCCTGGGATTGAGAGTGATGAATACGCGGCTTGCAAATCAAGCCGTGCCTGAATGCGCGCGAAATCGCGGAGGCGGAAATTGAGACGACCTGCCGCGCGACTCCGCTTTAAGCAGCTCAAGCCAGGCGGCGTTCGGTAAAGTCGAACGCCGCCTGGCCAGGTTAAAGGAGTGGTTTTGCGGAACCGCCCTAGAAGTTGATCTTCGCGCCAATACGAATCTTGCGTGATTCGTTGGCCAGGCTGTCGCGAATGCGTCCGAACGTGGTGCTGGTCAGCACCGCCGTCGGGAAGCCGAAATTCGGATGATTGAAGACGTTGAAGAACTCGAAGCGAAGCTCGAAGTTGGCCGTCTCGGTGAACTTCGTGCGTTTCAGGAGCGCCATGTCAACGTTCCACGAGCCGGGGCCGGTGAAGTAGTTGCGTCCAGTATTGCCAAGCTGGCCTGGGCCGGGTTGTGAGAATTTGGCGATCTCTTCAGCCGTGAAATAACCCGGCACGCCGCCGAAGTTGCTCGCAATCTTTTCCAACTCGCCCATCGAGCGCGAACAGCCGTTGCAATTGACCGTCGAGTTGAGAATGTTGCTCAACTGGCTCGCGCCCGAATAGATCGTGAACGGGCGGCCCGATTGCAGCGTGACCACGCCGTTGGCGTTCCAGCCTTCGATCACGCGCTGGACAAAGCCCGGCGCGCCGTCGCCGATCCATCCGCCCTTGCCGAACGGCAGATCCCAAACCGCATAGCCGATGAAAACGTGCGTGCGGTCGAAGTCCGATCGCGCGTAATTCAGGCTGCGGTCGTAGATGTTGAACGGCGTCGAAGAAGCCGATTGACCGTTGCCGGTTCCCGCCGTTGTGAAGGCCGGATCGAACGAGCGCGTGTCGAGCGATTTCGACCACGTGTATGAACCCTGGAACGTAAGGCTCTTGGTCGCCTTCCGCTGCACCATCACCTGCAGCGCGTGATAGGTCGAATAATCATTCGAGTCAATCACGTTGATGCCCGCGAATTGCGGGAACGGGCGGAAGAAAGTGGTCGGCAAGCCCGCGAGTTCGAGCAGCGATTTGCCGCTCTGGATGCGCCCCGCCGCGTCCGCCGCGATGCCCGCCACGCTGCTGAGCGCGATTGAACTGGCGAATTGGCGGCGCACGAAATCCGAGCCGGTCTCTGCGCCCACTCGCCGCGAATCCGGGCCGTAAAGCTGATTGAGCAGCGGGCTTTGATATTTCGAATCGGCCACCAGTTTGTTGTACTCATTCAGGAAGCCGTTGTTGAAGATGTCCACCTGGCCGATGTTGTAAGCGCCGAACAGATGCGAGGCGCGGCGGCCAATGTAGGCCACATCAACGACGATGTTCTTGCCGATCTCCCGCTGAATGTCCAATCCCCACTGGTTGGTCGCGGGCGATTGGAAGGCCGGATCAACCACTGTGATCGTGCCCGAACCGAACGCGGCAGGTTGCAGTTGCGCCTGCGGGATCAGGGTCGAAGGCGGCGCGACGGACGGAATGCCGTCGCGGATGCGCCCGCCGGTTTTGCCCGGGCCGCCCGTCTGGCCGAACTCCGTGTTGACCACGCCGAGCGTCACGCCGGGGATGTTGTTGTAGATGGCCGACGAGAGCACGAATGTGTTGATGCGGTCGGAAGCCAGACGATAGTTGGCGCGGATGGATGTTTTGCCGTCACCCCACGGATCCCACGCCAGGCCGATGCTCGGCGACCAGTTGTTCAAATCGCTCTCAAACAGGTCGCGGTCAATCCACCGCAGCGCATTGGTCGGCGCCTCGCCCACTCGAACCGGCTGCTGCGGCCCGTAAAGCCGCCCGCGCGCGAACGGCGTCAACCGCAACTCGTTGCGCACACCGATGTCGAGCGTCAGGTTCGGGCGCAGCTTGATCGTGTCCTGAATGTAAAAATCGTACTCGCCGTAACGCGCGTCGTTCAGGAAAAGCGATCCCGCCGGTTGGAAGCCCGTCAGACCGATGTCGGCTACGAAGCCCTGCGAGATTGTGCCGACGCGGCCCAGCAGGTCGTTGATCGTGTTCTGCATGCGCGTGCGGTCAGTGCTGTTGATGCCCGGCGCGTTCGCGGCGTTCAGCGCAGGCAGGCAGAACAGTTCCTGTCCCTGCGCGTTGACGCCTGTCCCGCCGTTCAGGCAGGCCGTGCTGACCGATGCCCCGGCGAGGTTGACGATGGGCGACGCGTTCTGTCCGGCGATGGAGCCGCGCACGTCGCGATGCTGCGTGTAGCGGAAATTGATGCCGCCTTTGACCAGATGCGCGCCCTTCGTCCAGCTAAGATTGTCCGCGACCTGATAGGTGTTGAGCGTGCGCAGGTTGCCGACTGAGAAATCGGTCGGATCGGTCGGGTTGACCGTGACGATGGAGAACGGTTGATCGCTCGCCAATGGGTTGATGAAGTTGAACGTGAAGTGATTGCCGCCCGCCACCAGTTCGTTTTGCAGCGTCGGCGTGATCACCCAGCGATGGCTGACGGCCATATTGCGCGGGTCGCGCGTCGTGTTGACCTTCGGCGGCAAGCCCGGAAACGCAGGCGCGCCGGAGTTGGTCGTGTCGTTCACGGTGTCCTGCTTGCCCCAGGCGTAGCGCACGAACATCGTGTGATTGTCGTTGAACTTGTGATCAATCTTGAAGACGAAATCGCGCTGCGGATCGAGGCGACCGACAGTCCAGATGTAGTTGGCCGTGTTCAGCCCGTCGCCGCCCGCGAAACTGTTGGGCGCGGGCATCAGGTCGAAAACGTTTTTCTGAATGGCCGGATCAATGCCGAGTCTGCGCGGGTCGTTGGCGGTGATGTTGTAAGACGCGATGCAGTTAGTCGTCACGGTCGCGCTGCAATTGGGCAGCAGCGGATTGCCCGAGGCGTCAACGCTCGCGCCCGTCTGGCCTGCCGCCGTGTTGCGCCCGCCGACGACGTAGCGGAAGACGCCCTGTCTGACCGATTGAGTGTAGACCGTGCGCGTCAGCGTCACGGGGAAGACCTGTTTCTGCCCCTGATAGTTGAAGAAGAAGAAGGTGCGGTCTTTGCCGTTATAGAGGCCGGGGATGCGAACCGGCCCGCCAACGTCTCCGCCGTACTGATGCTGGCGCAGCGCCGGTTTGGCCAATCCGTTCAGTTTATTTCCCCACTCGTTGGCCGCGAGCGCGGCGTTGCGGTGGAAGTAGAAAAGATTGCCGTGAAGTTGGTTGGTGCCCGACTTGGTCACGAGCGCGACCTGCGCGCCGCTCGAACGGCCGTATTCAGCCGTGGCGTTGCTGGTGATGACGCGGAACTCCTGCAAGCTGTCGGGGTTGGTGCGCAGCGGCGAAAACTCCGAGCCGCCCGCCGACGATTCGTTGATGTCAATGCCGTCGAGCGTGTAGTTGAACGCGCGGTCGCGGGCGCCGTTGACGTGTGAACCGCCGCCCGTGTTCGCGCCGGTATTCACGCCCGGTTGCAGGCGGACGAACATCAGCGGGTTGCGTCCGCCGGTGCCCGACTCCAGGCCGAGCGGCAGATCAACCAGCGTCTTGTTGTCAACCGTCGCGCCGAAATTGCCGGAGGTCGAGGTCTGCACGCGCTCGTAGCTGGCGGTGACTTCGACCACGTCCTGCGCCAGGCCTATAGTCAAATCCACGTTGATAGTCAGCGGTTGGCCGACAGTCAGGACGTTGCCTTTCGAGACGAACTTCTTGAAGCCTTCTCTTTCGACGGCGACGGTGTAAACCCCAAGCTGCATTCCGTCAAAGACGTAAATGCCGGCGGAGGTCGTCGCGGCTGTGAATGAGATGTTGGTGCCTTCGTTGGTTAGAGTGACTTTGGCGCCCGGAACGACGGCGCCATTTTGATCCTGAACCACGCCGGTTACGCGCGAGGTGCCGGCGGTCTGAGCGGGAACGGCGAAAGACATTAGGGAACAGAGCAGCAAAACCATCGCTGCCATCGTGAATCTCTTCCGTGTCATTGTGTCTCCTGAGAGGTTACCGCAAACTGCATATCGTTTGGTTTGCGGGGATTGGATTGAATATCCGATTCCAGAGCAAATGTATTCAAGATTGAAAAAATGATGAATCCTGGTTTTAGGGTTGCTAAGCGGTGTGATGATGAATCCGCTAGGGTTTAAATAAGGCAAGTCATATTCCAACCGAGGCGACGCCATCTGCCCGGTTCGGCGATGCGCGGCGGCCCCGCAATCCAAAGTCGTTGCAGGACTTATTTTGGTTTATCCGAGATTGCTGGGCGACGGAAGGGAAAGGGATGGATGGTTAATCCAAAAATCTAAAGTTGGGATACGAAAAAATGAATGGCTGGAGGGGAACTTCCATTAACTCGAAAGCTCTTCGCCGGGGTAATCCGTTTCGCCGGAGAAGCTGACGCCGTCGTAAACCTCGCTCAGTTTCAGCGAGCAGCCGATTGATTCGATCTTCAGTGTCGCATCTATCCCGGAGATCGTCGTGAGCAGCCATTCGCCGTTCTGCTGTCGGCGGTAATGCTCGATCATCGGTTTGCCCTGAGCGACGAGCAGGTAATCGGTCAGCGTCGGCAGCCAGGTGCGGTAGCGGATGAATTTCTCGCCACGATCGAAGACCTCTGTAGATTTCGACAAAACTTCGACGATGACATTCGGGTTGGTCAGCACGTCGCGATGCTTATCGTGAAATTCACGCTCGCCGCAAACGACCAGGACGTCCGGGTATGAAAAGAATCCGCGCGGGGTTTGAAAGAGCTTCGGGGCGGGACCGCTGCGCACTTTTATGTCTTTGGCGAATACACGACAGGAACTGCGCTTGAGTTGCGCGCTGACCTCACGCGTCAAGTTTACACAAATCGTGTTGTGCGCTTCGGTTTCGCCGGCCATGGCGAAAATCTGGCCGTCGAGATACTCGTGTTTTTCCTCGGCAGCCCGTTCGATTGCCAGATAATCTTCCTCGGTGAAATAGATTCGTGATTGTGGCGTTGCCATAGCATTTTCTCCTTCGGCAAGGCGCATTATCGCACTGCGCGCGGCATGACCGGAAGCCTGAACGCTCACTTGAACCAGCGCAGGTAATCAGGCAGCGAGTGCAACTGGTCTACGTGATCGGGCGCGCTGTTGCCCGCGAATCCGACGAGCAAAAATCCGCCTTGCCTGGCTTCGCTCAATTGCTGAGTCTGCATTGGCCCCCACCTCACGACCGCGCGCCGCTTCAGTCCGAGTTGACCGAGCAGCCAATCTGCGGTTTCGGTTGTGCTGGCGAATGTGCCGGGGAAGATTTCCGAATGCGTGACGATCATCCGTTTGCGCCCGGCCACGGCGTCACGCGCGAATCGCAGGAAGATTTGCAGGTTGTCGGTTTCAATTTCAGACTCCTGCGGCCCCGGCTTTCCGCTGACGTAGCCCGTGTGCAATCCGTCAATCAGCAACACGCGATCAACGCGCGAGTAATTTTCAGGCGTCTTCAGAATTTCACGAATCGCGCCGTAACCCGCGCTCCACGCGGTCAAAGTGATCGGCGAGAACTTCACGCCTGCGCGAGATTCAGCTTCGGCGATCAACCGCTCGAAGAGTTTTTGATCGGCGAACGGCTTTGCGTAAACGCTCGAACCCGCGCCGAGTTGGATCGAGATTACCGCCGTGTTTCCGGCTCGCGCCGCCGCGACTTCGGGCAGCCACACGCCGCCGTGAAAGTGAATGAAGAGCGGCAGCCGCGGCTTGCTTTTCAAATTTTCGGGAATGAACAGCGTTCCCAGTTCCAGTTTTTCGCGGCGGCCAGGCGGAGTTTCCTGCTTCAGACGGGGATGCGCGCGGGTGTGTTCGACCATCGGCGATGGATTCTGAGACTGTTGAGCGAAGATTGTGACAGCGAGCAATGTGACGAGAATGATTGAACGCATAACTTTTGTTTGAATCTTGCTGACGTGGAATCGCCGCGATAGCATACCAGCCGAAGGAGGGATCACACCATTGGAACCCATTTCGCATTTCTTCTACTCGCATCGCCTGAAGCTACAATTCTGGGACTGGGGCAGCGAGGGCAAACCCACGATGATTCTGGTTCACGGCGGTCTTGACCACGCGCGGAACTGGGATTGGGTGGCGCGGGCGTTGCGCGACGATTTCCATGTTTACGCGATTGACCTGCGCGGACACGGCAACAGCGCGTGGGCGCCGGGCGCGCTCTACACCATCGCCGAGCACGTGCTCGATCTTTCGGCGCTGGCCGATGTGATCAACGATTATCCGGTTTACCTGATCGGCCACAGCCTGGGCGGGATCATCACGCTGAATTACGCAGGCATTTATCCCGACCGCGTGAAGAAGGCGGTGGCGATTGAAGGCCTGGGGCCGCCGCCCACGCATCG
Organism: Acidobacteriota bacterium; assembly: GCA_022072205.1. Taxonomy (GTDB): domain Bacteria; phylum Acidobacteriota; class Blastocatellia; order RBC074; family RBC074; genus JAJVID01. The sequence continues at coordinate 37,381 of JAJVID010000031.1, forward strand.
CATTTTCAAACCCGCGTCGCAGCGGATGCGCGAATGGATCGAAAACGTCCGCAAAACCGAAAAGCGCGAGCCGCACAGTTATCCCGATCTCGAATCCGCTGTCGCGCGAATGAAAGAAGCCAACCCGCATCTTTCGGACGAAGTCGCGCGCCATCTGACGCTGCACGGCACGAACTGGAATTCGGACGGATCGCTGATCTGGAAATTCGACAACTTCGCGCGCGGCTTCCCGCCATACGGGACGAACATTGACGACGCGCGCGAGATACTCGGCCAGATCACCTGCCCGACGCTGTTGTTTTGGGGGATGGAGAGTTGGGCGGTTGATCCTGAATCGGATGGCCGCGCGCAGGTCATCAAAAGTCACCGGCTGGTCAAAGTTCCGAACGCGGGCCACTGGGTGCATCACGATCAGCTTGACATCTTCCTGACCGAAACGAAGAAATTCCTGGCCGAATAAACACGCTAACAGCGAGGACAACCCATGAAACGACGTGAATTCGTAAGCGCCGCGCTGACCGGCGGCGCGCTGCTGCTGACCGGCAAACGTTTCGCCGCGCAAGAAGCAAAACTGGCCGATGCGAGAATTGATGTTTTGCTGGATGAACCCATCGGCAGAATCGCGCCGGAAATCTATGGCCATTTCGTCGAGCATCTGGGCGGTGTGGTCTACGATGGAGTCTGGGTCGGTGAAAACTCGAAGATCCCCAACACCGGCGGCATTCGCAACGCAATCGTCGAGGCGATGAAGCGGATCAAGGCGAGCGTCATTCGCTGGCCGGGCGGATGCTTCGCCGACAGCTACAACTGGCGCGACGGCGTAGGGCCGCGCAAAGATCGCCCGCGCCGCCCGAACTTCTGGATTGACGCGCAGGAGTGGCCGAAGGGCGCGCCTGACGGCCCGTGGAAATACGATACTAACCATTTCGGGAGTGATGATTTTCTGCGCTTCTGCCAGTTGTCGGGCGCGCAGCCTTATCTGGCGGCCAATTTGCGCAGCCTGACCGCGCGGGATTTTTACGAGTGGGTGGATTACTGCAACTCGCCTGCGGGCGCGACGACGCTGGCCGAGATGCGCGCCGCCGCCGGTCAACGCGAGCCGTGGCGAGTGCGTTACTGGGGCATCGGCAACGAATCGTGGGGCTGCGGCGGGAACTTCACGCCGGAAGAATACGCGATGGAATTCCGCCGCTTCGCCGAATGGGTTCCGCGCTACGGCCTCAACCTGGCCTTCATCGGCTCCGGCCCGAACGGCGGCGATTTGAGCTGGTCGCGCAGGTTTTTTGGCCGCCTGGCGGAAAAAGGCGGCTTCGGCAGGCTGTGGGGCTGGGGGCTGCACCATTATTCCTGGAACGTGACCGGCGGGCGCACCAACAACTGGTTCGAAGGCAAAGGCGATGCGGTGAAGTATCCCAACGACGAGTGGTACGAACTGCTGAGCGAAGCCGACCGGATGGAGACGCTGATCACCGATCATTGGTCAGTGATGGGCGAATTCGACCGCCAGCGCCGCGTCAAGCTGGTAGTTGACGAATGGGGCGCGTGGTACAAACCGGGCAGCGAAGTCCACCCGACACACCTGCTCGGCCAGCAATCCACCATCCGCGACGCCGTGCTCGCCGGTTTGACGCTCGACACCTTCCACCGCCACGCCGACAAAGTGGCGATGGCCAACATCGCGCAACTCGTCAACTGCCTGCAATCTCTCTTCCTCGCGCACGAAGACAAATTCATCCTGACGCCGACTTACCACGTCTTTGAATTGTACGCCGCGCATCAGGGCGCCCAATCGCTCAGAACTAACGTCTCCGCGCCGCGAATTTCATATACGCGCAACGGCAAACCCGCGACGATGCGCGGCTTGAACGGCTCGGCTTCGATACGCGACCGGCAAGTGACTTTGACGGTTACCAACCCCGATCCAAACGCGGCCAGAGAAACAGAGATCGCCGTGCGCGGCGCAACGATCAAAGAAATCAGCGTCACGACTCTCGTGGCCAACGACATTCACGCGCACAACAGCTTCGACAACCCGCGCGTGATCGAACCGCAAGCGTCGCAGGCGCAGACGCCGCGCGGAGGCGTATTGATTCACAGCTTCGCGCCAGCTTCGGTGACGCAGCTGCAAATCACGCTGGCCTGAAAAACGCGCTGGTACGGTACAGGGAGCGGTAGCGACCTGGCGCCCTCGGCAGGCGCACGTTCCAGATTGACGACCCGCTCAAACGCGCGTTCTACGAACTCGAAGCTGTCCAGCAGCATTGTTCAACGCGCGAACTCAAACGGCAATTGGGCAGCCTGCTTTACGAGCGAGTCGGTTTGAGCCGCGACAAAGAGGGCGTGCTTAAAGCCGAAGAGACCGAAGCGGACGAGAACCCTCCGGTCGGCTTGATCCTGCGGCTCCGAGAAGAACGGGACGCACGTCGCATATACGCTCGGCGGATTGAGCAAGCGCGTCTTCGTGTCGAAATATCTGCTGCATCTGCCGGCGAAGGCGGAATTAGAGGCGTTTGTGCAGAGGGCGAGGAAAAAACTGGAAGCCGCAAGCTAGCTCCGCGCAGCTCGCGCACTGACGATTGAGGAGAACCCGATATGAATACAGCCAAGTTTCTCAAAACCATTTGCCTCGCGCTGCTCGCGCTTGGCGTTCTGCATGACGGCGCGGCAGGCCAGAATGAACGCGGCCAGACCGCTGTGGCTAAAAACGAACCTTCGCGCCAACCCGTCTTGCGCATTGAGACAGGGATGCATACAGCTATGATCAGACGAATAAGCGTGGATGCGGCCAATCACTGGCTGGTGACAGCGTCGCACGACAAGACGGCGCGAGTTTGGGAATTGGCGCCAAGCCAACGCGAGGCAGCCCAACTTGTGCGTGTGCTGCGTGTGCCTATCGGCGAAGACAATGAGGGCGAACTCAATGCGGTTGCCGTCTCGCCCGATGGTAATACCGTCGTAGTTGGTGGGTGGACAGGTGACCAATGGGACAAACAAGTTTGCCTCTACCTCTTTGAGCGCGAGAGCGGGCGGATAATGCGACGGCTGACAGGATTGCCGGACGTTGTCTTTCATTTAGCGTTCTCACCTGATGGAAGGTTTTTGGCAGCGGCTCTGAACCAAGGAGTGCGCGTCTATGAAACTGCGAGTTGGCATTTGGTCGGCGAGGATCAGAACTATGACCAGCAAAGCCAATGGGCGGACTTCGACGCTGCCGGGAGGCTGGTGACGAGTTGCTATGACGGTTATTTGCGGCTTTATGCGCGACCGGTGGATGGGGTGTTGCGGCTTCTAGCGAAAGTGAGGACAACAGGTGGAGAAATGCCTTTTTCAGTCAAGTTCGCTCCAGGGAGTGGCGAAAGCGAGCGCGTGGCGGTGGGATTTGTTGAAACGAGGAAGGTAGAGGTTTATGCGGGGCGAGACCTGAAGCTGCTTTACACAGCCGACACGCGCGGAGTGAACAATGGCAATCTAGCCAGCGTCGCGTGGTCGTTGGATGGTGAGACTCTCTATGCTGGGGGTGCGTATAACGTGAATGGCGACCTTCAGATTCGTATGTGGAGCAATGGCGGTCGCGGTGGGTACCGAGACATGGCGGCAGCGCGGAATGCAGTGTCTGACATCATCAGCTTGCGTAGCGGCGGAGTGGCGTATACCGAAGGCGGTCCTGCCTTCGGTGTGATCGGGCCGGACGGTCAGCGGATACTCTTCAATGGTTCAGCCATCGCCGATCACCATAGAAATCGGGAGGGCTTTTTGCTCGCAGATGATGGTACAGAGGTGCAGTTCGGGTATGAGAAAGGAGGAAAATCGCCTGCACGGTTCAAACTGCTTGGGCGACAATTAGAAGCGGCGACGGAGACAACGAATCTGCGTGCGCCGTTGACAGAAGCGCGCGGGCTAGTGATCAGCGATTGGCAAAGCCATTTCACGCCAAAACTTAACGGGCAGACGCTGAAGCTGAAGCTGGATCAGTACGAGAGATCAAACAGCCTTGCGATTGCGCCTGATGGCAGACGGTTTCTGCTAGGGACGGAGTACTTTTTGCGCCTCTTCGATCGTAACGGCAAGGAGCAGTGGCAGAAGGCGTCTCCCGGCCCAGCGTGGAGCGTCAATATTAGCGGCAACGGAAAACTAGCTGCAGCGGCTTTCGGCGACGGCACGATCCGCTGGTATCGAATGACCGACGGCAAAGAACTGCTTGCCTTATTCCCGCATAACGACCGCAAGCGTTGGGTGCTCTGGACGCCACAGGGCTATTATGACGCCTCGCACGGCGCAGAGGACTTGATCGGCTGGCACATCAACAACAGCAAGGATCAAGCCGCCGACTTCTTCCCCGTCAGCCAATTCCGCAACATCTATTACCGGCCTGATGTCATCTCGCGCGTGCTCACCACGCTCGACGAGGCGGAGGCGCTGCGGTTAGCCGACACGGAGGCGGGGCGCAAGCGGGCGGAGGCCGACATTGCCAAGCGGTTGCCGCCGGTGGTTGAGATCATTGCGCCGTCGGATGGCACGGAGGTTTCGAGCGCGACGGTGACGGTGCGCTACCGTGTTCGCACGGCGGCGGATGCGCCCGCGAGAGAGATGCGGGCTTTAATTGACGGGCGGCCGGTCGCGTCTGAGCGGCTGTTGACGCTGGTCGCCGAACGGACGATGACCGTGACGATCCCGCCCCGCGATCTCGAACTCTCCTTGATCGCCGAAAACCAGTTCGCGCCGAGCGTCCCGGCAACCATCCGCTTGAAGTGGCGCGGGCGCGTGGTGACCGAAGATGAACTGACCAAACCGAAACTCTACGTGTTGGCCGTCGGCGTCAGCGCGTATGCCCATCCGCAGGTCAGGCAGTTGCAGTTTGCCGATGACGATGCGCGCGATTTCGCCGCAGCGTGGTTGAAACAAAAGGGCGGCCTTTACCGCGATGTTGTCGCCAAAGTCCTGACCGACGAGCAGGCGACGAAAGACGCTGTGCTCGACGGCTTTGAATGGATTTTGAAAGAGACCACCAGTCGAGATGTGGCCGTGATCTTTTTGGCCGGGCACGGCGACAATGACAATTACGGCAGCTACTTCTTCTGCCCATACAACATTGACCCGGAGAAGACATTGCGCACCGGTATCGCCGAAGAGATCAAGAAGACGGTCCGGGACGTGCCGGGCAAAGTGTTGGTCTTCCTCGACACGTGCCGCGCGGGCAATGCGATGGGCGACGGCGCGCGGCGCAGCGGTCCGCCCGATCTGATCGGTTTGATCAACGAATTGTCGAGCGCGGAGAACGGCGCGATTGTCTTTGCCGCCGCCACTGGTCGGCAGGCTTCGCTCGAACGCTCGGAGTGGGGGCACGGCGCATTCACGCTGGCCGTCATTGAAGGTCTTAGCGGCAAAGCCGACCTCACCAACAAAGGTAAGATCACGATCAAGTCACTCGATTTTTACGTCGCCGAGCGTGTCAAGGAATTGACGGGAGGCAAACAAGCGCCCGTGTCGCCGCCCGTGCCGAAGCCGTTGGTGGATTTGCCGATTGCAGTGAGGCAGTGAGAAGCAGTAGCTCGCGCACGGGCTGGCCGACAGCGAGCGCCCGGAGTTGTCCACCCTCGTGCTCTCGCTCTTCGACGAGCAGGGCAGGCCGCAGGACGGTTTCCTGCGCGCGCACGAAGTCTACAACCTGAACCTGCCGGCGGAACTCGTCACGCTGAGCGCGTGCGAGACGGGCTTGGGCAAGCTGACCAAAGGCGAAGGGTTGGTGAGCCTGACGCGCGGTTTTATGTACGCGGGCGCGGCGCGCGTGGTGGTCAGTTTGTGGAGCGTGAACGACCGGGCGACGGCGGAATTGATGACGAAGTTTTACCGCCGCGTGCTGATCGAGGGCGAGCGCCCGGCGGCGGCCTTGCGCGCGGCGCAGATCGAGATGTGGCGCGACAAGCGGTGGGAAGCGCCGTATTACTGGGCGGCGTTCACGCTGCAAGGTGAATGGCGTTGAGATAATGTTATTGACCGGATGGCGGCATGGGCGTGGGAATTATTTGTCGTCTGTGCCGGCGGTAGATGTTGAAATCGCTGCCGGCCGTCAGCACGACGCTGCCGGAATACAGTTCACTCATCCGAACCAGACAGGCGTCAGCGAGCGACATCGGGACATTGGTGTAGCGCTCCATCAAGTCAGTGACGGCGTTGATCTCTTCCGCCAGATGAAATGGAGCCTGGACCAGGCCATCTCTGAGCAGGCCGCTCAGCCCTTGTTGCGCAACGGGCAGCGCGCGTAAGAGAAAGTAAGCTTCGGTCAACACAGCTTCACAAGTCAGAAACGGTCGCGGTAGCGAAGCCGCTTGCTGGCGCGCCCAATCATAGTATTGATCATCGCGATGGAGCGAGGCGACCAGCGGGCCGGTGTCAATCACTACTTGCATTTTCATGATTCGCC
>JAJVID010000100.1 GCA_022072205.1 Acidobacteriota bacterium
GTGTCGAGCTTGGCGTGCTGCGCCTCTTCCATCCAGTGATGTTTGAGCAGGCTCTTGAATTGCGGGTCGAGCGACTGGTCGTCTTTGACGCTGTCCAGGTAATGGCGCTGCGTCATCCACTCGATGTGCAGAATCGTCAGCGCCACGGCCAGCGGATCGTGCGCCAGCACGGCCTGAGCGATGGCTTCAGGCGGGCCGATTACAGCGCATTCGTGGCCGAAGCCGCGCTCAAACTCTTCACGGAAGCGTTTGAAGAGGTGGATGTGTTTGGCCTCTTCGCCCGCGAATTGCAGCAGCGCGCGCACGCGATAATCGTCGCCATGAAGCTGCGGGCGGGCGTGATCCAACACGAACGGCAGGATGAACTCTTCCACCAGACCGAAGATGCCCAGGTAAGCGGCGCCTCTTATCTGATTGAGCGCGCGCTTTTCGTTTGCGCGCAGAAAGCCCAACGGCTCCACGCGCGCCAGCGATTCCGGCATAAACGGTTTCGAGAAATCGAGCCGCTTGTCGTCGCCGATGATGTCTTCGATGCGCCAGTTGACCTTCTGGGCGTTGGCCAACGTCGCTCGATAAGAGTAGCGGCCCTGGCCGTTTTCGGTCATTTCCTCGCGCCGTTCATTGGTCTTTTGCCAGGCGACAGATTGCGCCTGCTCCGGATTGCAATTGTTCTTATTTGTTTCACAGGTTCTGATCATTTTTCCTTCTCCTTTAATCAACAAAATTTTTCCAACGAGGGCATCGCCTCGTGATGGCGAAAGTATCCGGAAATCGAGCGAACGAATCTATGATTGAGACTCCGGGAGTATTGATTGAAACGCCAAAATCGGTTGGAATCACGATCAGGAGCGAAGGGAGCGAGAACGTATGGATGTGCTTTCTGATGTTTTGCGTGTGGTTCGCCTGACAAGCGCGGTGTTTTTCACGGCCAGGCTTTCCTCGCCCTGGTCTATTGAATCTCCGCCTTCGGATCAACTCGCGCGGTCATTGAAGCTGCGCGCCGAGAGCATCGCGCTATTTCACGTGCTGGTTGAAGGGCAGTGCTGGATCTCCATGGAAGGTCACGCTCCGCTCAGGATGGAGGCGCGCGATGTCATCATCTTCCCGCATGGCGATGCGCACGTTATGAGCAGTCACACGGGCGCAAGGCCGCGGCCGATCAGCGACCTGCTCCCGTCCCAACCTTCGGAGGAGATACCGCAGTTGGATTACGGCGGAGGCGGAGAAGCCACGCGTTTTGTCTGCGGGTATCTTCACTGCGACCAACGATTCAATCCGTTGATTGGAGCGCTGCCGACCATGCTGTGTGTGTGTGGTCAGGACAGCGCCCGGCAAAGCGAGCCGTCTGAAGTAGAGATGGCCAGGCGCCCCGGCGTCATCCTTGCCGATGCGGACGACTGGCTCGCCGGTACTTTGCGGCACACCATCGAGGAGGCTGACGGAGCGCGCCCCGGCAGTTTCGCGATGTTGGCTCGATTGACCGAATTATTGTATGTGGAGGTGCTGCGGCGTTACATGCAGCAACTTCCCTCCGGGCACACGGGCTGGCTGGCTGGCGTGAAGGACCCGGAGGTCGGTCGGGCGCTGAGGTTGCTGCACGCCCGGCCTGAGCGTCAATGGACGGTGGAGGACCTGGCGCGCGAGGTCGGCGCCTCGCGTTCCGGATTGGCTCAACGGTTTACCGAGTTGACCGGGGAGGCGCCGATGCGATATCTGACCGGCTGGCGCATCCAATTGGCGAAACATCTCATACTTCAAGCGGGCCTCCCGATTGCCGAGGTGGCTGATCGCGTTGGTTACGAATCGGAGGCGGCCTTCAACCGGGCATTCAAACGCCACGTCGGCGCGCCGCCTGTAGCGTGGCGAAAAAAAAGCTCCTGAGCGACAACGCGAAAAGGATGTTTGAAACTCTGCCGCATTGCCAAAGATGCGAGCGAAAAGCCCGCCGGGCGCTTCGCCCGCTTGTAGCGGTTGAGCCGGTTCAACTAAGATGCCTGCTTAAACCAGCTATGGCAAAAATCCTTTCTCTCGATCAATTGCTAGCGGAACGCGAGCGGCTGCGGCAGGCGGGCAGCCGTGTTGTCTTCACCAACGGCTGTTTCGACCTGATTCATCCCGGTCACGTAAATTATCTTCAGGAGGCGCGGCGGCTCGGAGACGCGCTGATTGTCGCGCTTAACAGCGACCGTTCGGTGCGCGAGTTGAAAGGCGAACGGCGCCCGATCCTCAATCAGGATGAGCGAGCCGTGGTGATGGCCGCGCTCGGTTGCGTTGATTATGTGACCATTTTTGACGAACCAACGCCGCGCGAAATCATTACCGCATTGCTGCCTGACGTGCTGGTCAAAGGCGGCGATTGGAGTGTTGACGAGATTGTCGGGCGCGAAGAGGTCGAGGCCGCAGGCGGGCGGGTATCGAGTTTGCCTTTTATCGAGGGCTGTTCGACTTCAGATGTGATCGAACGGATTGTGAGTCGGTATGGCGGATAAATCGCCTGCCGCGTAGTGGAGTTTGTAGTGTCTGCTCTCTTTCAACGATTCGAAGAGGATGAAAATTTTCAGCGGCTGGTGGCCGAAGCGCGCGCAGGCAAACGCTTGTTGCGTGTCGCCGGATTGGTCAATGGCGCAAAGGCCATGACGCTGGTCGCGCTGCAGCGCGCCATTGGCCGTCGTCTGGCGGTAGTCAGCCTGAAAGATCGCGATCTGGAAGACCTCGAACGCGACCTGCGATTTTTTTACCGCCAACTCAACACCCGCGCCGAATGCGAGAACGAAATTTTCATTCTGCCCGCTTCGGAGTCCGATCCGTACAGCGGCTCTTCGCCGCACGCTGAGATTCTGGAACGGCGCGCTCTGGCTTTGTGGCGGCTGGCCGCAGGCGCAGGCGACATCGTGATGCTGACCAGCAGGTCGCTGATGCGCCGCTTCGTCGCGGTGGACGAGATCAAACAGGCGACCGTCAGGCTGCGCGCTGGCGAAGAACTACCGCTCGATTACCTGATCGAACATTTATCCTCGGTCGGTTACGTGCGCTCCGATCCGGTCGGGAACATCGGCGAATTCTCTTCTCGCGGCGGCATTCTGGATTTCTATTCGCCGAGCGGCAGTCTTGGCGACGACGGAGCGGCGCGCCCGGTCCGCGTCGAATTTTTCGGTGACGAAATTGATTCGATCCGCGAGTTCGACCCTGAGACGCAGCGCTCGACCGGCGAAGTCAAAGAGACGTTGATTACGCCGATGCGCGACGAACGCGCGGGCGCGAGCGATTTTCGGCAATGGGCAAAGCTTGCGCGCGAACATTGGAGCGACGAGCGGTACGAACGCGCGCTTCGTGATCGAACGGCTTTCGCCGACGAGGGCGAAGAGTTTCGGGGATGGGAATACCTGATGCCGCTGGCGCGTCCGTTGACTGCTTCGGTCTTCGATTACCTGCGCGACTCTGTGCTCGTGGTTGATGAACCAGCCGAAGTCGAAAAACAGGTTCGATCAACGCTGGAAGAATTGCAGCGCGGTTACGAGCGGGCGGAAGCGGTGGATGAGCTGGCGCTTGCCCCCGGCAAGCTGTTCCTGACGCCGGATGAGATGCGCGAACAGATAGGCCGCCTCGCACGCATAGAATTGCGATTGCTGGGCAGCGCCGCGCTGGCTTTTGAAGAGGAGTTGAGCACAGAAGATGTCAACGCAAGCGCGAAAATCGAAGTAGCGGATGAATCCAGACTGGCCGCGTTCATCAACCGCGAACCATCCGCGCCGCTCTTCCTTTTTCCGCCTGAGCCGAAGACGACGGAAATTGAAATTCCTTCGCGCGCCGTGCGCCGCTGGCACGGACGTTTCGGCGATCTCACCGCTGAACTCAAACGTCAGGCGGCTTCCGGTTATCAAACGTTTTTCGTTTTGCCCAGCAGCGGCGTCGCCGACCGCGTCGGCAAAGCGCTCAACGAATACGACGCGTTGGGCGCGGCGAACATAATTGTCGGCGATCTGTCTTTCGGTTTCGCGCTGCCGCAATCGGCTCTCAACATTTACACCGAAGGCGATCTTTTCGACGAAGCCGCGCATGTCGAAAGGCCGGCGAAAACCAAGAAGTCAATCGCCTCGTCGTTCCTTTCCGATTTCCGCGACCTGAAAGTCGGCGATTACGTCGTCCACATTGATCACGGCATTGGCCAGTTTCAGGGGCTGGCGCTGTTGGACACCTCCGGCCCGGAAACTTCGGCTGAGGTTTACGCGCGGATGATCGGCGAGCAGGCGAAGAACGACGGCAAGGGCCGGCGCGAATTCATGCTGCTGACATACGCCGATGGCGCGAAACTTTACGTGCCGGTCGAACGGCTCGATCTGGTTCAAAAATATTCCAGCGGTGAGGCGCACACGCCGACGCTCGACCGGCTGGGCGGCATCGCGTGGCAGAAGACGAAGGCCCGCGCCAAACGCGCGATGCGCGACATGGCCGAAGAGCTTTTGAAGCTTTACGCCGAACGCAAATTGGTCAAAGGCTACTCTTTCAGCGGCGACACTCCCTGGCAGCAGGAATTTGAATCGGCCTTCCCGTACGATCTGACGCCCGATCAGACGACGGCCATCACCGACGTGAAAAACGATATGGAACAGTTGACGCCGATGGATCGCCTGCTTTGTGGAGACGTCGGCTACGGCAAGACCGAAGTAGCGATGCGCGCCGCGTTCAAGGCGGTTATGGATGGCAAACAAGTGGCCGTGCTCGCCCCGACGACGGTGCTTTCCTACCAGCATTACCAGACTTTTCGTTCGCGTTTCGCAGCGTTCCCCGCTCGCGTCGAACTGCTCTCGCGGTTCCGTTCTCCGAAAGAACAGAAAGAGGTCGTGGGGGCGGTTGAATCGGGCGCGGTGGATATTTTGATCGGCACGCATCGCATACTGTCGCGCGATCTGGCGTTCAAAGACCTCGGCCTGGTGGTGGTTGATGAAGAGCAGCGGTTTGGAGTCGCGCACAAAGAGCGGTTGAAACATATGAAAAAGCGCGTTGACGTTCTGACGATGAGCGCTACTCCGATCCCGCGCACGCTGAACATGTCGCTGATGGGAGTGCGCGACATGTCGGTCATCGAAACGCCGCCGCGCGACCGGTTGGCGATTCAAACCAACGTCGTGCCGTTTTCCGACAACATCATCCGCAGCGCGATCGAACAGGAACTGCAACGCCAGGGTCAGGTCTTCTTTGTTCACAATCGAGTTGAATCAATTGACACGGTGGCCGAGCTGATTCATCGCATCGTGCCGCAGGCGCGGATCATCGTCGCTCATGGACAGATGGGCGAAAAGGAGATGGAGCAGGCCGTGCTCGATTTCGTTGATTACAAATACGACGTGCTGGTCGCCACCACGATCATCGAAAACGGCATTGATATTCCGCGCGCCAACACGATCATCATCAACCGCGCGGACGCATACGGTTTGTCGCAGCTTTATCAATTGCGTGGCCGCGTCGGTCGTTCCAACCGCCGCGCCTACGCCTACCTGCTTATTCCGTCGGAACAGGAACTGTCGCCGATCGCGCGGAAGCGGTTGGCGGCAATCCGCGAGTTTTCCGATCTCGGCGCGGGCTTCCGCATCGCCGCGCTCGATCTGGAACTGCGCGGCGCGGGCAATTTGCTCGGCGGTCAGCAATCAGGCCACATTGACGCCATCGGCTTCGATCTTTACACGCAGATGCTCGAACGCACCGTCCACGAACTGCGCGGCGAAGAGATCGAGGAAGAGACGGGCACGCAATTGAATCTGGGCGTGGACACGCGCATCCCCGACGATTACATCAGCGACATGAGCCAGCGGCTGCGCACTTACAAACGCATCGCCTCGGCGCGTTCAGATGAAGAGTTGAACCGCATCAGCGAAGAAGTCGCCGACCGTTACGGACGATTGCCGATGCCGGTCGAGAACCTGTTCAGCTACGCTCGCGCGCGGCGCGAGGCCGAGCGTCTGGGAATAATTTCGATTGACCGCGTGGGCGAAAGCCTTGCGATCAAACTCGGCGAAAAAGCGCGCGTCGAACCTGACCACCTGCTCAAGTTCCTGGCCGAAAACAAATCGGCGAACTTCAGCCCGACCGGAGTCTTGAAAGTGAAGCTGGATGTCGCGAGCGATGATTTGCTGGCCGACAGGGTATTCACCGCGCTGGCCGAGGTTCTGAGCCGGTTGCAGAAGCAATGATGGAATTTACCGCGTGGGCAAGGTCTTACCAAATTGCCTCGTTCCTTTTCGCGCGCTTCCCTCATTGCTTGCGGCGTAACTGGCCGCATCGTACAATCCCGCATCGCCGAAGACGATCAGACCCGATTCATCACCTTGCGGGCAAATGCAATTATGCGAATTAAATTCTTAGCGCTTGCTGTCGCGCTACTTTGCGGCGCGTTCGCCGGATGCCGTTCGACTAAATCGTCCTATCTGGGAGCGTCGGAAGACAAATCGCCGGTGATCGCCGAAATCAATGGCGAGGCGGCGCACAAGGCCGCTTTCGAGCGATTCGTTAAATCGCGCCTGTCGGATTTCACTGATCAGAGCGAGCAGAATCAGGCCGAAAGCGACCAGCAACGCAGCCAACTGCTGGATGAATTCATCAGGCGGCAGTTGATCGTGCAGGAAGCAAATAAAAACAACATCGAGCCTACGGACGAGGAGATTCGCCGCGCGCTCGAAGAGCAGCACAAACAGACCAACGCGCAGGGATCGGATCAAAACCTGGTGACTCTTGAAAGCGGCGAGCGCCGGATTGAGATATTCAACGACCTGCTCATGCTCAAATATCAAACTGAAGTCCTGAAGCTTAAAGAGGCGAAGGTGAGTCCGCAGGAGATCGAGAATTACTACAACCAGAACGCGGAACGATATCAGGGAAAGTCGGGATTTCTGGTACGCGAAATTCGTGTGACGGATGAGGCTCAGGCGCAGAAGCTGTACCGGCAGGCTCTGGCCAAACCCGCTGATTTCGCCGTGCTGGCGAAAGAAAATTCCGAATCGCCGACGGCTATGAACGGCGGGTTGATGGATTACGAGGCCCAACGCCTTCCGCAAGTGCTCGAACAGGCGATCACGCCTCTCAAAGTCGGTTCGATCAGCAAAGTGGTGAAATCGAATTACGGATTCCATATCTTCAAGCTGGAACAGCGCGCTGAGCCTGTGCCGCTCGAAAAGGCGCGAAAAGAAATTGAAGACAAGCTGTTGAGCGAGAAGAATCAGGCTTTGATAGACGACCTCAACAAACGTCTGGTTTCCAATGCGAAGATCAGCATTCACCGTGACCGCCTGGGGTTTAATTATGTGGGGAGTTTGTGATCCCGGCGCGTCGCGCAAGTGTTTCATTGTCGCGCGTTCATTGAAGGCGCGTCTTTAATAAGCCGAAATGCAATACTGCCGCAGCGGGAAAGGTTCTTCGCTGCATGTTCTTCAAAGGAGTTTTCTATGAAACTGACAAAAGTTGTCCTATTGCTGGGATTCGCGCTGCTGGGCGCCAACCTCGCCTATGCTCAGGAAAGCGATGTGAAGCCGATTGATGAAGTCATTGCGCGCGTCAACGCGGGCGTGATCATGCGCTCGGCATTCGAAGCCGCGCAGCGCGACGTTCTGGAAGAACTGAAGAGACAGGGGCTGAAGCCCGAAGAGCTTGAAAAGAAGTTCAACGAATGGAAACCGCGCATTCTGGACGAATTGATCAATACCCAGTTGCTCGCGCAGCGCGCGAAAGACCTTTCGATCAACGTTGACGCGCAGGTCAACCAGCAGTTGCTGCGGATGATGAAAGAGAACAACTGCGAAGGCGAGGAATGCCTGAAGCAGAAAATGCGCGAGGCCGGTTATGACATTGACGAAGTCAAGCGCGTTCTCGGCGAGAATTTCTCCAAAGAGGCGGTACTCAGTCAGGAGGTTTACGGCAAGGTCTATCGGAACCTGACCGAGAAAGAGAAGCGGGAGTTTTATGACAAGAATAAGCAGGGGTATAGCGAACCGGCTGAGATCACGCTCAGCAACATTTTCATAGCCCTCGGCAAAGACCCGAACCAGGCACTGTTGCGCGCGAAAGAAATTGTCATTCAGGCGCGCAGCGGGGCGGCTGACTTCAAGGCTCTGGCGCAGAAGTACACCGAGAGCGAGGCAGGCAAGAAGAATCCGTCGCTGGGCACGTTCAAAATTCCCGAACTCAATCCTGAAGTAAAGGCTGTAGTCGAGAACGCCCAGGCGGGGACGATTACTGATCCGGTCAAACTCGACACCGGCTATTCGATCTTCCGTGTTGATCAGCGCAAGGAGGCGAACCTGCTGGCCTTCGAGGATGAGCGTGTTCAGAACCACATCGCCCGCTCGCTGGTCGAGCAGCGTTCGGGCGAGCAGATCGAACAGTACCTGACCAAATTGCGCAACGACGCGTTCATCGAAATTGACGCTCGCTACCAGTTCGAGAATTCAAAAGTGAAATCCGCGCAAATCAAACGCGTTCCCTACTCCGAAGACAACGGCAAGAAGAAGAAAGACAAGAAGGAAAAAGAGAAGAAGGCCGAGGAAGCGACGAAGGCTACAGCCAATAACAAACCGTAAGTTTCAAGCAGAGAAGGGAGAGTACGGAAGAGACGGAAATAACGGAACAGACGGAAAAAAACTTGTTAAGTTTTTCGTTTGTTCCGTTATTTCCGTCTCTTCCGTACTCTCCCTTTTTATTTCGATATAGGTTTTTCAGTTGTTTCAGGCGCGCTGCGTGGGATATAAATCCCGGCATGGAAAAGATATTCATCCGTGATTTCACCCCAAATCAGACTATCAGTACGACATTCCTCGTCAAATCAAAGGAACTGCGAAACAAGAAGACCGGCGGGCAATTCGCGCTGATCACGCTCTCCGACAAGACGGGCGACATCGTCAGTCAGTGGTGGGACAACTTTGAAGACTCGATTGACACGTTCGACCGCGATGACATCGTTTTCGCGCGAGGGTTGGTCACGGTCTATCGCAATCACCTTCAGCTTTCGATTCATCGGATGCGTCCATGCCAGGAGCACGAATACAGCCTGACCGATTACTTCCCCACCACGAAATACAACGTTGACGAGATGTTCGCCGAATTGATGGCCATCATCGGCGAATTCAGAAATGAATACCTGCGCCGCCTTCTCCAAAATATCTTCGCGGATGAAAATACGGCTCAGAAGTTCAAGAAGGCTCCGGCGGCCAAGACCATGCATCATCCTTACCTCGGCGGATTGCTCGAACATTCGCTGTCGCTCGTTAAACTTTGCCGCAAGGTCGGCGAGCATTACGAAGGCATTGACGTTGACCTCTTGCAGACCGGCGCGGTGTTGCACGATTTCGGAAAGATTGACGAACTGGCGTACGAGCGCGGATTCGGCTACACGAACGATGGCCAGATGATCGGCCATCTGGTGATGGAAACAATGATGGTGGCCGATCACATCAAGGAGATTCCCGATTTTCCAGACGACCTGCGCCGCCACCTGCTGCACATGCTGCTGACGCATCACGGCAAACTCGAATACGGCTCGCCGAAATTGCCTTCGACCCCTGAAGCCTTGATGCTGGCCTATCTGGACGATCTCGACTCGAAGGTCGAAGCCATGCAGCGGCTGATCGCCGAGCCTCAGATCAACGGCGATTGGACTCGCATTTCGCCTATGTTCGAGCGCCCGATCTACCGCCGCCGGACAATCGAAACCCCGGCGTTGGCTGATGCCGTGGCGAATGACAATCAGGCAATAGCCGTCGCAGCCGCATCGTCGCAGCCGGAAAAGGGATCCACCGGGCAGCGCAAACAAGCGGCGCGTCCTGACAGCTTCAACACACCGTTCGATCAACTGTCTGACTTTTTCAAGAACACAGAACAAAACTGACAGAACTTATAGATCGTGATCAGGCGCCATTCGTCACTCACGTTCAATTCACCCTCCCAGCCTGTGACTCTGCATCTGAATTTTCGCTACGACGCGGCGGCTCACTGGATTTTTGAGAGCCTCGCCTATTTCATCGGCTTCCGCATCTATCTTCAGCTACGCAACCGCTCAGGCGATGTTGTGACAACTGAACAGCGGTGGTTGGTGGTCGCCGCGGCGATTGCTGGCGCGGCTCTGGGCAGCAAAGTTCTCAACTGGTTTGTTGATCCATCGCTTTTTTTACGCAACTGGAACAATCCTTATTTTCTGATGAGCGGAAAGACGGTGGTTGGCGGCTTGATCGGCGGATTGTCCGCCGTTGAATGGGCGAAGCGGCGCATCGGCGTCAAACAGCGGACAGGCGATTTGTTCGCAATCCCGCTGTGCGCCGGGATAGCGGTTGGCCGTATCGGATGCTTTCTGGCTGGATTGGAGGACGATACTTACGGCGTTACGACAAACCTGCCGTGGGGCGTTGATTTCGGCGACGGCGTCGCGCGGCATCCGGCTCAAATCTACGAAGTCGTCTGGCTCGGGTTGATTGCGCTTTGGCTGCGCCATCTTTCGCGCAAACCGCATCGTCAAGGCGACCTGTTCAAGACTTTCATGGTCGCTTACTTCGCGTTTCGGCTGTCTGTAGAGTTCCTCAAGCCTGGAAATGCAATTGCCGGTTTAACCGCGATCCAGTGGGCTTGCGCGGCGATGTTGATCTATTATGCGCGCGACTTGCCTTATCTCATCTGTGCCAGAAAGGTTGAAAAGAATGACTGACCGCATACGCCCCTATCTTTACTACGACATTGCGATCTCGATCTGCTCGACCTGCTACCGCAAGGTCGAAGGCAAGATCGTTTTCGAGAACAATAATGTCTACCTGCTCAAACGTTGCCCGGAGCACGGCGCTGAGCGAGTTCTGGTCGCTGATGATGTTGATTATTATCGCCGTTTGCGCGAGGTCTTCATCAAACCGCCGGAGATGCCCTACCGTTACAACACTCCGGTCAAATGGGGCTGTCCTTACGATTGCGGTTTGTGCACGGATCACGAGCAGCATTCGTGTCTGACGCTCATCGAAATCTGCGACTACTGCAATCTGAAATGTCCGGTCTGTTATGCTGAAAGCGGGCCTCAGCGTCAGCAATTCCGCAGCTTGGCCAAGATTGAAAAGATGCTCGACGCTGTCGTGCGAAACGAGCGCGAGCCTGATGTCGTACAGATTTCGGGCGGCGAGCCTACTCTCCATCCAGATTTTTTCAAAGTTCTCGAAATGGCAAAATCGCGCCCGATCCGCCATCTGATGGTGAACACCAATGGCATCCGCATCGCCAAAGAGGAAGAGTTCGCCAAACGACTGGCCGAATTTATGCCCGATTTTGAAATCTACCTGCAGTTCGATTCGTTTAAAGCCGAAGCATTGAAGGAACTGCGCGGGGCTGATCTTCGCAACGTGCGTGAGCAGGCCCTGGAGCGTCTCAACCGTCTGGAAATTTCGACGACGCTGGTTGTGACTTTGAAGAAAGGTCTCAACGATGACGAGGTCGGCGCGATTATTGATTTCGCGCTGCGACAGCCCTGCGTGCGCGGCGTGACGTTTCAACCGATTCAGGCCGCAGGCCGCCTAGAAGGCTACGACCCAGCGCGCGACCGGTTGACGTTGACCGAAGTGCGGCGGCGGATACTGGAACAGACCACGGTATTTAAACCCGAAGACATCATTCCCGTGCCGTGCCATCCCGACAGCCTGGCTATGGCTTACGCTCTGAAACTCGGCGGCCAAGCGCTTCCGCTGACCGGCTTGATTGATCCGCAGGTATTGATCAACGGGCGTCGCAATACGATTGTCTTTGAACAGGACGACGAAGTGCGCGAACACATCTTTAAACTGTTCGCCACCAATCATTCGCCGCAATCGAGCGCGGCCAGCCTGCGCGATCTGCTCTGTTGCCTGCCGATGGCCGTTGTCCCTGAAGGACTGTCTTATCAGAATCTCTTCCGCGTGATTATCATGCAGTTCATTGACGCTTACGATTTCGACGTGCGTTCGGTGAAAAAGAGTTGCGTGCATATTGTTCACCCCGACGGGCGGTTGATTCCGTTCGACACGTACAATCTGTTTTATCGAGATGAACTGGAACAGACGCGACTCGCGCCGCTGCGCTGGATCGCGAAAGAAATGTAAGAGATGGAAGAACAACGCTCACAGCAAGGAGAAATCTGGCGGGGCATCGGAGTGGCGGCGCTGTTGCATTTGATTCAGATCCCGCTTGCCGTATTCACGATGTTCGTCTCGCTGATCTTTGTGGGGATCAGCCAATTGGTCTACATCATTCCCGCGATCATCTTCTATTGGCGCGATGGGAGGCGCAGTGTCGTAACAGGTTTGGTTATCGCGGCGGCGATCACATTTCTACTCAACGCTACCTGCACCGTGCTCGTCTTCAGTAGTCTGAGCTTTCATTGAAGTGGACTACTTGATTGCCGGCCCTCCTTCGTGCAAGCTATAGCCTCTCTCGCAGCGATCAAAATATCTCAAACGTGAATAACCAGGAGGCCGCAAGTTTCATCATGATTTCAGGAATTCTTCTGGCCGCAGGCGAATCGAGCCGGATGCGAGGCGCGTTCAAGCCCCTGCTGAAATGGGGCAAGCGCACGGTCATCGGTGAATGCGTTCATCAGATGCGCAATTCGCAACTGGCCGAAATCTTCGTCGTGCTCGGCCATCGTGAAATGGAAATCCGCCAGAGTCTGGCTGGATCGGGCGTGCAATACGCGATCAACGATGATTATCAGCGGGGAATGCTTTCTTCGATCAAAACTGGTCTGTCTATGCTCAGTCCGAACGAGGACGCCGCGCTAATCGCGCTGGTTGATCAGCCGATGATCACGAAAGAGATCATCAACAAGCTGATTGAGGCGTTTTATGCAGGTGACAAAGGCATTGCGCTGCCAGCGTATCAGGGCAAACACGGGCACCCGATCATCGTCGCCGCAAAATATTTCGACGACATCATGCAGCTTAATGAAAATTCGACCGAAGGTATGCGCGGATTCATCGCCGAGCATCGCAATGATACGCTGGAAGTCCCGGTTGATTCTCCAGCGGTCATCGAAGATATAGACATCCCCGAAGATTACGAGCGGCTGAGCAAGCAGGTCGAACCGATTTACGAATATCACAAATGGCATCCTTGAGTGGGAATGGGGAGTGGGGAGTGGGGAGGGAGGACGTCTTTTCTCTCACTCCCCACTCCCCATTCCCCACTCCCCGCTCCCGAATTCTATGGCTTATTCAGACCTGCGCGAATTCATCAAGATTTTAGAGAAGCACAAGGAACTCAAACGCATCTCGGTTCCCGTTTCAAGCGACCAGGAGATCACCGAGATCACCGACCGCGTCTCGAAATCGAAAGAGAATAACAAAGCTCTGCTGTTTGAAAACGTGGACGGCGGCAGGATTCCCGTTTTGATTAATGCGCTGGGCAGTCGGAGGCGGATGGAACTGGCGCTGGAAGTTGACAGCGTTGACGACGTAGCCGCGCGTTTGACTGAATGGCTCGATTTCAAATCGCCCGAAGGCTTGCTGCAAAAGGTGAAGATGTTGCCGAAGCTGGCCGAATTGGGAAAGTATTTCCCGCGCGAAGTGAAATCGGGCGTCTGCCAGGAAGTGATCAAACGCGAAGGTGAGTTTTCGCTGTTCGACTTTCCGATCCTGAAATGCTGGGAGGCCGACGGCGGTCGCTTCATCACGTTCCCGATGGTCTTCACGCGCAACCCGCGCACGGGCAAACGCAACTGCGGGATGTACCGGATGCAGGTTTACGACGAAAAGACTACGGGGATGCACTGGCAGATCCACAAACACGGCGCGGCGCATCACCGCGATCAGGAAAAGCGAGGGGCCGACCGGATGGAAGTCGCAGTGGCAATCGGAGCCGAGCCGATCACAAATTTCGCTGCGACCTTGCCGTTGCCCGATGATCTTGACGAAATGATCTTCGCCAGCTTTCTTCGGGAAAAACCGATTGAGATGGTCAAGTGCGTTTCGGTTGATTTGGAAGTTCCGGCGACGGCGGAGATAGTTCTGGAAGGCTATGTTGATCCCGCTGAACGCCGCATCGAAGGGCCGTTCGGCGATCACACCGGTTTTTACACGCTCGAAGAGCCTTATCCTGTTTTCCACGTCACGACCGTCACTCACCGCAAAAATCCGATTTACCAAACGACAATCGTTGGCCGCCCGCCGATGGAAGATTGCTGGATGGGCTGGACAATCATTCGCGTCACGCTGCCGGTTCTCAAACGCCAGTTGCCGGAGATTGTAGACATGAACCTGCCTTTCGAGGGTGTCTTCCACAACCTGATGCTGGTTTCGATACGCAAACAATATCCCGGCCATGCGCGCAAAATCATGAATGCGATCTGGGGACTGGGCCAGGCGATGTTCACCAAATGCATCGTCGTCGTTGACGAAGACGTGAACGTGCAGGATCCGTCGGAAGTCGTCTGGAAAGTCCTGAACAACATTGATCCCGAACGCGACATTCAGTTCATGCTTGGGCCGGTAGATGTGCTCGATCACTCCGCGCGACAAACCGGCTTCGGGTCGAAGATGGGCATTGACGGTACGCGCAAATGGAAAAACGAAGGCTTCGACCGCCGCTGGCCGAAAGAAAACAACACCGGCGCAGAAGTGAAACTGATCGTGGATGAGAAGTGGAAGAAACTGGGATTGTGAGGAAACCGCTGATGAAGTTTCTCAGCTTTCTGGAAACTGCCAGATTTACCAAGCGTGTCGTTGAGCTTCTGGATGATGAATACATCCTGGGTTGGTTTCGCCACTACGGCCTTCAGGGCGCACGCATCTGAAAACCGCCATAAGTGGGGTGTCCCTGTCCCCCTGATGCTTTGGGAAATCCTGTCTATTTTCTCAGGCGGAATTGCGCTTTGTTAAGACTGGCCTGTTCAATATGGGTTTTTACGCGAGATACATTTTCCCACGCATTCTCGATTGGAGTTTGGGCGCTCCTGAATTCGGCAAATACCGCCGCCGCGCATTGGAACCGGCGTGCGGCGAGACACTGGAGATCGGCTTCGGCACGGGACTGAATCTGCCTTACTACCCTGAAGCGGTGACGAAACTGACGGTGATTGATTCGGAAGACATGCTGCGCGAGCGGGTCCAACAACGCATCGCCGATTGTCCGATTCCCGTGACGAAGATGAGGCTCGACGCGCAGGGGCGGCTGCCTTTTAACGATCACACGTTCGACACGGCAGTGAGCACGTTGACGCTTTGTTCAATCGGCGACACCTCTGCGGCGTTGGCTGAAATTCGGCGCGTGCTGAAGCCGGAGGGCCGGTTCGTGTTTTTCGAGCATGGACGCAGTGATGATCCAAGGGTGGCGCGGCGGCAGGATCGGTTCAATCCGATTCAGAAGATCATCGGCGTTGGGTGCAATATGAACCGGAGGATTGACGAGTTGATCGAAGGCGCTGGGTTCAAGATCACGAACCTTGATCGTTTTCTGTTGCCGAAGACGCCGCGATTGCTGGCCGAAATGTATCGCGGCGTAGCCTCGCCCCAAACTTGAACCGGGAGGTAGAAGATTATGCACAAACTGATTCTGGCGATTGCCGCGGCTTTGCTCGTCGTCGGGATCGTTCTTTTCGCCGTCAACCGCACTTCACACGCTCCCGAAAAAAGCGTGACTGAAACTCCGAGCCGGACAATCGTGGAGCATAGCGGGATTGACGAATCGAAGGTTATTGATCTGACCTACAACTTCGACGACAGTACCATCTACTGGCCGACGGCGAAACCGTTTCAATGGGAGAAGGAATCGTGGGGAAAATCGGCGGGCGGCTACTGGTACACGGCGGCCCGATACGCCGCGAGCGAGCACGGCGGCACGCATCTGGACGCGCCGGTCCATTTCGGCGAAGGCAGATTGGCGGCGGACGAGATTCCACTCGCGCGCCTGGTTGGGCCAGTCGTTGTGATTGATGTTTCGGAGGCTTGCGTCAAAGACGCCGATTATCGTCTGACGGCGGACGACATCGTATTGTGGGAGAAGGCGAACGGGCAGATCCCCGACAATTCAATCCTGCTCGTTCGGTCAGGCTGGGGGAAGTTCTGGCCGGACAAGAAAAAGTATCTGGGCACGGACACGCCGGGCGACACGACCAATCTGCACTTCCCTGGCATTTCGCGCGAGGCGGCTGAGTTTCTGGCAAAGCAGCGGAGGATTGATGGCGTGGGCATTGACACGGCCAGCATTGATCATGGCCCGTCGAAAGATTTCATCACGCATCGGGTTCTGAACGGTGCGAACATCTACGGTTTGGAGAACGTGGCGAATCTGGATCGCCTGCCCGCGAAAGGCGCGACGCTGATCGCGTTGCCGATGAAAATCAAAGGTGGGACGGGTGGGCCTGTGCGGATCATCGCGATTTTGCCTTGAGCGAAAAGACAGCGGGAGGGAATCGAAATGGATGTCAAAGACGTTTTCGCGGC
The DNA here is from genome assembly GCA_022072205.1 of Acidobacteriota bacterium. Taxonomy (GTDB): domain Bacteria; phylum Acidobacteriota; class Blastocatellia; order RBC074; family RBC074; genus JAJVID01. The sequence continues at coordinate 16,425 of JAJVID010000100.1, forward strand.
GGCGGAGTTTTCAAACGTCAGGATGCAGAAGATCAATCTGTTTGAGACGAAGAATTTCTTCTGCGACATTTATTGCCTGGAACCTGGACAGGAACAGAAAGTCCACGCGCACCAGGACGAAGACAAAATCTATTACGTGCTGGCCGGCCACGGATCGTTTGTCGTTGGAGACGAGACGCGGGAATTGGGCGAGCATCAGATCGTGATGGCTCCAGCGGGATCGCAGCACGGCGTGAAGAACACAAGCGCGCGAAGATTGACGTTGTTGGTGTTTATGACACCCAATCCGAATTTCAAATGAGTTTCAGCGGGCGAGCTTGGCCGCCGAATCTCGATCAAGAAACAAGTGCGCGTTTTCGTGAGTTCTGAGGATTGAGGCGGGACAGGCTGGCGTGATTTCGCCTTCGATCATCCGGAGCACAGCATCCTGCTTTGTCGCGTCCGGGACGATCAGGAACAATTTCGGGCAGACCATGATCGCCGGGATCGTCAGTGAAATTGCGTGGCGCGGCGCTTCATCAATCTCGACGACTCGCGCCATTGCCGGGTCGTTGAAATCGCAAACGCGCGGATTGATGGACGCGAGACGACCGGTTTCTCCTACGTCGAGCGTGACGAAATCCGGCGGGCGGGATTTGAGCAACGCGACGTAATTCGCGCAAACAGCTTCCGGGTTCGCGGCTTCTCCGCGCAACCCGTGGAACTCGGCCATCGGGACTCGCTTCACCAGCCGGTCAATCAGAAAACGCCTGTGCGATTGCGGCGCGTCTTCGTTCGCTCCCAGAAGTTCGTCGAGGTGAAATCCGATAACCCGCGTCCATTCGATCTCTTCCGCTTTTACTAACTCATCGAGAAATTCATTGTGCGACGGCTCTGAGGCGAAAGCGCCGACAGCGCGGCCTTGTTCGGCTATCAACCGGCGCATCTCGGCGGCGACTGACGCCGCCGCCGCTTTGCTCATCTGCTGGCGCGAGTCAAAGATGTACGCATTCAGCTTATATGCGCGGAAGCTGTCAACCAGGCCTTCTGAAATGATGAGATTCGGTGGGCGCATTGGAGTGATCAGGAAGATGATTGCGGCAAGCGGTTAATGCGAGAAGTGAGATCAGAATCCGAACCATGATCTGCGGCGTGAGCCGGCGACCTCGCCGCTCTCTTCGTCTTCGACGTGATCGCTGACGCTGAAGACGCGGCGCGACGGTAATTCGACGGCGGAAAGCACACCGGTCAGGTAGGCGCCTGTGTCAACGCCGATCAAACTGTCGCGCAACCAGACTTTCTCCTTCTCGCCGAAAACCATGCCGGTGATTGTGTGGCCGAAGACAACCGTCTTGCCTTTGTACTCCGCGAAAAATCGGCGGTTGCGCGCCCAATAAAGCTCCGGGCTTTCGGGAGTTTCGCCAGGATGCAGGAAGGTTCCGTTGTCGCCCTGCGGCAACGACGCGTGAACGTAAATGGCGTGATCGTCCTCGTACCAGGTGGGCAGGGAAGCCAGGAAATCCCAGTGCTCTTCGGGCACGTCAAACCCGCCGTCTTCGTCCATGTAACTTTGAAGGGTTTCGATTCCGCCGTTGTAATACCACAACTCAGCCTGTTCGCTTTCGGGGTGCGAAAGCGCTGCCAACATCATCGCTTCGTGATTTCCCCTGAGGATAATCACATTGTTGGGCGCCTCACGCTTCAATTCGATTGCGCGCGCGACGGCGCCGCGCGAATCTTCTCCGCGATCCACCAGATCACCGATCAAAATCAGTCGGTCTTCGCCTGCGTGGTACTCCATTTTTTCCAAAAGGAGATTGAACAGGTTGAGTTTGCCGTGAATGTCGCCGACAACTAAGGTTCTCATAATTGATATTGACTGTAACGCCAATGCTTGCGCGAGGCTTGATCATTATTGCTCAAAAGGCTTTCAAAAGAAAAATCGAAAAGCTATGATGCCGCAATGTCATCGGTTCTGACCGTCGCCAATCTGCTTACAGTTTTTCGGCTCATACTAATACCAGTTTTTGTCACCGTTCTTTACTACCAGCGATTTACGTGGGCGCTCGGAATCTTTTTCGTGGCCGCCGCTACGGACGGGCTTGACGGACTTGCCGCCCGAAGCTTCAACCAGAAGACCCAGCTTGGCGCGATTCTCGATCCGATGGCCGACAAGCTGCTGCTCGTAACGGCTTTCGTCATCCTCTCGCTGCCGCGATTTACTTTGACCGACCCAATCCCGTTCTGGCTGACGGCGGCGGCCATCAGCCGCGACGTGATCATTGTGCTGGCAGCGGCGGTCATAAATATGACTACGGGTTTCAGCAAGTTTCGCCCTTCGATACCGGGCAAATTGAATACGTTCGTTCAGATTGTGATGATCGTCTTTTTCCTTGCGGCCAACGCTTTCAATCTGCTGGCCGGTTATCTTCCTGTAGCCTATTACGCCACGCTCGGAATCGCAGTGTTTTCGGGGCTGCACTATATCGCTCACATCAACAAACTGATGAGCCAGAATCAGCCCGAAGAATAGAAAGATGATCGCGAGTGAAAGAATCAAACTCCCAACAAAATCGGCCCCCCGCTCACACGGAACGAAGCCCGCTCGAATGGATGCGCTGGATTCCATTTGTCCTGCTCGCTTTGATCTTTCTCGTAGCCGTCTTCATCGGCGCTCGAATCATTTTGGTTCCGATGCTCAGTTCGCTGGCGTTGGCTTATCTGCTGGCTCCGGTCGTGACCTGGTTTGAACGGCGCGGATGGTCTCGTTCATCATCGGTTTTACTGGCCATTACCAGCGCCACAGTTACGCTGATCCTTATCCTGATCTTTATCCTGCCGAGTTTTTGGGGGCAGTTGGTAAAAACCTACGATCAGGCGCGCGCCCTTGTGGGGGATCAACCGCGCGTGGAAGCCCTGCTGCGAAAAGTCGAGCAGGTCAGCCCGCCGGTCTACGAGTTTCTGAAATCACAGGTCGAACGATACCAGGACCCGGCGCAGCGCGAGCGCATTTTCAGCCTGACCGGCGGATGGTTGCAGCGCGGGTTGTTCAGGATTGTTGACGTCACTACCTCGCTGCTGGACCTGCTTCTTATCCCATTCTTCGTCTATTACCTGCTGGCCGATTACAGGGCGATGCGCGCCCGTCTGGATCGGCTCATTCCACCACGCTATCTCACAGTAGCTTCCACACTGATCAGCCGAATCAATTTTGTGATTTCGTCATACGTCCGCAGTCAACTGGCCATCGCATTGGTCATGGGGGTTCTGTACGCGATCGGATTTGCGGTGGTGCGTGTGCCGCTTGCTCTGACAATCGGGCTGTTGTCCGGATTGCTCAACTTTGTTCCGTACCTCGGCACTCTGACGGGGTTGGCGCTTTCGCTGTCGTTCGTAGCTCTGGATGGGGCAGGGTTAGGTCGCATCATAGGCGTCATTGTCGTCTTCGTTCTCGTTCAGAGCGTCGAAGGGTATTACCTGACACCCAAACTGCTCGGAGGCAGTCTCGATCTTCATCCGATGTGGGTGTTGGTCGGGTTGATGATCGGAGGCAATCTTTTCGGCATCCTCGGAATCATCCTGGCCGTGCCGGTTATTGCTATCGCCAAAGTGGTACTGAATTTTCTTGAAGAACTCTATCAGCAATCCGATTTTTACAGGGATTCAGACCCGGCGCAATCATCCGGCCTCATACTTGAACAATCTCCAATTGGCCATCCACGCCGCGCAGTAGTCACCACTGGCGAACTACGATCCAGAATTAAAGATGGGAAAGCCACTCCTGAAGACAAATAACGCAAATTTCAACGCCGATAAGCAGAAAACTTGACACTTCTACACTCAACTCCTATACTGCCAGCGTTCTTAACGTAACGCTATTATCTGAGTTTACATTTTTGCAGACATTGGGTTTAACGTCTCTTTGTTAAGGGGGGAAGAATGAGCAAAGTTATAGGAATTGACCTGGGCACGACCAACTCCGTTGTTGCGATTATGGAGGGCAGTGAGCCGGTCGTGATCACCAATTCTGAGGGTGGTCGCACCACGCCCTCGGTTGTGGGGTTCACCAAAGACGGTAACCGTTTGGTCGGGCAGGTGGCGAAACGTCAGGCTGTCACGAATCCTGAAAATACAGTCTATTCGATCAAACGTTTTATGGGGCGCCGGTTTAACGAAGTCGGCGATGAGATGAAGCAGGTTCCGTACAGGGTCACTCAGGCGTCGAACGGCGACGTGCGCATAACGGCTGGTGACAAGGAATATTCTCCGCCTGAGATTTCGGCGATGATCCTGCAGAAGCTGAAACAGGCGGCTGAAGATTATCTGGGACAAAAGGTCACCCAGGCTGTCATCACTGTTCCGGCCTACTTCAACGACGCGCAGCGCCAGGCCACGAAAGACGCCGGGAAGATTGCCGGTCTGGATGTGTTGCGCATCGTCAACGAGCCTACGGCTGCGGCTTTGGCCTACGGCCTGGACAAGAAGAAGGACGAAACCATAGCGGTCTTCGACTTCGGCGGCGGCACGTTCGACATTTCGATTCTGGAAGTTGGTGAGGGCGTGGTCGAGGTGAAATCAACCAACGGCGACACGCATCTGGGCGGCGACGACATTGATGAAGAATTGATCCAGTGGATCATTGATGAGTTCAGGAAAGATCAGGGGATTGACTTGTCGAAAGACAAGATGGCGTTGCAACGCCTGAAAGAAGCCGCCGAGAAGGCCAAGATCGAACTCTCTTCGACGATGGAAACGGAGATCAATCTGCCGTTCATCACCGCCGATCAGTCGGGGCCGAAACATCTGGTGATGAAACTGACCAGAGCCAAATTCGAATCGCTGGTCAACGATATTTTGCAGCGCACGCTTGAGCCTTGCCGTCAGGCGTTGAAAGACGCCGGACTTTCGGCCAGCCAGATTGACGAAGTTGTGCTGGTCGGCGGCTCGACACGCATCCCGAAAATCCAGGAGATGGTCAAGAGCTTTTTCGGGAAAGACCCGCACAAAGGCGTCAACCCGGATGAGGTCGTGGCGATTGGAGCAGGTGTTCAGGCGGGCGTCCTTTCGGGCGAGGTGAAAGACCTGTTGCTGCTCGACGTGACACCGCTTTCTCTGGGCATTGAAACGCTCGGCGGCGTTTTCACCAGACTGATCGAGCGCAACACGACGATCCCTACACGCAAGTCTGAGATATTTTCGACCGCGACGGACAATCAGACTTCAGTGGAAGTTCACGTCCTGCAGGGCGAGCGCCAGATGGCTGGCGATAACCGCACGCTGGGCAAATTCCATCTGATCGGCATTCCGCCGGCGCCGCGCGGTATGCCACAGATCGAAGTCACGTTCGACATTGACGCGAACGGCATCGTCAATGTTCAGGCGCGCGATCTGGGCACCGGACGCGAGCAAAAGATTACGATCACCGCATCGTCCGGACTGGCGAAAGATGAGATTGACCGGATGATGCGCGACGCCGACTTGCATTCCGAAGAAGACAAGCGCAAGCGCGAAGTGATCGAGACCAAAAACCGGCTGGATTCGCTCATCTACCAGACCGAGAAGACAATCACGGATAACCGGGAGAAAATTCCGGTCGGTTTGATTTCGGAAGTCGAATCCGCAATCGCCGAAGCGAAGAAAGTCGTTGACGCGAACGACGGCGATCAGTTCCAGGCGCAACTTGAAAACCTCACGCGCGTTTCGCATCGCATCGCCGAAGCGCTCTATCAGCAGCAGTCAAGCGGCGGGGCGCAGGCGTCAGATGCGGCGGGCGCTGGAGCGCAAGGGCCGGGCGGCCCGTCCGGCTCAGCAGGAAAAACCGGCGACGATGTGATTGACGCCGAGTACATTGATGTTGACGAAAACAAGTAGGAGGCAGGGAATGGGGAACAGGGAGTAGGGGGTGGGCATCCCGTGAGATTCGGGGCGCCCATTCTCTATTCCCTATTCCATGCTCTCTGGATTTTATGAAGCAACATCGCCTTTTGAGCGACCTGGCAGCGCTTGAACAGCAATTGACTCAAATGGTCAAAGGGGTGAGCGGGTTCAGCGTCGAACAGGCGCACGCCACGTGGTCGCCTTCGGTAGACATTTATGAGACTCCGACGAGTTTTGTCCTGACCGCCGAAGTGCCTGGGGTGTCGCTGGCCGAGCTTGACGTTAAGGTGGTAGACGACACTCTGATCTTGCGCGGCGAAAGACGGTGGGAGCGTGACGTTCATGGCGAGAACTTTCATCGGCTGGAGAGCGCCTACGGCAAATTCGAGCGGACATTCAAGCTCTCCCAGCGGATTGACGCTGAACATATCACTGCGGAACTGCAACGAGGTCTGCTGAAGGTTGTCCTGCCTAAACGCGCTGAAAAAGGCGCGAGGCAGATCGAAATCACAACGGAATGAAACCGATCGGGAGTAGGAAGTTGGGAGTAAGGAATCGGGAATAGAAATTCACGGATTTCCGATCTCCCACTCCCCACTCCATATTCCCCACTCCCGGGTTATTTTATGGCCCAACGCGAAGATTACTACAAAACGCTTGGGGTTAAGCGCGCCGCGACTCAAGAGGAGATTCGCAAGGCGTATCGCCGGCTTGCGCGCAAATATCACCCTGACCTCAATCCGGGCGACAAGGTGGCAGAGGAGAAATTCAAACAACTCTCCGAGGCCTACGACATTCTGTCAGACTCGAAGAAGCGCGAGGTCTACGACAAATTCGGGACTTACAGCGATAACATTCGTGAGGCGGCGCGCGGGCCTGCCGGCGCGGGATTCGATTTCGACTGGAGCGTTTTTACAGGAGCCGGAGCCGCAGGCGCCAGCCCCGGGGGAACAGGCCCCAGCGGCGGCGCGAGCTTTCGTGACATTTTCAGTGAGCTTTTCGGCAGTGGCGCGAGAGGAGCTTCGGCGCAGGCGCAATCTCATCCGCAACGCGGCGCGGATATTGAAATCCCGCTCGCGCTCAGCTTCGAAGAGGCGATCAACGGCTTGACGACCAACATCAATGTGCGGCGCAGCGAAATCTGCGCGCGTTGTCACGGGTTGGGTGAAGCGGGAACAGGGCTACTTTCGTGCGCGGCCTGCAACGGAACCGGCAAGATTTCCACGGGCGGCGGTTTTTTACGATTCGATCAAAGTTGCGCCGATTGCAATGGAACCGGAAAACGGCGCCCACCCTGCCCAGGCTGTCATGGCAGAGGCGTGTTGCCGAAATACGAAACGGTCAAGGTGCGCATTCCCGCCGGCGTTGATACCGGTTCACGCGTGCGAGTCAACGGCAAAGGCGAGGCTGGCCCGAAGGGCGCTTCGCCGGGCGATCTTTACATTATCACCAATGTCTCGCCGCATCGGGTGTTCACGCGCAAAGGCGACAACATTCATTGCATCGTTCCCATCACGCTGCCTGAGGCGGCGCTGGGAGCGAAGATCGAAGTGCCGACCGTGAGCGGCAAGGCTCAGTTGCGTATTCCGCCAGGCACGCAATCGGGGCAGGTTTTCCGGCTGCGCGAAAAGGGCGCGCCGAGTTTGCGAGGCAGCACGCGCGGCGATCAGTACGTCGAAGTCAAAGTCGTGCTGCCGAAGATCATTGACGAGGACTCGAAGAGCTTGTTGCGGGAGTTCGCAAAACGGAACCCCGAAAACCCTCGTGTCGCAATGGGGCTGGAATGAAATCAAATGATTTCTTATGAAGAAGAAGGCCAAAGGTTACACAATCAGCGCGGTGGCTGATCATTACGGCGTTCATCAGCAAACGCTGCGGCTTTACGAACGTGAAGGGCTGCTCAAGCCTTCGCGGTCTGATGGCAATGTGCGTCTATACACCGATGAGGATATCGAACGTCTTGAAGTAATTATGAATTTAACGCGTGACCTGGGAGTGAATCTGGCAGGGGTCGAGATTATTCTCAATATGCGCGAGAAGATGGATCAGATGCAGCGCGAGTTCAATCGCTTCTTCGAGATGTTGCGCGATTACATGTCGCAGAACGCTCCGCTCCAACAAGACCCGCAAGCTTACCAGGCTCTGGTTCCAACCCGTCGGACAGTCGTCGTCCGTTCTACAGTCAAGCGCGGCGCCAGGAATCAGAATGGCGGAGAATCGGAAGGCTAGCTCATCGGCGCCACAGCGTCTTCAACTCAATACATCTCTCACAAGACATCCGCAAAAGCCTTCTTCGTCCTCTCGAACCACCAGTAGCCCAGGGCAAAACAGACAATGGCGAAAATCATTGTCGCGCCAAGCCCGCGCCAATCCGGCGCTTTTCCCTCCAACAGGATTCGGCGATAACTGCGAATCAACGGCGCCATCGGGTTTAGATTGACCATCCATTGATACTTTTGCGGGATTATGTTTTCTGGATAGAAAATCGGCGTCAGATACATCCAGGCGGTCAGGGCAAGCTGATTGAACTGTGGCATGTCGCGGATGAAAACTCCGAGGCTCGCCATCAACCAGCCAAAGCCGACAGTCGCCAGGAATTGCGGGATCAGCAACACCGGTAACAGCAGAACTGTCGGGCGAATCGCGTGTTCAAGAATCAAGGCCCCAACCAGCACCACAACTGTGCCGAGCATCTGCTGGGTTATAGCCGAAAGAGCCAGATTTACGGGCAATGCTTCGGTAGGGAAAACGACTCGTTTAACCAGATTGACGTTATCGGTCAGCGAAGAGGTCGAGCGCTGGATGCCATCGCTGAAGGCAATCCACGGCAGCAGCCCGCAGAACAGATAGAGAGCAAAACTCAGATGGCCGCCTTCAGCGCCGAACCGAGCGCCGAAAATTCCTGAGAAAATTACTGTGAAGATGACGATCATCACAGCAGGCGTGATGATCGCCCAGGCGGGGCCGATGATCGAGCCTTTGTACCGGCTGGTGAGGTCGCGCCGAACCATTGAACGTACGAGGCCGCGATGCTCGCTGACTAGAGCGAATGCAGGCCGCCACAAGGGAATTTTCGCGCCGGATTGGTAATTCATCGGAATGCGGAATGCGGGATGCGGGATGCGGAATTCTCATTCGATATTCCGCATTCCACATCCAGCATTCAGAGGCTTGATTTGGCCGCGCTTCTCATTTTGGGAGAAGGTTCTTCGACAAACAACGGGTAAGAAATAGAATCAGCCGTGACTGGCGCGCCCGCCGGAACCTCAACGCCAGCAAGTCGCGCCAGCAATTCCTCGTACTGGTCAGTGATCTGCTCCCAGTTGTAAAACTGAATCACCCGCGACATCGCACGGCGGCGGTATTCGCCGATGATTGGAGGATCGTTGATGACGTGTTGTAGATGCGCGGCCAAATCATGTGCTGATTTGTAGATGATTCCCGCATCTCCGATGACCTCCAGATTTTCAGGCGTATTGAGCGTGAGCGCGCAATTGCCCGCGCCCATCGCTTCGATCAACGCCGGATGCGTTCCGCCGACTTCCGTGGCGTGGACGTAGCAATAAGCGTTCTGTTGCAGCGCCCGGTAATCCTCGCCAAAGACGAAACCGAGAAACTTAACTCGAGGGTCTTTTGTGCTCTTGAGTCGGGCGATGTATTCCTCGGCGTATGGAGCGCCGCCGACAATCACCAGCGGCAGGTCGGTTTTCACTTTCTGATAGGCCTCAATGACCAGATGAGCGTTGTTCTCAGGCTCCAGGCGGCTGACGTAAAGCACATACTGATTTGGCTTCAAGCCAAATCGCAACAGTTTTTCCGGCGCGGCGCGGCGCGCGACTTCGGCGCCGTAAGCGATCATCTCAGACTCTTTCTTGTAGCGAGTCGCGTAGTAATCCTGAATTACCTGAGCGTCGGTCACGATGGCTGTCGGCAAAAATGTCGAGAGCCATTCGGAGATCAAATAGTACGTCTGCCCAATCCAATTCCACTTCTTGCGTTTGCGTTCAAGCCCGTCAACATTGACCAGCGTCGGCGTTCCGAACAGTCGCGGGATGAAAGCGAAGATGCTGTTTGCCGCATTGCAGATCAGAATGATGTCGTACCTGCGTGGCGCGGCATGCATAACGGAAAGAAAAGTGTGAATGACAGTATCGAAATATTTGTGGCGGATGGTTGGAAGGATTATCAGATTTACGCCGTTGTATGTGGGAGCGCTAGTCGTTGAGTAATGCTTGCGCCCGTAAACTGTTACCTCGTGTCCTCTCGCTGCCAGTCTCGTTCCGAGTTGTTCTGCGAATGTTTCAAAACCACCATAGTTCGCTGGAATACCTCGCGTCCCCAAAATGGCTATCTTCATAGATTGCTGCTTTTTCTCTTTCGTTTGTGTTTTCGTTCGGGGGGGCCAGGAGCTTTGCGCCGTTCACGCCGTCTGGTTGGCGTCGTGAGTCAAAAAATCGAAACCGCAATGCTCCGCGCGGCGTCAAAGTATACCTTCGCCAAATGGAATTGGCTATCCCACTTGCTGATTTTTCAAGTCTTTACCGCCGTGACAATTCGCATCTTTGCGGTTAAGATGACGCCACTTTGAAATCCTCGGCAAAGCAAACAACGAATAGCGACAGACCATTGGAGATTTTGATTATGATCAGAGCTTTTCGGCGGATGCTTTGCTTTTGCCTGTTTGCAATCCTGTTGACACATTCCAGTATGACCGCCAAAGCGCAAGTCAGCTCGAATGTGTTTCTGCGCATTGCAACCGGCAAGCATGCAAAGACGCCCCAGATGCCCGAAGTTATCCCCAGCGATTTCACGTCGCTGGTTTTGCCGACCTTTCGCTATGATCTTTTACCACCACCGTTCATCTTCCCGACTGATGCGTCCGCCCTGCTGCAGAACGCAATCGCAAAGCGGCTCGGCGTCCGTTATCGTTACTACGGCTCGGATGAACGAGGTTACGATTGCTCTGGATTCGTCTGGAGCGTTTTTAGAGAACTGGGCGCTGACATCGAGCGAAGCGCTGCGCGTACGCTCTGGAGCCAATTGCCCGAAGCCGAAGGTGTGGAGACCACACAATTCGGCACGCTGGTATTTTTCAACGGGCTGAAGCACATCGGGATTGTCCGTGATGCGGAATCCTTCTATCACTCCTCGCGCTCGCACGGAGTAACGCTCTCCCGTTTTTCCGGTTATTGGGAACGGCGCATCACCGGTTACCGCCGGGCGCCTGCGCCTATATTTCCGCTTCCTCCGGATTCCATCAGCCCGATCGAATAAGCCGGCGACAGCTTCCGACAAGGCGAGTCCTTTGACGGGCTTGCCTTGTCAAAAGTCTTACTATTTCATCCTCGCGCCATCTGAACAGAGCTTTTTATCCCGCGTTTTAATTTTTCAAGTGACAGGTTAGAACTTTGCGGCTAATATACGCCCGCTTTTTGGCCCCTTTCTAGCCCCTTACAACTCCAACCCCTTCGTTGCCAACCTCACATTTTCCGACTGCCCCTTTCGACCAAAGTTCATTTCAAGGAAACAAGGAGACTGGATATATGCGACAGGCATATCGGCTAGTAGTGTGCTTATTTGCAGGCGCCCTGTTGGTAACTGGTTTGAAGAAAGCCGAGGCGAGTGAAGGCAACGAGGCTTATCACATCGTCTCAATTCACTCGACCGGCTTCGACTACTTCAATTTCTTTCCCGCTTACGCTCTTTACGGCCGCGCGTCCCTCAGGACGAATCCGGCTCGAACCTCCTCCGCCAACTTCACCGGATATAGTCCGGTTTACAGCGATGAGATCGAGTCGTCTTTGTACGAAGCGGTGACCAGCCGCCTCGGTCTGCCTTACCGCTCGCGGGGGACGGATGATCGCGGTTACGATTGTTCGGGATTCGTCTGGCGAGTCTTTCAAGACGCGGGCGTTGATTTCGAGCGAGGCTCTTCACGCAAGCTCTGGCAGACTTTACCCGGAGCGACCAAAGAAGAGCGCGCGGAATTCGGCACGCTGGTCTTTTTCAAAGGCCTGAACCATGTCGGCATTGTGCGGGACGCGCATTCGTTCTATCACGCAACGACATCTCAGGGCATCGTGCGCTCATACTTCGATGGATACTGGGGAGAGCGTGTGATTGGCTACCGGCGCATTTTCGCGCCGGTCAGAAGAAAAATGGCGGCAAGAAGGTGAATCGCCAGCGCGAGGCGTAAGGAAAGTTCAGAGCTTCCCTCGCGCCTCGCGCCGGTTTTGTTATTTCGATTGTGTCAGGAAGCCCGGAGAATGCGCCTTCTTCTCCTGCGAATCCCAAACGATGATGATCTTTTCGATATTAACGTGGGCGGTCATCTCGTCTTTTTCCAGGTAAAGGACATTTCCTTCGACTTTAGTCACTTTACCGCTGACGGTAATTCCCTGACAGCAAACCTCGATTTCCTTGCCCAAGCGATTTTCAAGAAAATTCCTCACGGCTTTTACTCCTTCGCAAATTTGGTTTCATTGCGCCGCTGATTCTAACCCATCGTTTCGCCGATACGAAACTTGAGCAGGATCGAAGACTGGGGCAAGATACCGCCTCATCCAATAGATTCTGGCCGATTCCTGGCGTGATTCGTATGTGGCAACGACGTTCGACACAGTGGCTGTTCATCTTCGGCGCGTGGACGCTGCCCGGACTCTATTTCGCCATTCAAGTCTATCTGCAACACGCTTACGAAAATCGCCCAATCAGTTTGGGTCAGGCGTTACTGCGTGGCCTTGTTTTCTGGTTGTTGTGGGTCGTCTCGTCTCCGCTGATTCTGTGGCTCGCCCGCACGTTCCCGATTCCGCGCAAAGAATGGCTGGACGGATTGCTGTTTCACGTGCCAGCCGGATTCATCTTTTCGTTCGCTCATTTGTTGCTTTACGTCGTTATTTCATCACGGCTCGGCAGCGGCGCATGGCCAGATTCGGTTTCGGTGTTGCTCGCCGAATTCCAGCCCGTCTTTCTGTCGAGCTTCGCCTGGTGGAGTTTGATCTACTGGACGATTCTCCTCGCCAGCTACGCCTTCGATTATTACCAGCGTTATCAGGAGGGCCAACTCAAGGCTTCGCAACTCGAAGCGCAACTCGCCCAGTCGCAGCTTGCCGCGCTGAAGATGCAGCTTCATCCGCATTTTCTCTTCAACACGCTGCATTCGATCTCGGCGTTGATACGCGAAGATGTGGAAGCCGCCGACCAGATGATCGCCCGCCTGGGAGAGTTCCTGCGAATGACCTTGCGCAACTCCGGCGAGCAGCAGACGACGCTGGAGCAGGAGTTGAAATTCCTGGAATGTTATCTGGACATCGAGAAGCTGCGGTTTCAGGATCGTCTGACTGCTCGGATGGAAGTTGAACCGGCGGCGATGGAAGCGCGCGTGCCGAACCTTTTCCTGCAACCGATAGTCGAAAACGCCATCCGTCACGGCATCGCTCAGCAAACGAGCGCGGGAGTCGTCGCGATCAGAGCGCATCGCAACAATGGCCGCTTAAAAATAGAAGTGCAGGACAACGGCCCCGGATTGACCGTGAAAAACGGCGCCGATGGCGTCGGGCTTGCCAACACGCGGGCGCGGCTGCGCCAACTTTACGGCGACGAACATCTTTTCGGGATGATGAACGCGGCGGAAGGCGGCCTTGTCGTGACTTTGGAAATCCCCTTTCAAACCGAAAACTAATGCCTGATTCCAAATCAATTCGAGTCTTGATCGTTGACGACGAACCGTTGGCCCGCAAACGCCTGCGCGAACTGCTCAAAGACGATTCCGAAGTCGTCATCATCGGCGAATGCGCGAACGGCGCCGAGACAATCTCAGCCGTCCGCGAACTCGCGCCCGACCTGATCTTTCTGGACGTGCAGATGCCGGGCCTTGACGGCCTGGCCGTTTCCGAAACGCTGAACGGCGGGCAAAGCCCGCTGCTCATCTTCGTCACGGCTTACGACCAGTACGCGGTGCGGGCTTTCGACGTTCAGGCGGTTGATTACCTGCTCAAGCCCTTCGACCGCGCGCGGTTTGCTCAGGCGCTGCAACGCGCGAAAGATCGGTTGCTGGAAAAACGCCGCGACGATGTAAACCAGCAAATCCTCGGCTTGCTCTCCGAAATCAAAGACAAGCCGCAATACCTCGACCGCCTTGTTATCAAAAACAACGACCGGGTCTTCGTTCTCAAAACCGACGAGATTGACTGGATCGAGGCCGAGGGCAATTACGTCCGCGTCCATTTCGGCAAACAGTCATCGCTGATCCGCGAAACGCTCACCCATCTGGCCACACAACTGGACCCGCGCAAATTTCCGCGCATCCACCGTTCGGGGCTGGTCAATATTGATCGCATTCAGGAATTGCAGCCCTGGTCACACCGCGACTGGAGGATCATTCTCCGCAGCGGCGCCGAACTGCGCCTGAGCCGTAATTACCGCGACCAGCTTCATCATTTGCTCGGCAAGCTGTGAGCCGCTCGACCACGCCATCCGCCCATCTCGTCACTCGATCTTTCCCTCTGATCACATAATTCTTCGCCGCCTCATTCATCCCGCCTAAGATCGCGCGCGCCTGATCACACATCATCAACACAGGAGAGAAAAATTATGTCAAAGCTGCTTGCCACCAAGCCGCTCGATCAACTGCTTGCCGAATCGCGTTCGGACGGCGCGCACGGACTGGTTCGCGCGCTGGGGCCGTACAATCTGATTTCACTTGGAATCGGAGCGGTCATCGGCGCCGGCATCTTCGTGATCACCGGTAACGCGGCGGCGCAATACGCCGGCCCGGCGATCACTCTGTCGTTCCTGCTCGCGGGCCTCGGCTGCGCATTCGCCGGGCTGTGTTACGCCGAATTCGCCGCGATGATTCCGATTTCGGGTTCGGCTTACACTTACGGATACGCGACGCTCGGTGAAATCTTCGCCTGGATCATCGGCTGGGATTTGGTGTTGGAATACGCCTTCAGCGCGGCCACCGTAGCTTCGGGATGGAGCGGCACAATCGTCAGCCTGTTGCAGGATTTCCACATCAATTTGCCGCCGCGACTTATTGAAACTCCCGGCAGCGAGCTTGTTTTCTTCCAGGATCGCTGGACATTGCTGGCGACTGTTCTGCCCGCGATCAAAGCCGCAGGAATCAACCCGGATACGTTGCCGCACGCGACCGCTTTGTTCAATCTGCCCGCGTTCATTGCGATCATGCTCGTCACGGGCATTCTGGTCGTCGGCGTCAAGGAGTCGGCGCGATTCAACACCGTCGCGGTTTTCATCAAAGTTGCCACAGTCATTATCTTCATCGCCATCGCCGGCGCGTACCTCTGGCAACACCCCAGCGTATTCACCAGCAACTGGCGCGAATTCATCCCCGAAAACAAAGGCGGATTCGGGCAGTTCGGATGGTCGGGCATAGCGCGCGGCGCCTCGGTGATTTTCTTCGCCTACATCGGCTTCGACGCTGTCACGACCGCCGCCCAGGAAGCCAAAAATCCGCAGCGCGACATGCCCATCGGCCTTCTGGGATCGCTCGCCATCTGCACGATTCTCTTCATGGGCGTGACGATAACGTTGACCGGCATGGTTCACTACTCGCAATTGAATGTCGCCGCGCCCGTCGCGATGGCGATTGACGTGGCCGGAGTGAAGTGGGGCAGTCTGCTGGTCAAACTGGGATCGTTGGCGGGCTTGAGCACCGTGATGCTGGTGACGTTGATGGGGCAATCGCGGATCTTTTACACGATGTCGCGCGACGGATTGTTGCCGCCCTGGGTGAGCGTGGTTCATCCGCGTTTCCGCACGCCGTGGATTTCATCCATCGTGGTTGGATTGTTCGTAGCTGTTCTGGCCTGTCTGTTTCCGATCAGCCTGCTCGGCCAATTGGTGAGCATCGGCACTCTGCTGGCGTTCATCATTGTTTGCGCGGGCGTGTGGATGCTGCGAATCAAACGGCCCGATATGGAGAGGCCGTTCAAAACTCCCTGGGTTCCGTTCACGCCGGTGATGGGCATAATTATCTCGCTGTTGCTGATGGTGAGTCTGCCGCTCGATACGTGGATTCGTCTGGTCGTGTGGCTGGCGGTCGGGTTTGCAATCTATTTCGGTTACAGCCGCAAACACAGCCGCGTGCAGGCGGATGAAACCGCTTCGTCTCCAATCGCCGCCGATTGAATCGCTTCACCACAAAAACGCAAAGCGCGGACGTGATTGTTTTACCTTTTTTTACACCCGGTTGAAGACACTTTCATCTTGCGCGATTACAATCGCGCTCTCCACTGCGGAAACTTCCAAGCCAACACAAAGGAGATGAAAACCGTGTCTTACCTTTTGTTGAAAAAAATCTGCCTTGCGCTTCTCGCTGCGCTTTGTTTTGTAGCCGGTGTCTTCGCGCAATCGAATACAAAACCGCCCGCCAAGCCCTGCGCGGCGCGGCCCGAATATCGTCAGTTCGATTTCTGGATAGGCGAATGGGACGTGCAAGCGGGCGGCCAGCAAGCCGGGGCAAGCAGCGTGCAACTGATCCTCGGCGACTGCGTCATCTTCGAAAACTGGACGGGCGCGCGCGGGATGACCGGCAAGAGCTTCAACATCTACAACGCCGCCAAAGGCAAATGGCAGCAGACGTGGGTGGACAGCACAGGCAACGTGCTTGAGTTGTACGGCGAGTTCAAGGATGGCGCAATGCGGCTGGTCGGCGAAAAGCCAGGCCCGAACGGCGGCAAGATAATCAATAAACTCAGCTTCTTCCCGCTCGAAGGCGGGCGCGTGCGCCAGCTTTGGGAATCGTCGCAGGACGATGGCAAGACCTGGAGCACAGCGTTCGACGGTTTGTATATTCGCAAGAAGACCGCATCCTCCGGTTCGACAGACACGGAGGGTGAGGTAAAAGCAGCGAATGGTTGATCCGGCGCATGCGCACGCAATCAGATCAACGATGGAAGGTTATCAGCAATAAGCGCGAGCCTGGGAGCAGGGCTTTTGCAAAGTCGTCAGGGAGAACCTAAAGCCCAAGACCTAAAATCTAAAACCTATAAATTTTTCCTTCGAGGGTTTTA
The DNA here is from genome assembly GCA_022072205.1 of Acidobacteriota bacterium. Lineage (GTDB taxonomy): Bacteria > Acidobacteriota > Blastocatellia > RBC074 > RBC074 > JAJVID01. The sequence continues at coordinate 33,317 of JAJVID010000100.1, forward strand.
TCAAGTGATGGTTCGGAGGAAAAGTTTTTAGGTATGAGGCGGTCGGTCGTAGGTTTTGGTTACCACAACAGACTTTGCAAAAGCCATGGGCCTGGGAGATCCTCGCTTCCAAGCCCATCTCCGCGCCATTCATTATTTGCCCGATTTCTGGCCATCGGCCAGCGCGCGAAGTAGAATCCCGCCTGACACCGCATCCCTTTCAAAACTCATCAACGCTTCGGAGTGAATATGAAAGCAATCATCATTGAAAATTGTGGCGGGCCTGAAGCGCTCGTCTATCGTGGGTGGGAAAAACCCGCGCCGAAATCCGGCGAAGCCCTGGTCAAGCTCGATGCCATCGGCCTGAACTTCATTGACGTTTATCACCGCACGGGCCTTTATCCGCAGCCGCGTCCGTTCATTCCCGGAATGGAAGCCGCCGGTGTTGTTGAAGCCGTCGCTCCCGGCGTGACCGAAGTCTCGGCCGGTGACCGCGTGGCTTACGCGATGCAGCCGGGCGCCTATGCCGAATACGCCGCCGTGCCCGCGTGGAAACTGGTCAAAGTTCCGGAAGGCGTGAGCGCCGAGCAAGCCGCAGCCGCTATGTTGCAAGGCATGACGGCGCATTACCTGACGACTTCTGTTTATCCGCTGAAAGCCGGCGAAACAGCGTTGATCCATGCGGCTGCGGGCGGCGTGGGCTTGTTGCTGATCCAGATGGTCAAGCGCATCGGCGCGCGCGGCATCGGCACTGTTTCGACTGAAGCCAAAGCCGAGCTTGCGCGCGAAGCCGGAGCCGATGAAATCATTCTTTACACTCAACAGGATTTTGAGCAGGAAACGCGTCGCTTGACGGGAGGGAAAGGCGCGCAGGTGGTTTACGATTCGGTCGGCAAAGACACTTTTCTCAAGAGCCTGTCGTCGCTCGCGCCGCGCGGGATGATGGCGCTCTTCGGCCAATCGAGCGGCCCTGTCGCATCGTTCGACCCGGCGCTGCTCGCGCAAAAAGGATCGCTGTTTTTGACCAGGCCGAGTCTGGCGCAATACGCCGCGACGCGCGAAGAATTGCTCTGGCGCGCGGGCGATCTGTTCAACTGGATCAAATCTGGCGAATTGAAGTTGCGAATCGAGAAGACATTCCCGCTGCGCGACGCCGCCGAGGCGCACCGGCAACTTGAAGGCAGGAAGACAACCGGCAAAGTTTTACTTCTTCCTTGAAGCGTTGAGAGGAGCGCTGGCTATGACGATTCCCATTCTGTTGTTTAGCTTGATCCTTTACGTCTTCCCATTCCAAAGCGCTTTCGCCGTGATCGGCAGTGTGCGAGACACCAACGGGCAGAGAGTGACATCCATTCGCGTCTCTCTGCTCGATGAAAATTACCACTCGATCCGAACGGTCTTTGTTGACTCATCGGGACGGTTCCAGTTCAGAGGGTTGCGTCAGGGCGTCTACCTAGTTCGCGTCGAACCTGTCGGGACGCCTTACGAAGAACAGGTTCAGCGAGTCGAGTTCCAGTCAATCTCCGGCAGAGGCGGCGGGGCCGAAGAGCCTTACATGCTCGATTTCACGCTCAAGCGAAAGAAGAGTGAATCGCCAGTGCGCGAGATTGTTTTCACTCAAACGATCCCTGACGCCGCTCGCGTTGAGTTTGAACGCGGGGCCGGTTACCTCAGCGATGGCAAATTCGAGCAGGCCGGCGCGGCGCTCAAGAAGGCGATTGAAATTTTCCCCGATTACTTCCAGGCCCTTGAGCTGCTCGGGACTGAATACGTCAAGCGCGGGCAATTCGCCGACGCGCTGCCGCTTCTGGCGCACGCTGTGGAGGTCAACGGCAGAGCGTCGAAGAGCCTTTACGCGCTCGGCGTCGCCAATGTGAAGCTGAACCGTCTGTCCGAAGCCATCGAGTGGTTGAAGAAAGCCGCTGTCGAAGACCCGGCGAACGTCAATATCCAGATCATGCTCGGCCAGGCTTACGGCAACAACCGCGAATACGATCAGGCAGTGGCCGCGCTCAAGAAGGCAATCGAATTGGGCGGCGATCAGGCGGTTGACGTGCATTTCTATCTGGCCTCGATCTACAACAAGCAGGGCAAGTATTCCGAGGCGGTGAAAGAACTGGAGATTTACCTCAAGGAAGGAAAAGGCATTGACCGAGCAAAGATCAAGGCGGCTATTGATAATCTGAAGGCGAAAGAGAAGGCGAAGAACTGATTGCCTGACTCGGCGGGAATTCAAAAGGGCTGCCATCTCTGCGGAGTTGGCAGCCCTTTGATTTTCCATCACTCCGTTTCCGAAGTGGACTGGGTTAGAAGATGACTCGGAATCCGAACCGGAGTTCACGAATTCCCTGATAAGCGTTCGAGCCTTCAGGTGTGAGGCCGGAGCGGCGGGTACCCGGCAACCCATAGGTCGGATCAAGAAGGTTCGTCGTCCTCGGCTTCCCGTCGGGACCGAGCGTGCCCGGCTGGAAGAAGTATTGGCTCACGTCGAAGCCGCTGAAGAATTGCTGATCCGAAATGACGGCGTTGCCATTGCGGTTCAAACGGCTGCGAACGTTCATCACCGCCGCCTGATTGAACAGGTTCTGAACGTTCATGTCGAGTTTGACTTTCACGCGCTCCGTCAAGTTGATCGTATGGCTGATCAAAATGTCGGTCTGCGTGAAGACGTCAGTGCGGCCAAGATCGCCACGACCGTTGTAAAAGACCGGGACGGTGACTGTCGCTTCGGAGGTGAGCGGCGTGCCGCTGTAAGCCACCTGCGAGAGCGAGAAGTTCGTTACGCCCAGCTTCGACCTCAGGTCGTAATTGCCAAAGAACGTGAACGAATGCGGTCGGTCGGTGCCGAGCGGCCCGTAAACGTTGTTGCCCTTCGAATCGAAATTGCCATACGGCAAGTCGAACGCGCGCGAGGCGCCCGGGTCGGAACGCCCGTTCTCGTCCGAGTTGGCCAGGCCGGCGTAGTTGCCGTAAAGCCGGCTGTAAGTGTACGAGACGAAGTAGCTGAGATTGCGTGCGAAACCTTCGTTGAAGCGCCCGTCAAGACGGAACTCAAGCCCGTCGTACTGACGCTTGGCGCGTGGCACCAGGTATTGCCCTTCCTTGAGATTGATCGTCTGACCGCTCAAGGTGTTGATGCTCCGGTCGCGCAACCCGAAGCCGGGGTTGCCGGTGATGTAGACCTCGTTGTCCCCCGCGTCGAGCACACCGATGTCCTCAAGCGCGCGCATCAACCGCTTGCGGGTGTAACGCGCCGAGAAAACCAGATTCGAGGCGAACTGGTGCGTCGAGGTAACGGTGAATTCGCGCTGCTCGTACGGTTTCATGCCCGGATCAACGGACAGCAATCGCCCCTGACTGTCAATCTCCAGCGTGCGGTTGTCATACTCCGTGATGAGCGAGCCTGCCGCGTTCGGGGCTGTTTTCGACAGCGAAGCGAGCTTGTTTGGATCGTCCAGCTTGTAGACGTGGCTGACCCAGTAATCGCCGCCGAACGAGCCGCGAGCGATCTCGTATTTCATCACGTCGAAGTAATGACCATAGCTCGCGCTCACTTTCCATTTGCCAGTGCCCAGCACGTCCCACGCAAAACCGAGACGCGGCGCGATCTTGTCGCCCCAACCAAAGCTGATCGGGTTTTGCACTTTCGCGCCGAGATAGCTCTTCGTGTAAGGCGGAAGGAATTCGTTTTCGAAGCGGACGCCGAGGTTGAGGTTCATACGCGGGCTAAGCTGCCAGGCGTCCTGGATATAGAAGCCCTGGTTGCGGCTGTTGACGTTGGCGTTGTGACGAACGCCGTCCTGCCAGACGTAATAGCCATAGGCGCCGCGCTGGTTGACCGTGCTACCGCGCGTGAAAGCCTCGCCCCAGAAGACATCGAACTGGCCGTTGAGGAAATCGTCTTCCACGTCGTTCGACAAACGGTTGAGCGCGTAGCCGCCTTTGAGAGTGTGTTGCTGGCCGAACACGCGGGCGATGTAGGTGCCGTCCAGATAGACGTTGTGACGCGTCGTGATGTCACGCAGCGTCGCAAACGTGCTGCTGATGTTCGTGAAATTGGTGTTGCCGGCAAGCGCCGACGGTACCGGCGGATTGGTTTGCGAACTGCTCGGCGTTCTGTAAATGAGGTAAGGCCCGGCTGGCAAGCCGTAGCTGCCGAGCGTCGCCGTGTAGTTGTTGTTCAGCGTCGAGCCTTTGTCGTTAAGGTATTTGTACCCGTAGCGGGCGCTCAGGACCAGTTTGGAGGTCGGCGTGTAGGTGACCGCCGCCGTGTAAGCTGATGAAGGCGTATAGCCGCCACCAACCGAAAGATCATTGGACGGCGCGGCGACTCGGCCATCGGCCACCGGCAGCAGGCCGTTGACCTTGGTCGGCGTCCAGATGTACGAAGTGTTGATCTGAAGCTTCTGGGTCGGCGCATAATCAAGCCGCCCAATGCCGTAATGACGCTTCACGTTTTGGGTGAAAGTCTTGGTGGAGATTGGCGCTGAATTGTTATCCACAAAATTGATTGTGCGCTCGGTGCGGATCAATTCGGGGAAGTAGCTGGTGAAGAAATGCAGGCGGTCTTTGAGAATCGGGCCGCCGAGCGAGAAGCCGGGGTAGAACGCCCGGTAATCGTCTTCGTTCTGGCGAAAGAACTCGGCCTTGTTCGCGTCTCTCACGCCGGGTTGCCAATAGCCGCGCGTGTTTGAGTTCAGCCCGGAGTTGGTGAAGAGGAAAGCTCCTTCGCCGTGAAAAGCGTTCGTGCCGCTCTTGGTCACGACGTTGACCACGCCGCCCGTCGCCCCGCCGTACTCGGCCTCGAAGCCGCCGCTCTTGACCTGCACCTCGCGGATGAACTCGAAGGGGATCGAATCGGCGCGGCGCAGTTGGCCCTTGCGAACATCGGTCACTTCGACGCCGTCAAGAACGAAGGCATTCTCAGCGCCGCTCGCGCCGTCTACCTGAATGCCGCCGACGCCTTCATTGCCGCCCTTCGGTTCCGGACGCACGCCGGGCGCGGCCTTCAGAATCGAGTGGAAATTGCGGCCCCTCGGAGTGTTGTCAATGAATTTCTCGGACAGGTTGGTTGCGGTGCGGCTGGACGTGATGTCCAACGCTTCGGACGAGGCGGTGATGTTGACCTGTTCGGCCACGTCGCCCGCCGGCATCGCGATTTCAAGCGTTAGCTCTCTGCCTAGTTGCACGGCGATATCTTCCTTCTTGACGGTCTTGAAACCGGTCAGGGTGACGGTGATGGAATAAGCTCCGACCGGGAGTCTGGGGAAGGTATAGGCCCCGGCGCTGTCGGTCATCACCTCCAGTGGACGCACCAGCGCGGAACTGGTGGCCGTGACTTTTGCGCCCGGGATCGCGGCGCCGGTTTGATCTTTAACCACACCCTGGATGCTCCCCGTGTTTTCCTGGGAGTACGCCAGCGGCGCAGCTATCACGAGCGCGATGGTACAACATACCAGGCTCAAGGTATTTTTAAGCGTATTGACCAATGATCTTTGTCTCATATGGTAAGCTTCCTTTCCTTTTATTTTTGAGTTGGTAACACAGCCCAGGTACTGCGGCAGACTGTGAAGCTCAAATGGCAGTTTGATAATCAGCCGGCGGAAACAGTGATTGACTAAAACCCGCGTCGCCCGCATCCCCGCTCCGCTGATGGTGAAACTCATCTCCACAAGACACACGAAGGCCTAAACCGGCTCGCGTGAGCCGATTCGAAATTGACGCTCGTGCTCTTGATACTGGTTTGGTCGCCCCGCTAACCAACTTAGAGGATAGCTATATAACCCGATGATAATTTTGATTATTACGGGCGGTTAGCGGATCGTTTTAGAAACAAATCCAAATGATTATTTCCAAGTTCCGTAGCTTGTTGTGCAACTACCATTCCAGCGAACAACAGCGCAATCGGCTTCAAAAAGCTGGTCTGAATCAGGCGCTGAGAGCCGATGAATTCCAGATAAAGTCCGGAAATCCAGATTCCGATTCAGATTTTCGGATTTGAACGTTAGTTGGTACGGTATGACTGAAGCAGGCTTACCGCAATTGGAATGATGATGTCAGAAGTTCAAGGAGATTGAGCGCCTTGAAGCCGGTATGAAGCGCAGAAGCCACGCGGAGACAGGCTTCACAGCTTATCGAGGTATAAAGGGAATTGGTTTCAGTCTGGCGCTGATGGCGCGAGAATGGAAATGATTCAAACTCGCTTGATGGTCCCCAATGATCATCTTCTTTGAAACAAAAAAGCCCGCCGGGCCAAATGGCCAGGCGGGCTTAGGTATTTTCCAGTCGGCGATTGACTAGAACTGATAGCGGAGCGCGAACTGAAGCTCGCGGTTACCGCCCTTGCTGGTGACCTTGCCGAAAGTCGAACTGGTCGGGTTGGTATCCGCGCCATTCCAGTTCGGATGGTTCAGCCAGTTGTACGCTTCAGCGCGGAACTGAATGCGATGGCTTTCGGTGATGGAGAAATCCTTCACCAAAGTCAGGTTGTGATTCTGGAAACCAGGATTGTAGAGAATGCCACGTGACCGCTGGCTCGAGATTGTTCCCGGCGTCGGTCTGCTAAAGATGCAGTTGGCCGGGTCATAGGCCACGCTCGAACCCAACGCGCAGGTCTTGCCTGGCTGATTCACCCGGAACCAATAGTTCGGATCAGTCGCATTGATCGCGAACTTCTTATCACCCCCATCAAGTTGTGGATCGCCATTGACGATCCACAACTGCGGGCCGCTGCCCGGACCGACGCCAGCGAAATCATCGCCCGACGCGATGCTGATGGGGTTGCCGGTCTGGAACTGCGAGATGGCGCTGACTGTCCATCCGCCGAGCAGTTTGCCCGACAGCTTCGACTTGTCTTTAAAGAACGGCAACTGGTAGACGGCGTTCAGCACCAGAACGTGGCGGCGGTCAAAGGTTGAAGGCCCCCAGAGATTGTGGACGTCGAACGCGTTCGGCACCACGTCGCGTTGCGCCGATCCGTCGTCCGAAGACTTCGAGAGCGTATAAGCCGCCCCGAACAGTAGTCCGCCGGTGAAGCGGCGATTGGCGCTGACCTGCAACCCGTTGTAAAGCGAGTTGGCGTCGTTGTTGGTCAGTCGGATAATGCCGAAGCCTTTGAACGGACGCAGCGCGTCGGCATTGAAGCGGCCCTGCGCGGCATTGGCAGGATTGATCAGCGGGCAGCCGCCGGTGAAGCCTGGCTGATTGGCCGGGCAGGTACCGACCGGAAGCTGGTTGATGTTGCGTTCGCGCTGGCCGTGCAGCCCGCGACGGCCTACGTAGCCGACTTCTACCAGCGTGCTGAAGCCGATCTCACGCTCGAAGGTCACGTTCCAGGTCCAAGCCTCCGGATTCTTGAAGATCTTGTCCTGCGTGGTGACGACCAGCGGGAAGGCGTTGCCGCCCGTGCCGCCGGGATTGTCAACGCTTCCGCGCGTGATTGAAACAGTCGGCTGGAACGGCGGGTTGCCACCCAGGAAAACCGAGTCGCTCACGCCCAGGCGCGTGTAAAAGCGGCCCGCGCCTGCGCGGATAACGTTCTTCTCGTTGAACGCATAGGCGATGCCCACGCGTGGCTGGAAGTTGTTCTTGTGAATCTTCGAGAACTCCGCTCCCGCGCCTCGGAAGAGGAAGTTGAACTCGCCCGTTTGAGCGATGCCAACGCGTCCCGGCCCTGACGCCGCAGCCGGCCAACCGTCACCTGGGATAACCAGGCCGTTGTAACGCGAACGCAGATCGCCCGCCGTGATAAAGCCGTTGGCGGGGTTTTGCGTCACCGCGATCTTGGGATCATAGAGATCCGGATCGAAGACAGCCATGTTGCCCCACAGACTATAGTAGGGTTGGATGATGGTGTGACGCAGCCCATACTCCAGCCGCAACTTCGGCGTAGCCTTCCACGAATCCTGCGCAAACCACTCGAACATGTGGCCGCGATAAGGAGTGAAGGAACGCTGGCCGATCTCGGCGTAGGTGTCGAACAGACCGATCGCCACGTTGCCGATGGCCACGCCCGTGCCGCCCGTCGTTCCGTTGCTGAAGACGAAGCGGCCGTTTTGGTTGTTGGTGCCGCCCGGCGTGCCGGAGACGTTGATCTGGTCGAAGTCGTTCTGTCCGGAGCGCTCGAAATAGCCGCCGAACTTGAGCGTGTGATTGCCGCGAATGTTCGTCCAGTTGTTGGAGAACTGATAGATCGGCCCTGTGGAGCTGGATGGATACGGGCCGCCGTCAATTCCGACGAACTGGTCAACGCCGTCAATCGTCGGCACCTTGTCGAAGATTTCCTTCGTCGGGAAAATGTACGGATAGTTAATTCCGTACTTGCTGCGTTGATAGGTGTTACCGCGAGTATCAACGGCGATGAAGACCTGATCGCGGCTGCCCGCGATCAAAGTCTCGCTGATCCAGGTCGGCGAGAGCGTCCACGTCCAGTTGATCGAAGTCGTCTGGTTCGGACGATCAATGATCTGCGGCGCGCGATCTGTGCCGCCGCGGAACGCGCTCACGCCAACGTAGTGATACAACGCCAGGCGGTATTTAATCTGGTGCCGATCGTTCGGATAAAAGTCCACGGAGACCGTGTCCTTGCGCTGATCGTCAGTGGTCGGACGATCCTGGAAGAAGTTCTGCCCCGTCGAGGTGAAGAATCCCGGAATCGGTTCCGGTTGCGCGCGCAAGAAGGCCAGGCCGTTCTGGCTGAGCCGGTTGGCAGGAATCTTGTTGATGATTCCACCATCTTTGAAACAAGCGGTCTGATCGGTCGCGTTGCAATTGCCGGTCAGCAGCGGGTCTTTGATGAAACGAACCACGCGGAGCGGGTTGTTCGGATCAGCCAGTTCGCTGAAATCGCCCTGACGCATCTTGGCTGTCGCCACGCGCTGTGTGGTGTTGTCAGTGCGGCGCTGGCGCACCCACTCCTGGCCCCACAGCCAGAAGAGCTTGTCGCGGTTCTTGTTGAAGCCGATGCCTGGGATAGTCACCGGGCCGCTCAACGAGTAGCCGAACTGGTTATAGCGGAACGGATTCGGGCGGCAGTGCGAAGCCTTCTCGAAGCGTTCATCGCTGCACGGCTGGTTGGCCGGCGTGTTGCGGTTGCGGCCCCACTCGTTGGCGTTGAAGGCGGCGTTGCGAAGGTATTCGTAGAAGACGCCGTGGAATTGCTGGCCGCCGCTGCGGGTAACGATACGAATCTG
>JAJVID010000009.1:0-7918 GCA_022072205.1 Acidobacteriota bacterium
GCGCGCGACGGGTTGCCGACCGAAGGCGAGTTGCAACAGTTCCTGACAAGCTGATAAATTGCCGTTTACCTCCCTAATCAATCAATCGAGGAATCATCAGCTATGTTACGCGCAGGAATCGTCGGCTTGCCCAACGTCGGCAAATCAACTCTGTTCAACGCCCTGACCGCAACGCGCGGCGCCGAGAGCGCCAACTATCCTTTCAGCACTACAGGCACAAACGTCGGCGTAGTCAACGTGCCGGACGCGCGCCTGGAGCCTCTGGCCAAAATCGCTAAAACCAGCAAGATCGTATACGCCACAGTCGAATTCGTTGACATCGCCGGACTGGCCAAAGGCGCGAGCCGGGGCGAAGGACTCGGCAATCAGTTCCTGCACCACATCCGCGAAACCGAATTGATCGTCCACGTCGTGCGCTGTTTTGAAGACGAGAACGTCGTCCACGTCGAAGAGACGATCAATCCGCAGCGCGACATTGAAACGCTCAATCTGGAATTGATTCTGGCCGATCTGGCGACGGTCGAAAAACGCCGTGAGCGTGTGACCAAACAGGCTAAGGTCGGAGACAAGACGGCAAAAGAAGAATTGGAACTGCTCGACAAGCTGCAAGCGGCTTTCGACGACGGCAAACCAGCGCGATTGGCCGGTTTGAGCGACGATGAAAAGGCGAAGGCTTATCATCTCTTCCTGCTGACGATGAAGCCGATGATCTACGTCGCCAACGTTTCGGAATCCGATCTGACCAGGCCCGAAACCGATTTCATCAAACAGGTGCGCGCGCACGCCGAGAGCGAAGGCGCCGACACGACGGTCATCAGCGCGCAACTCGAAGCCGACCTGGTTGACCTTGAACCCGAAGAGCGTCCGGAATACATGGCCAGTCTGGGCTTGACCGAAACCGGCCTGGGCAAATTGATTCGCGGCGCTTATCACACGCTCGGCCTGATTTCGTATTTCACGGCGGGCGAAAAAGAAGCGCGCGCCTGGACGATTCACAAAGGCGCGAAGGCTCCCGAAGCGGCGGGCGTAATCCACTCCGACATCGAACGCGGTTTCATCCGCGCGCAGGTGATCGCTTACGACCGCATGATCGAAGCCAAGTCGGAAGCCGCGGCGAAAGAGAAAGGATGGATGCGGCTGGAAGGCAAGGAATACGTCGTGCAGGATGGTGACGTGATCGAGTTCCGATTCAATGTTTGAAAGATGTCAGGTGTCAGGTGTCAGTGAGTTGCTCAGTTGCTGAGGTTAATCCGCAATTTCCAATGTCTGAAGAGGCCCTTAACTTTCAATTGAGCGTAGAAGCCCATTGAGTATTCGACCTACTTCCTGAATTTGATCTTGAACTGGCTGATAATTCTCTTCTTTGATGTATCCCAACCGTAGAGAAATTTCCAGGTGGGTATCCAATTCCAGTAGCGAGCCTCTTGCGTTTCCCAGGAAGTGTTTGAATTCACCGCCTAACCGTCTACCTTGTCCTTCCGCAATATTGGCCGGGACGGACACTGCCGCACGACGCATTTGGCTTGTCAATCCGTATAGCTCTTCCTTTGGAAAGTCTTGGCTCACCTTGTAGGTTTCGACCACCAAATTCATTGCCTTTGGCGCCTTTCACCCAAGCTTCAACCGGCTGGTCTTCGATTTGTACTTGCTGTCAGTCAGAATCGCATTGTCCGTCAATCTGGCTTTGCCGAAATAGACCGCAACAGACACCAGAGCGTTCTGATCGGTTAAATCCTCCAACGCGTCCAGACGTTCGGTGTCCGCGATTGCGATGTAATCAATCCGCGCCAGCGGTTCTTTTTCAATTTCCTTGCGCACGGCTTTCATAATTCGCGACGCGCTGCGCTCGCCGCCATCGAACAGTTCTCCGGCCAGCTTCAACGCGCGATAGATCACGGGCGCGGCGCGGCGTTCTTCCGGCGAAAGCAGCAGATTGCGCGACGAACAGGCCAGGCCGTCTTCTTCGCGCGCTGTCGGCGTGACGACAACCTCGACCGGCAGATGCAAATCGCGCACAAGTTTCTTGACGATCACCACCTGCTGAGCGTCCCGCTGCCCGAAGTAAGCGAACTTCGGCTGGACGATGTTAAACAAAACATTCAAGGCCGTAGTCACGCTGCGGAAATAACCCGGACGGGCCAGCCCTTCGAGTTTGTCGCTCAAACCTTCGACCTCGACGTGGGTTGCGAATCCCGGCGGATACATTTCGTCGTAACTCGGCGCGAAGACGTAATCAACGCCAATCGGCGTCAATTGATCGGCGTCGCGCGCCAGGTCGCGCGGGTACTGTTCGAAATCCGTCTCCGAGCGGAACTGCGCGGGATCAACGAAGATCGAAACGACAACGACATCAGCCATTCGCCTGGCGTCGCGCACCATGCTCAAATGCCCCCCGTGCAGCGCGCCCATCGTGGGAACAAAGCCGACCGAGCGGTCTTCCTCCCGCAGCTTGTTTGCGATTACTCGCATACGCGCGGCTTTCGTAATGATTTCCATACTGCCTCTTTCGAGAAAACGCTGAAAAACACTGAAGCGCCAGCCCATTCGACTGACGCTTCAACTGATAAACCTATTTCGACGCATCACGCCTGCTTGCGAACGACATTCGCCGGAAGCCTGATGTCTACACACCGATTCGATTTCAGAAATCCCTTCGCCTGATTTTGGCGGCGCCAAACAACTCATCGAAAAGCTCGCTTCTGTTCGTCCCGACACGCCCGACATTATATGCCGACGATCAAGCTTTGCAACGCCCCCTCACGTTCCGGGATGTATGAAGTCCATGGCTTTTGTAAGGTCGGTAATTCAGCTTCGAACAACTTCAGCTTCGATTCGAGGTTTGACAGGCGACTTTGCAAAAGCTTTGGCGAGAGCTGCGATTTCACGCCGCCGTCAAGTGGGGCCTCCGATGACTGACTCACCGGCGCTTCAACCGGCATAAACATTCACTGCGGATGAATCAGCCAGATCATCCAGAAGTTGCTTTATCGTCTTGCCCAAGATCGGATGGCGGAGTTCAGGCGCGATTTCGGCCAGCGGAGTCAGGACAAATCTTCGCAGATGCAATCGCGGATGAGGCAATGTCAACGCGACGCCATCGCTCGCGCCGTCAATTATCAAGCCATCAACCAGCAGCAGATCAATGTCTATCGTGCGCGCGCCTTTCGGGATCAGGCGCAGCCGTCCCAGCCGCGACTCGACATCGAGGCAAAGTTTGAGCAGCGCGAATGGATCAATTCGCCCGGCTTCGACGGCGACGACCAGATTCAGAAAATCAGGCTGATCCGAATAATCAACCGGCTCGGTCTCGTAAATTGACGAAATGGCGGCGAGCCGCAACCCGGCGCCGCTGAGCGCGCTCACGGCCCGCAGCAGGTTGGCCGCGCGGTCGCCCAGGTTCGATCCGAGACCCAGATAAGCTGTGCTGATGTCGTTACGCATAAATCACCCGATCGGAGTCAATAACATTTTGGCTGAAACGTAAGCGCGCTGGAAGCGCTGCGCTCCCGGAATGCGCGCGAGCAGACGGCGAAATCATAAATCGCTTTGCATCGGTAAATCCGATCTATTACACTCCCGCATCTTTTGAGCGGCTATGTGGCGCTAATCCCCCCGAAACCGCTTCTCTTGCCGGTTCATCCGCCCCAGCCGATCCGCCAGTTTTTCGAATCGCTCGACGCGCTATTTTGCAGTTTTATGCTTAGTGAGACACAAACCGAAATTGAAAAGAGCAGAGTCAGATTGCTGGACGCCCTCGCCGGGGCGTCCGATATCACATTCATCAGAAGCTACGGCAACATCGGCGATCAGCTCATATATGCCGGAACGCGACAATTGCTGAGCGGTCTCCGGTACAAAGAGGCGAGCATTCTGAATCTCTCCGGCGCGGGCGGCGATCTGGCGTTGATTTCCGGTGGCGGGGCGTGGTGCGGGCCATATCACGACATGCCCAAACATCTGCCGCTGGTGGAAGAGAAATTCCGGCGGGTGATCGTGCTGCCATCGTCTTTCGATGTTTCGGTCGAGAGCGTCAGAGACGCGCTCTCGAAAACCAAAGCGCTGGTCTTTGCGCGGGAGCGCGTCTCTTATGAGCGGATCAAAAGTCTGTGCGAGGCAGACCTCGCACACGATTGCGCGTTCTTCTTCGACTACAGCCCGTTCCTGCTTCCGGGCGATGGATGGTTGAACGCCTATCGCACGGACGATGAAGCTCTGCGCGGCGGCCCGTTGTTAAATAACGACCAGGCTCGGCCCGGCGAACTGCCGGCGGACAACAATGACATCTCCCTGACCTGCGATTCCCTGAATGAATGGCTGTGGACTATCGCCCGTCACAAGACGATCAGAACCGACCGCGCGCACGTCATGATCGCGGCGGCGATGATGGGCAAAGAAGTCATTTACCGCGCTTCCAGCTATCACAAAGTTCCGGCCATCGCCGAATTCGCCTTGGCTTCCCTTCCCGTCGTGGGCGAAGACAAATTGAACGCGGAGCAAATCAAGGAGACACTGAACCAGGAGGCGAAGGCGAGTCTCGCGCTGCTTCCTGATGATTTCTTCGCGCAGCGAAGCGAGGTCGAAATTACCATCGTCATGCTCTCTTACCGCCGCCTCGACCAGACCATCAACGCAATCAGGGCGCTGATAGAGAACGTGGCCGTTCCATTCAGGCTCCTGCTGATAGACAACAATTCAGGGCCGGACACACAGGAGAAGCTCAGGGAGATTGCGGCGGCTCACGATTTCATCGAGATGGTTTTGCTTGATGAAAATCTGGGCTGCGCGGGCGGGCGCGATTACGCGATCCGGCGCGTGCAAACCAGATACGCCATGTTGATTGATAACGACGTGGAGGTCTTTCCGGGCGCGGTGGAACACCTGCTGCGCTGTCTGGAAACGAACCCGCAGGCGCTGGCCGCCACAGGAAGAGTCATCTTTCCCGACGGCATGATGCATCTGTGTGGCGGAGGTTACCGGATCGAAGACGGCGTTCTGAATTATGAATTGTTCGGTTTCGGAGACAGGTTCGACAGTTGGATGGGCGAATCGGGGCCGTGCCAATGGGTTCCGGGCTGCCTGACGCTGCTTCGCCGCGAAGCCCTGATTGAACATCCTTACGATTTGGGAATGCGCAATTATTACGAAGACCTGGAATGGTGTTACCGGCTCAATCAATCCGGCGGAGGGTCCGGCGATGGAAGATTCCATCGCGTCGTCGAATCGGTCGCTTTGCACCATCACGAGACGAAAAACCTGAACGGCTCTCTGCCCGCTGAAGAGAAGCGGAAAGCCGCGATGAAGTACATCGAAACCATCGCCTACTTTTATAAAATTCACGGGCTTGTGATCCCGAATATTTTTGATTACGTCCAGGAGCTTGGGCCGCAGTCTTCGGCGCTCGCCCGCTCATCCGCGCGGCTCTTCCTGACGCTGGTCAACGATCACGGCGCCGAAAGGACGCTGGAGATGTGGAATCGCGGAGAGCTTGCGCCGCTTTTCTCAGTCAGGCTGATCGAAGAGGAGGTGGACAACGCGAAGAGAGTTTCCAAATCCAGAATCGCCGAACTGGAGGGACAGCTTCAGGAAATATATCAGTCCAGGCACTGGCGATTTTTCGACCGCTACTGGCGGCTCAGGCAATCCATTCTGAATCTTTTCACAGGCCGCAAAACGCTCCTGCTGCCGCTGCTGGCCACATTCGGCGCCGAATCGCTTCGCGTGGCTTTCACATCCCTGCTCAATCTGCTCGGCGTCAATGGCTAAAGAGATAGTTTTCATCGTCGGCAAAGACCCATTGGTGGAAATGGGCGGGCATTCCAGCTACGTCCGCGCTCACGCCCGCGCGGCCATCCGGCTTGGGTTCGAGCCGCATCTCTTCTGCGTCTCGCGTCAATCGGAGATTGTCCACGCCGACTACGGCGTCGTTCATCGGACGGCGACTCCTTTTCGCCCCTTCCGGCCTGTAATGACTCCATTTCACTCGCCTTTGATGAGCGTCGAGGCTGAGCGCTTTCTGGCCACGACAGATGATCCGGTCTTGATTCACGGCTTTGGGCTGGGAGGTTACGCCGGCCTGACAGTCGCGCGAAAGCTCTGGCGGCGCGGGCGCAGGGTCAGCCTGATCACAAGCGCCTACACCACAGTCGAACACGAAGCGCGCGGCAAATTGAACGGCGTCAATCACAATCACCCCCTGTCACGCCGCTTCCAGCATATGGTCGAATACGCCTGGACGATCTCCTGTCTGAACCGTTACGAGCGGCGGCTTTATTGCGAGTCTCAATTCGTGATCGTCAACTACGCTTCGGTCGAGCGTATGGTCGGCGACCGATATGGCGACGCCGTCAAAATGCGCCGCGCGCCTTACGCTTCGGAGATTGCGTTTCTGCGCGATCAATCAAAACAGCCGGAGGAAGAACCGGCGCCGCCTGATCTGGCCCCGCTTAAGCCAGCGGGCGCGCCGCTGCTGGTCGCTGTTTCGCGTCAGGACCCGCGCAAAGGAATTGATGTGTTGTTGCAAGCGCTGGCTGAATTGAAATCGCGCGGCGTGGGGTTTCGCGCCTGCCTGGTTGGCGGCGGTCTGCTGCTCGAAGCTCACCGGCGATTGGCCGAGCGGCTGGGATTGGGCGAATCGGTTTTGCTGACGGGCCGCGCGCCGGATTCATATCGCTATCTTCAACACGCCGATGTTTTCGTCCTGCCGTCGTTACAGGAGGGAAGCGGCTCGGTTTCGTTGCTCGAAGCCTTGCAGGCCGGAGCCGCCGTCGTCGCCTCGAATCTGGACGGCATCCCCGAAGACGTGACCGACGGCGACAGCGCGCTGCTGGTCGAACCGGGCGACGCCGCCGCATTGAGCCTCGCGCTCGAACGCGTGTTGACCGGCGCCGGGTTGCGCCAATGGTTGCGGCGACGCGCTCGTGAAATATTCGTCGAAAGATTTTCAGCCGGGGCGTTCACCAACGCCTTGCGCGAGATTTACGCCGACTTGGGATTTGAAGGAGAACGTGGCTAAAGCGGTAGTTTTCATCACCGGCAGAGACCCATCACAGGGCAGAGGCGGAGGATCGGGTTATGTTCGAGTTCACGCGCGGGCGGCGCTGCGCGCGGGCTTCGAGCCGCACATCTTCTGCGTTGGCGAGCATGACAGCGTCTCGGAAGAAGATTTCGGCGTTGTTCATCGCGTCTCGTCTCCGTTTCTGCCCCGCCAGAGATTCAAGACGATTCCGGGCGAAGAGCCTGAACGTTTCTTCGCGCATTGGCTGACAGCCTTTTCCGCCACCCCGCATACGGTGATGGCGCATGCGCCCTGGCTGGCGGCGAGTATCGAAAATTTTCTGTCGAAACAAGCGGGGCCGCACCTGATTCACAGCTTCTACACCTGGGCCTGCGTCGGCCTGAAGGTCAAAGAGAGATTGCGGCGCAGAGGCGTCGAGACCGTCGTCGTGAACAGCGTCTACACGACTGCTGAAAACGAGGCGCGAGCCAAAACGCTGGGCGCGGCGGATTCCGGCAGCTTCTATCAACGCGCCATTTTTCAAGCCGAGCAGTTATGGATCAGCCACATCGTCAAACGCTACGAGCGCCGCGCATACACGAGATCACAACTCGTGCTGCTCAATTACGAATCGGTGTGGCGGCTCTTTCTGGCCGAACACGGACGAGGGGCCGAAACACGCAAGCTGCCGTATTGCTCCGAAGCGGCGTTCCTGCGCGACGGAGCGGACGAGCCGGCGCCGGAACCCGCGATGATCGCCGATCTGCAACCACTGGACGCGCCTCTGATCGTTTCGGTCTCTCGCCACGATCCGCGCAAAGGCCTTGATGTTCTGATCCGAGCGCTTGCCAAATTACGCGCCAGCGGCGTACGTTTTCGCGCCTGCCTGGTGAGCGGCGGCCCGCTCTTCGCGGCGCACCAGCG
>JAJVID010000009.1:8018-11842 GCA_022072205.1 Acidobacteriota bacterium
GAAGGACGGGCCGAGACCGAGTATGGAGTAATTCATCAGGTAGACTCGCCCTTCAACCTGGGGCTTTACGCCGCAGTTGAGGGAGTGCGTTCATCTTCAATTCCCTGGCACGAGCCGATGATCGCCGCGGCCATCGAGCGGTTCCTGCGGGATCGGAAAGAACCGCAACTGATCCACGGCTTCGGCCTGTGGGGCAGCGTGGGCGTAACAGCCAGCCGCAGGCTGCGGCGACGCGGCGTCGAAGCTATTCCCATCGTCAACGCCTACACCTCGCTCGAACACGAACACCGGGGCAAGCTGCTGGGCATCAACCGCGATCACGACGGCGGCTCGCGGCTGAGCGTCCAACTCGAATACCAGTGGATCAAGCGCGTGATCGGGCGTTACGAACGCCGCGCGTATTTCGGGTCGCAAGCCGTGCTCTTCAATTACGAATCGGTGCGCCGGATTCTGCTCGACAGGTTCGGCCCCGGAATGCGTTTTCGCAAAATACCTTACAGTTCGGAGATTGCTTTTACGAAAGATGGCGCCGAGCGGTCTGATCCGCCGAAATCAATCGCCCTGCTTGAACCGCGTGACGCGCCGCTGGTGGTGTCGGTTTCAAGGCACGATCCGCGTAA
The DNA here is from genome assembly GCA_022072205.1 of Acidobacteriota bacterium. Lineage (GTDB taxonomy): Bacteria > Acidobacteriota > Blastocatellia > RBC074 > RBC074 > JAJVID01. The sequence goes on from JAJVID010000009.1 coordinate 8,639, forward strand.
AGGACTTGACGTATTGTTGCGCGCGTTGGCCGAGTTGAAGGAAAGAGGAGTTGGATTTCGCGCCTGCCTGATCGGCGGAGGGCAGTTGATCGAACAACACCGGCGACTGGCTGAGCGGCTGAATCTGAATGGAACAGTCGCAATCGAAGGTTTCGTCCCGGACGTTTACCTCTACCTGCGGCACGCCGACATTTTCGCGCTTCCATCGCTCGAAGAGGGCAGCGGTTCGGTCTCGCTGCTTGAAGCGTTGCAGGCCGGAGTCGCCGTCATCGCGTCGAACATTGACGGCATTCCCGAAGACGTGACTGACGGCGACAACGCGATGCTGATCGAGCCGGGAAACGCCTCGGCGTTGAGCCAGGCCATCGAACGCGTTTTAACCGACCGGGCGATGCGACAGCGACTGGCGCGGCGCGCGCGCGAAACCTTCGACGAAAAGTTTTCTCCTGACACACTGGCCGCCGCTTTGCGAGCGACTTACGCTGAGTTGGGGTTCACGATCTGAGCGCGCGCGATGCGGCCAGCAACTTTTCTTGTAACAGCCTCGACTGAAGATTGATTTCGGCGTTGAACTCCTCGATCGGACGCTTCCACGTCTCGTTCCAGTTTGTGATCGTCCTGATGAAGAGAGCCGGTTGCAATTGATCGGCGATGGAGCGCGCCGCAGCTTTTGGATCAACCCAGACCGCGTGAGCGACGCAGGCCGCAACCAGATCAGTCCAGGCATCGGCTGAAAGCGCTTCACCGCCGTCTTCAAACGCTGAAAACAACTTCGCCGGCTCACGACCGAGCCACGAGCGGTAAACAGGCGTCAATTCCCTGGCCCGCTTGCGCGACTCGGCAAGCAGCGCCTGTGACTCATCGTAAAACTTGTACTCCGGCCAATCATCAACGGAGTCAGGAACGCCCTGAAAATCGTGGTTGGCGGCGCGAATCGGATACAGCCGCGACGTGGCGATGGCGGCGGCGATGGCCTGTGGTTGGATGAGGTTTCGCTTCGGGAAGCTCGGCTTGTGCAGTTTTCGCCCCAGTCTTGTCTGAGCCAGCTTGAAGCCGCCGCCGACGGCGTGCATCGAGAGAGAGATGTCTATGCCATAACCGAGAACAGCGTCTTCGACCGGTTGCCGGAGGACGTGTTCGATCAGAGCGGCTGAGAAAGCGAATTCGCCGCCGACGGGTTGCCGCAGACCGGCCCCGAAATATCCGCACATCATCGGATATGCGAAATGATTGGTCAGCGACCCGTCGAAACGATGCCGCAAATAAAGCGGCGTGACGTAATCGGCCTCGCCCTTCAAAACCGGTGTCAGCAACGCTTCGATCCAGTCAGGCGTGATCGAGCGCAGGTCGCCGTCAACAATCGCGAGCGCGGCGATACGCAGTTCGGCGCATCGCTCGAAAAAGCGCAGCACATTGCGCCCTTTGCCTCTGGGCTGTTCGCAGATGACGAATGATTCCTTGCGGCACGAGACCGGAGTTTTTAAAAAAATTTCCGATGTGCCATCGGGGCTGTCGCTGTCAACGTTTACAATCAGGCAATCGGCAGGGTCGAACAGGCGCGACAATCCGGCGTCAACCTGCCTGACCACATTTTCAATCGAATCCGATTCCTGGAAGGTTGGGATTCCCACGGCGACTCGTATGTTTCTCATCAATAATTCTCTCAATCCTGGTTTTATGCGATTCATCTCGCTGAAAAATGGCGCGTAGTATATCATTGCCGACCGTAAGCGCAGGATCACTGGCGCGCTCTTTCGTAGCCTCACGAATTGATGCTCGCGGTTAGCCATGCCCTAATCCACAGGCTTCGACGCTTCGCGTCGAGCCGCGAAACAAAAGACAAGCGCGAAAAACCGGCGACAATTTTGAACTCTATTTGGAGGTCAGTGACCGCCCGATGAACTCAATTACACTTTTTCCCCCGGAGATAAAACAGCATGAAGTCACATTCCGATGGCGTGTTGATCCTCCGACCACGCTCTACCGCCGGACGCATTTCTCCATGCGCTTTCCGGAGACAGTTGACCTGGCGCGCGTCCCGGAGAGTTTGTGGTGGACGGTGATGCTCATCTGCCTTCATTCGCAATGGCCACTGCTGCGCCCCTGCCGCGTGCATCTGCCGGTCAGGTTGCGTCCGGGCGAGGCTGAATGCTGGAACAGGCTGATGGACGCCGAGATCGCCACGCTGGAAGCTTACCGGGGCACGGATGATTTCGAGCGCAAGATCGAAATCATCGAGGACGGGCCGATGCTCGATTACTCTCCGGTTGACGCCGCCAACGCAAATCGCTGCGCATCGGCTTTCAGCGGGGGCAAGGACAGTCTGACTCAAACCGGGCTGCTCGCGGAGCTGACTGAAAAGCCGGCGCTGGTCGCCACGACTTCGCCGATGCCGCCGCTGGAAGACCACATCACGCCTCGCCGCCGCCAGATCCTCGTTGAAATTCAACGCCGCCGCGACGTGACGCTGATCGAGGTCGAATCGAATTATCGCTCCAACTTCGATCTCGGCTTCGCGCAGGGGCTTGGTTATTGGATTTCCGTCAACGAGCTGACTGACACATTTCTTTACGCGGCGTCGCTGGTGGCGGGGGGCGTCGCCGCCGGGGCGTCACATCTTTTCCTGGCTTCGGAAACGCAGGTGCAGGAGAACGTGGAGCGTGACGGACGCGTAATTCAGCACAATCATTTCATGTACTCGGCGATCACGCAGGGCGCGCTCGATGCGATCCTGCGGCCGTTCGGCGTCCGTCACGGTTCGCTGATCACTCCGCTGCACAGCTTCCAGGTACAGCGGCTGCTCTGGACGCGTTACGACGACCTATGCGATCTGCAATATTCATGCTGGCGGACGAAGATCGGCGAGATGATGTGCAATCACTGCGGCCAGTGTCTGCGCATCGCGCTTTGCGCGCTCACGCTCGGCAAGCGTGCCTCGCGGATCGGCGCGGACTGGGTGACGCTGCTCAACGAGATGCGCGACTGGCGTCCGAAGAGTCTCGATAAACCGGTGGGAGAGGCGACGCCGAACGAGGTCGTTTCATATCAGCTTCACTCTCAAGTCGTGCGCGATTTGAAAGCGGTTTCGTGGCTGGATGTCGCGCAGGCCATTGCGCGCGATGCGCCGTCCCAATTGCTGACGCCGCGCGGATGGAAGGCCGTCACCTCTTACCGCAAGCTGCAACGCGAGGCGACCGCGCGCGA
>JAJVID010000009.1:11942-18394 GCA_022072205.1 Acidobacteriota bacterium
CCTGACCCGAAGCTGGAGTCGCCGGTTCGCCGCATCTCTCCAACGGAAGAATCGGCGCGCGTCATCCCGGTGGCCGACACGCTGCTCGACGGCAACGAACTGCGCTACCTGACCGAGTGCGTGCAGACGAACTGGATTTCATCCATCGGCCCGTTCGTCCGCGAATTCGAGCGGCAATTCGCGCGAGCCTGCGGATGCGAATTCGGCGTGGCCTGCGCCAACGGCACTGTCGCGCTGCATCTGGCGCTGGCGACTCTGGGCATCGGCCCTGGCGACGAAGTGATCATCCCGACATTCACGATGATCGCCACCGCCAACGCTGTCAGCTACACGGGCGCGACGCCTGTGCTGGTGGACGCGGAGCCTGTGACCTGGAACATGGACGTTTCACGGATCGAGGAGAAAATCACACCGCGAACCAAAGCCATCGTCGTCGTCCACACCTACGGCCACCCGGTTGAGATGGACGCGGTGAACGAGATCGCGCGCCGTCGCAAGCTATACGTGATCGAAGACGCCGCCGAAGCTCACGGCGCGGAATATGGCGGGCGCCGCGCGGGCAGTCTGGGCGACGCCGCGAGCTTTTCGTTTTACGCCAACAAGATCATCACCACCGGCGAAGGCGGAATGGTCACGACCAACAACGCCGAACTGGCCGAGATCGCGCGCCGTTTGCGCGATCACGCGTTTTCGAGCGAGCGCCATTTCTGGCATCAGTATCGCGGCTTCAATTACCGGATGACCAACATGCAGGCGGCCATCGGATTGGCGCAGACCGAACGATTGGATCAGTTGATAGAACGCCGCCAGCGCAACGCGCGGCTTTACACAGAGATACTCAGCCGCGTTCACGGATTGACGCTGCCGCGCGAACTGCCCGGCGCAAAGAACGTCTTCTGGATGTACGGCGTTCTGGCCGGAGAAGAGTTCGGCTGTTCGCGCGACGAATTGCGCCGCCGACTGGCGCAACAGGGCATAGAAACCAGGACGTTCTTCATTCCAATTCATTTTCAGCCGATTTACTTCGAGCAGTTCAGGGGGCAGCGCTATCCAGTGGCCGAGATGCTTTGCCAGCGCGGGATGTATTTGCCATCGGGCGCGGGCCTGACCGAAACCGACGTTCGATTCGTCGCCGAAGCCGTTTCGCAAGCGCGCCGGAGCCTGTAACCTCAGGAAACGAGCATGGAATTGGCCAATCCGACATACTCTTCAGCCAGGCGGTCGGAGTTGAAGAGCGCCTGGGCGCGGCGCCGGGCTGTGGCGCCCAACCGGATATAATCGGCGCCGCTCAAGTGGTAGGCGCATTCCAGCGCGCGGACGCAATCAGCCAAATCGTCCGGTCGGAAAGTAAGCCCGGTGTGCCCGTTGATAACCAATTCGCCCGTTCCGGCGCTCTGCGGAACAACCGCCGGCAATCCGTGGTTGGTGGCCTCAATGACCACGCGCCCAAAACTCTCAATGCCGCTCAGGTGCAGCAGGCAATCGTTCGACTGATAAACCCGCTGGATGTCATCCCTGAACCCTAAAAACGCGACCTGCTTGCTAAGACCGAGATCGTTTACAAGCTGGCGCAGGCGCGGTTCTTCCTCCCCATCGCCAGCAATCTGTAAATGGACATCGGGATAACGGCGCTGCAAATGGCTGAATGCGGTGATGCCGAAGTCAATCGCTTTCCAACTGATCAAACGCGAGACAATCAGAAAGCGGCGCACCGGACGCGGTCTGATTGCGATGTTCTCGCCCGGCATACTTGGCCCGTTGTAAATACGAACGACGCGCGGATGTTGCGGCGCGAAGCTGGCGATTCCCCTGGCGCCGAAATCGCTCAGGCCAATGAGGGCGGTGGCGCGCTGCAACGCGCCCCAATCCAACTCGGCCCCGCGCCGATAAACCAACTCCGACGAGGCAGGCGAAGGCAACGTGCGAAAGGCTCCATCGGCCAGCGGAGTTTGTCGAAAGAGCACGGCGCATTTGACGCCGCGCCGAGACGCCAGATGAAGGTCAACCTGAAAGGCGCGATGATTGGAGAATAGCGCCGTCGAAGCTGAGCTGACGGCCAGAGCGTCGGCCAAGCGCCGACGGTATTCATCGCCATCATAACAATGGATCACCTCGCTCTCCGCTCCTTGGCCAAGCGAGCTGAAGTCGAACGCCTCGCCGTAATGCCACAGCACGAGCGCGACCTCGGTGTGATAGCGCCGCCGAATGGACTGGCATAATTCAAAGCTGGATTTTTCCGCTCCGCCTCGCGCTGTGGCGAGCCAGGTGATGACGATGCGTTTAAGAGCGTTCATTGCCCTCCAATAGCTCGCGCTGCAAAATCAGGCTGCCGTAAATATAAGCCCGGGCGCTCGCCTCAACGCGCGCCAGATTGTTGAACGCTTCGTCCATGTTGCGCGCGAAGGCTGTGACCCCGTGCTTGTAAGTCGTGAAGGCCAATCCGTGCTTCTCCAGTTCGTCTTTGCGATGGCCGAGTTTTTCCTTGATCTGTGGAAGAATGCGCTGGACAACGGCCACGACTTCCGGGCGGTAATTCATCGCTGGCGGAACTTTTATCGGATAGGGATTGCGCAGATATTCGTCTTTGATCTGCTTGTCATCGGCTCTGAGACAGGGGACTTCGCCGAGCGTCTGTATCAGATGCGCAGCGGGCGGAACCGGGCGATCCAACGACGCCACGGCCAGGCTGTATTCGGCGTGCGTGTGCAGCACAGCGTTACAAAGCGGAAACAGCCTGAAGATTTCCAGAACCATCAGCGTGCTGGCCGGCCCAGCGTGTTGATGCTTCTCGACCACATTACCTTCGTAATCAGTCACAATGAAATCTTCCAGCCCGCATTTCCAGCGGCGGAAAGCGGCGCCGAAGGTTGACATCAGAAGATGTTCCGGGCCGCAGCGCATCGCCAGCAGTCCCCCCGTGCAATCAATCAGCCGGAATTTGACCAGGTCTTCGATCACACTTATCAGATACTTGCGCTCTTTGACGTAGAGCATGAAGAGTCCCCCTCTCGGTGTTAGATGATCAGGCGCGTCCTTCGGCCTCCAATCGCTCACGCTGCAAAATCAGGCTGCCGTAAATGTAAGTTCGGGCGCTCGCCTCGACGCGCGCCAGGTTGTTGAACGCTTCGTCCATGTTGCGGGCGAGAACGTAAACACCGTGCTGATAGGTCGTGAAAGCCAACCCGTGCTTCTCCAACTCGTGTTTGCGATGACCAAGTTTCTCCTTGATCTGGGGAATGATCTGCCGGTTGACGGCCACAATCTCCGGGCGGTTGCTCAACGACGACGGAATTTCAACCGGGTACGGATTGCGGAAATATTCTTCCTTGATCTTCTGGTCTTCGACTTTTATGCAGGGCACTTCGCCGAGCGTCTGTAGCAAGTGTGCGGCGGGCGGAACCGCGCGATTGAGAGCGGCGAAAGCGTGGCTGTATTCGTTATGGCTGTGCAAAACAGCGTTGCACAGTGGGAACTGTTTGAACAGTTCCAGCGCGACCAGGAATCCGTGCCCCGCCGCGTACTTATGCTTTTCAACCACATTACCTTCGTTGTCAGTCACGATGAAATCTTCCAGCCCGCAATGCCAGCGGCGGAAAGCTTCGCCAGTGCAAGAGACGAGCAGGTGGTCGGCGTTGCAACGAATTGCCAGCAGCCCGCCCGTGCAGTCATTCAGCCGGAATTTAAACAGGTCATCAATTACACTTAACAGATATTCTCTTTCTTTGACGTAAAGCATAACAGGGTCTCCATTGTCGAGGGTCTGTGAGGCGCGTCGCGCCATGATTGACACGACAGTTAATCAAAAAAACCACTGGCGCGCGAGCCGGTAAAGCGGCGCTACGACGGGCGCCCTCGCTATGGCTTGCCGCCACCGCCACGTAACAGTCCGTCTCATCCAATCCACTTGGGATTGCAGCGCGGCGTGCGACTCCTGAAGCCGGTCGTGCGATCCCCAGAGTTGGTAATAGGTTTTCAGCCGATCCGAAAGTTGGCGTAGGTAGGCCGACGTAGCGCGTTGTTCCGCCTCCGGCGACGGGGGCGCGAGCCGATGCTCGGCGATGACTTCAGCGTAAAGGCCGAGCAACTTGTCCACCGTCGCTTCCAATCCAGCCGTGTCGCGAATGCGCCGCGAAACTTCAGCCGCGTCCTCGGCGTCGTAACGCGCAATCTGCCGCAGCGCCTCTTCAGCGTCGAAGGGCCGTCGCAGGGTGGATTTGTGGCCGAAGTTGACGCGCCGCAGCCAGTCGAGTTCCGCCGCCGTGACCATCGGCCCAAGTCCGAAGTGGTTGCATACGATGACCGCCGCGCCGACGGCCAGCGATTCCAGGGCGGAACGGCCCGAAGCGAAGATCAAATCGTAATTGCCCAGAACCTCCCACGGCTGCGAGCAGGGGTTCCCCACTCCTATCCCGATGACGTCCAGCGGCAACCCGGCGCGCCCGCACGCGTCACGAATGACGGGCAGAAATCCTTCTTCAGTAGCGTAGTTGCTGAAGACCAGCGCGCGGCCCGGTCGCGCAGGCAAAGGCGCGCGCGGTTTGAAGCGGGCGAGGTCTACGAAATTCAACATCCATCTGACCTGCTCTTCCGGGACGCCGTGTTCGCAGGTCAGCCGATTGTACGTCGCGTCATTCATCGCCAAATACCGCCGTATGCGCGGGAACCGGACAGGCCATTCCTCCCAGGCTTTCCAGGAATGACAGAAATAGATAGCCGGAGTCTGCGGGAAATGGAGCAAGGCGGTCATTACTTCCAGATGGTGATGGCCGTGAATTATGTCCGGGACGAAGCCGAGCGAATCGAGATTATCAGTAACGGGAACCCCCGCGTCGCGTAAGCTTCGCGCTACTTCGCCCAACTGGTTGCTGTAAGCGATGGGCTGATGGCCGCGCGCCAGCAACTCCACCGCCAGGTCGTAAACGTACAACTCGGTGCCGGCGCGCCTATCCAGCGTGTTATTGGTGATCAGAACATGTAACTTGCCCATTACTTTTTCCACTCAGAATCAGCGTGGCCGGATTCGATTTCACAATTACCGCCGTAGCCGGGGAGTGAGGGGTCACGGCGTGGCGTGAATAGTGTCATGGCAGTTTATCCGAGGCAACCTGCGACAACGCATGGCCAATTGCCGCCGAATCCGTTGCGCAAGCGCGGCTTCGCCTGTAATGTGATCGTCAAATGTCCAACCATCAAAGAACCAACTCACCTGCTCCATCCGACGCTGTGGTTTCGGCCAAAGGCGCGGCGCGCGCCCGCTCAGGCCATCCGTGGATTTACCGCAGCGACGTGACGCAGAAACCCAAAGCCGAAAGCGGCGCAATCGTGCGCGTGGTTGACCATCGCGGACGATTCATCGCGCGCGCGCATTACGGCAAAGAGTCCGAAATCACGCTGCGGCTGATTTCCAAAAACGATGTCGAGATTGACCGCGAGTTCTGGCTGACGCGTTTGCGCGCCGCCGCCGAATGGCGCAAGCGCGTAGTCAGCGACACGGACGCTTACCGCCTGGTTCACGCCGAAGGCGATCTGCTGCCCGGTTTGATCATTGACCGTTACGGCGATTGTTTCGTGTTGCAAACGTTGACGCGGGGAATGGACGCGCTGAAGGCGATGTGGGTCGAACTGCTGGTCGCCGAATTCCAGCCGCGCCTGATCGTCGAACGCAATGATGCGAAGGTGCGCCAGCTCGAAGGCTTGCCGATGATCAACAGCTTGCTCCACGGCGAAGCTCCTCACGAGTTCCCGATCACGGAAAACGGAATCAGGTTCCAGGTTGATTTGCTCGAAGGACAGAAGACGGGAGCGTTTCTGGATCAACGCGAAAACCGCGCGGCGGCGATGAGATACGCGCGCGGTCGCGGACTCGATTGCTTCAGTTTTCACGGCTCGTTCGCGCTCCATCTGGCCGGGGGCTGCGAACGAGTCGCCGCCATTGACATCTCCGCCCCGGCCATCGAACGCGCCCGCCGCAACGCCGAACTCAACGAAATCGCGAACGTCGAATTCATCGAAGCCAACGTCTTCGACCTGCTGCGCGATTACGACGACGCGGGCGAACGCTTCGACACTATTGCGCTCGATCCTCCGGCCTTCGCCAAAAATCGCGGCGCGGTCGAAGCGGCGCTGCGCGGTTACAAGGAAATCAACCTGCGGGCGCTGCGATTGCTCAATCCCGGCGGGGTTCTGATCACTTGCTCCTGCTCATACCACGTCAACGAAGAATTGTTCCTGGGGATGCTGGCTGAAGCCGCGCGAGACGCCAACCGCGCAGTCCAGATAGTCGAGAAGCGCACCCAATCGCGCGACCATCCGATCCTGCTGACCGCGCCTGAGACTTATTATTTGAAGTGTGTTGTGTTGAGGACGATGGATTGAGATTGGTTGCTGGTGGTTGGTCGCTGGTGGTTGGTCGCTGAGTTTCTACAACTCACTGTCTTCACCAACCACCAACC
>JAJVID010000009.1:18494-22119 GCA_022072205.1 Acidobacteriota bacterium
CACCAACCACCAACCGCCAACCACCCCTTTAACTTTCGCTGTGCTCTTCGCCGTCGTAATGCAGCATCGTCGCTTCGTCTTCGATGATGGTTTCGAGATGCACAGGGCGGCCCCAGAGTTTGTAAACGTATTCGAGCACCTTGCGCGCGTATTTCAGGTCGAGTTCCGCGCCCTCGTAGCGGTGGCGCAGTAAGAGTTCCAGGTTGCGGTCGTAATCACCGTCGGCGACTTCGATGTACGGATATCCGAAGTTGGTCATATTGGCCACAAGTTGATCGCGCACCCTCTCCCACCGTTTTTCGGTCACCGTCCATTCCTCTTCGTCAATCAATTCATAAACGAACAGGTCAAGCTCTTCGGATAAATCTTCAGTCAGGTAATTGCGCAGGAACGAGACGTCGTTGTCGAGTTCGCGCACCTCGAAAATCTTTGCGCGGCCTTCGCCGGGCTTACGTCCGAACTTCTCCTGCTCCTCTTTCGTCGGATTGTCCCAGCGTTTTTCGATATCCTCGAAAATTTTGTATCCGAGGTAATAGGGATTGAGCTGATTGCGATGCGGCGAGACGACGCCCGCGTGAAGCTCAGCGAATTCGAGGTGATCTTCGTCGGGCAAGTCCATCTCGCGCATGATGCGCGAATGCCAGAATGAATTGTGATTTACGAACCCGTTAGCAACGTAAGCATGCTTTTCGTCAACGGTGATGTCATAAACATCGGCGCAGCCACGTTCGATCGAAACGATCTCGTCATTCAAATCTTCCGGCTTAAACCAGTGATGATTTTGGACGTAATCACGCAAGCCCTGTTGCTTGCGGCAGAGACTGAATCCGATGTCATCGAGGAAGCGCGAGGCCGAAGCGCCCGCTATCTCAAGTTGAGTAACCCCATAAAGATGTTTACGTTGGCGCGAGAGAATTCCGTAATTGAGCAGAACGATTTGAACCGTGCGAATCAGGTCTTCGCTGGCGGAAGAAAGGCGGATGCCTTCCGGGCCGGCGTAAGCGTCAGCGTCAAAATAACCTCGCAGAAACGCCGAGACCACGCTCTTCGGCGAACGCAAAATCAGAGGCGGAACTTTTTTGCCCCTGGCTTTGTCTTCAAGGTTGACGCCGACCAATTCAAGCAATTTCCAAATCTCGCGCGAATAAACAATGACACGCCAGCGGCCATGTCCATCACTCCCGTCAAATTTAACAGAAGCCTTCAACCCTAAACTTGATCCAATGACTCGGCAAAGCTTTTGCGCCAATTCCTCGTCGCCTGTCGTCAATCCTATGCCTGATTTATTAAGATTTCCGTCACCGATGAAATACCCCAGAAACCAGGCGAGGTCTTCATTGAGTTCATCTGGAGCCTTCAATGTGTTTCGTGTGGGAAGCGCCCTGCCCGCATATCCTGGCTGGTAAGCGGCAGTCTCCAACGCGGAATCAATGCCGTTCCCGCTGCGCGATCTCACAAGCCCGTGAAAATGTCTGAACGCGGTTGAGTATGAAACCCCGGCGAGTTCAGCCACTGTTCCCAAGGATGCGCTCGGCTGAGTGGGCATGAAATTCAATCGCTGTTTCTCCTCGGGCCAGACGTCAATCGCGTTCGCCAGTCGAATCTTCTGACCGGCCTTCAAGTCACGCAAATAAGCCCAATCTCCGCCAGCCATCAGCACCCGATGTTTTTCCGCGCCTTCAATCGTTACCCCTCGGCGGGTGCGTATGCGAATTGTGGGGACGCGTTCTTCTTTGTGAAAGTCCGTGATCCGGTCCAATCGCCCCTTTCCACCACTGGCGACCCTGATCTTCTCGTGATTTTCGTACAACTCGTCGAATCTCACGAAGCCCTGTTCAGTAACCAACAACGAATCTCCTGTGGCGCACGCCCAGCCTTCATTCATCACCTTCGTCTGCATCTGCGGCACGAAATAGAGCATCTCGTCGTGGATCATGCTCATCACGTCGCGCTGCCAGGGTTGCAGGATCGGCGAGTTTTGCATGATGAACCAGATCAGGTCTTTTTCAGGCTGCTCCTGTTCGCCCTCCGCTTTCGCCGCTTCGGCTTTGGCCATCGCCTCCCGCTCCTGTGTCGAAGCCAGATCATCGTATGGCCCAGGCTTCGCGTGATGTTTTTCCGGCTCATCGGCTTTCTTCCCGTTCCGGCCTTTTTTGATGAAGAAGTAGGGATCAATGTGTTCTTCGATTGAGAGAACCGCGTCAAGAAAATCCTCGACGATCTTGCGACCGTATTTGAACTCGTATTCGTTGATCCGGCGGGCGTGGAGCGCGGCGTCGTCAACCATCCGGCGGTTGGTGCGCGAGAAATAGGCGTTGTGTTTGAAGAAGTCCACGTGGCCGAGCACGTGCGCGATGACCAGTTTGTTTTGCAGCAGCGAGTTGTTTTCGAGCAGGAAGGCGTATGACGGGTTGGAATTGATCACGACTTCGTAAATCTTCGACAGGCCGAAATCATACATCGTCTTCATCTTGTGATAGGCCTTGCCGAACGTCCAATGCGAATATCGCCCAGGCAGCGCGTACGAGCCGACCTCATACATCACGGTCGCGGGCACAACCTCGAACCGCGTCGGGAACGGGTCGAGGCCGAACTTGTTCGTGGCGATGTCCCAAATCTGTTCGAGGGCTTTTTCGAGTTCACGTACTTCTTTGTCCATAACTTCCTTAATCGGCGCAGCGCCGGGAGCGGTAGCCACCGGGCGCTTGATGAACATGCAGGCGGATATTTTGCGGTCTAATCGCCTGCCATATTTCATATCTCATATGAAATATGGCATATGAGATATTACCTGAGCGCTGCTATCAGCAATCATCCGGCGAGAGCATAACAGCGAAATCAATATAGCACGAATCGGTTGAAGGAGTAGGCTCGACAGCCCCCGCCGCCGCTGGGTATCATCGCCCGGCGGACGCAATTAAAATTCAGGAGAGAACGATGTTCAAATATGCGGAGATGACGACGGCGGAATTGATTGACCTGCTCTTCAAAGAGGAAGACCACGCGACGGTGGAGCACGCGCAGGAACTGATCAAACGCAGCGAAGACGCCGCCGCGCCGTTGCGCGAGATTCTGGCGAACGAAGATTACTGGTACGAGGGCGCCGGCGGAAATTACTGGATTGTCGTTCACGCCCTTAACATCCTCGGCGCGATGCGCGATGAGCAGGCGTTGCCGCTGATGATCGAGATGGTTCAGCACGCCTATTTCGCCAATCACGACGGAGCGGTCGAAGTCTTTCCCGCCGCCCTCGAACAGTTCGGCGCAATGGCGGTCGAGCCGTTCATAAATTACATCAACGAATATCGCGGCGCGTACCGCGACAATCCTGACTTCGGCAACTCCCGCTGGATAATCTCCTCCGCGCTGACGCGCATCGCGCTCAAGGACGAAGCCATTCGCCCGCGCATTACCGATTTCATTTATGGGCTGTTCGAGGATCCGCAGGAAGACGACAGGATTCTCCTTTCCTTCGCCGCAGGCCATCCAATCGCGCTCGACAAGGAACCGCGAAAAGAGCGCGGCCTGCAAGCCGTGCGCGCCGCATACGAGCGCGGAACGATCAGCAAGGAAATCAACGGCAGCTTCAAGGAATTCACGCAGAGGGTCAAAGACCGCGATCCGA
>JAJVID010000009.1:22219-41334 GCA_022072205.1 Acidobacteriota bacterium
TCGGCCACTAAAATCCCGAAGTTTCTGAAGTGGTTGCTCGTGCAATATCCCTCACTGATTGATAAGCCATGCGTATCCAGGCTCTATTTACCCTTGAATTCGACAGGCTCAAAGAGCTGATGTTGGGACAGGTGCGGACTCCGCTCGGCGCGGAGTTGGCCGAAGGTTTGGAGATTTCGACCAGCGACGGTGAGATCACGCGAGAGTTGAGGCTGACCGGCGAAGGCGTCACGTACCTGCGCGAAGGCACTGCGCTGGACGTAAACGATCTGCCCGACCCTCGCCCGGCGCTCGGCAAGCTGAACGTCGCCGACATCAATCTGGAGCCGTTCGAGATTCTGAACCTGCTGCGGCTGATTTCGGTGGCGATGGGGTTGCGCGAAACTTTCCACAACGAGCAGGAAAAATTCCCACTCGTCCGTGAAATTACCGAAACGATTCCGAACCTGCGGGCGCTTTACCAGCGGCTGCGCGGGCGCATCTCGCCAACCGGCGAGGTCGAAGATTTCGCCAGCCCGGAGTTGCGCGAAGTCAGGTTCCAGATTTCAAAACTGCGCTCGCAAATCCAGCGCTCGCTCGAAAACATTCTGAAGCGGGCCGAAGAGTCGCACGCGCTGCAGGACGAATTCATCACGATCCGCAACGAGCGATACGTCATCCCGATTCGCAATGACAATCGTGGCGCGGTCGCGGGCGTCGTTCACGGCATGTCGTCTTCGGGTCAGACGGCTTTCGTCGAACCGCTCGAAACCATCGGCCTGAACAACGATCTCGTCCGGTTGCGCGAACTGGAACAGGTCGAAATCACCAAAGTTCTTTTCTCGATCACTGAGGAGTTGCGCGAAGAACGCGCGTCGTTGCAGGCGATGGCCGACGCCGTCGGACAGATTGATTTCATCGCGGCGAAAGCCCGTCTGGCGATTGCGCAAAACGCGATTGAGCCGCAAGTCAACACAACCGGCAGGCTCTCGCTCAAAGACGCGCGCCATCCGCTGCTCGAAGCCAATTTGAGAGCGCAGGGATTGCCGATTGTCCCGATCTCGATGGAACTCGACGCCGATCATCGCGTGATGGTCGTCAGCGGGCCGAACGCGGGCGGTAAGACAGTTGTCCTGAAAACAGCCGGGTTGCTTTCGCTGATGGCGCAGGCCGGATTGCACGTGCCTGCGGTCGAGGCCGACTTGCCCATTTTCCAGCAGGTTCACGCCGACATTGGCGATCATCAATCAATCGCGGCCAATCTTTCGACCTTCACCGCGCACATCCAGAACATTCGCGGGATCAGTGATGAGCTTGATTCGCCCGCGCTGATTCTGCTCGACGAAGTCGGAACGGGCACAGACCCGGAGGAAGGTTCGGCGCTGGGCGTGGCGATGGTGGATTATTTCCGCGAGCGCGGCGCTCACGTCATTGTCACGACTCACTACAGCGGCTTGAAAATGTACGCAACCAACACGCCGGGCGTAATTAATGCAAGCGTTGAGTTCGACGAACGTACATTAAAACCGACGTACCGCCTGCTGACCGGGCTGGCGGGGTCATCCTCTGGCATCGAGATCGCGCGCCGGTTCGGGCTGCCCAAAGCGATCACCGAGCGCGCCGCCGACCGCGTAAAGACGGCCAGCGCGGAGGCGACCGAGTATTTGCGGAAGTTGAAAGATCAGTTCGATCACCAGCGGCAACTTACTGCGGCGCTTGAAGAGGAGCGCGCTGTGGTGGCGGACAAATACGCCAGGCTCGAACTCGACTTCATCCAAAAAGAGAAAGCGCGCGAGAAGGAGTTCCGAGCCGAACTGCAAAAAGTTGTTGATGATTTCGTGAGCAAAGCCGAGAAGTTCGCAGCCACGATTGAAGACGCGGCCAGCGCCCGCAAAGTCCGCAAGGAGATTGAAAAGCGCTCAGTTGAATTGAGAACTGTAGCAAGTTCCGAGTCGCGCAAGATGCGTCAACAGTCGGCTTCAGTTACAGGCGCTGAATCAACTTCCGTCGAAGGCGCTGCGCAGGAAATTGAAGAAAGCGTAGAAGCGGTTGATTTCCAGGCTGGCGACCGCGTGCGCGTGCTTTCGCTCAATCAGGAAGGCGTAATCGAATCGGTTGGCGATGAGGAAATTGTCGTGCAGATCGGCGCGCTGCGCTTCCGCGAGCAGCGCGAGAATCTGCGGCTGGTGGAGCGCAAGGCCGAGCCGAAGAAAAAAGCTCAGGCCGTCGCGGGATTGCCGAAGGGAGTTTCAGTCACGCTGCAAGAGCAGCCAGCGATCAGCAGCGAGTTGAATGTCATCGGCAAAACCGTCAACGAGGCGACCGAAGCGGCTGACAAATTTTTGGACGCGGCTTATCTGGACAATCACGACCGCATCCGCATCGTTCACGGCGTCGGAATGGGCGCGCTCAAACGCGCCATCGCCGATCTGCTCTCAGGCCATCCCCACGTGGCGAAGTTTTATCCCGCGCCGCCCAATGAAGGCGGCGCCGGCGCGACGGTGGTGGAATTGAAAAAGTGAATCGCAAAGCTGTTTCCACTAACACAAGAAAGATAGGGGTTGTGGAATGCCGACTATCTCGAAGAAATTTGACAGCTATAAGGTCACCTATGAATCATTCGGCGCCGGCCAGCCAGGAGCCACCATCACGTGTTACTTGCAGGATAAACATATCGGCAGGATAGATTTTTATGATGCGGTTCCGGCCAGTCGCAAGAACCGGATCGAGGACGATCTGATCATCCTCGTCTTCCGCATCAGCAGTTTCAGCGACGTGCTGGCGATGTTGCGCGCCAAACGGACATTCAGACTGGTGCTCGAAACAGACCTGCCGTCTTTCCCGATTGGTTACGTGGCGGCGTAGCGCGATCAATTGTTTGAGGCGCCGAAATGCGAATCCCGCGCGGTTTCAGTGACGAATTACGCAATCAGGCCGACATCGTGCGGATAGTCTCCGACTATGTGTCGCTGAAGAAGAAGGGGCGCGATTACGCCGCGTGCTGCCCTTTTCACAACGAAAAGACGCCGAGTTTTTACGTCAGCCCGGGCAAACAGCTTTTTAAATGCTTCGGTTGCGGCAAAGGTGGCAGCGTCTTCGATTTCATTATGGAAATCGAAGGCTGTTCATTCCCCGAAGCGGTTCGCGTGGTCGCCGACAAGACTGGCGTCACGGTTCCGGTCGAAACCGACAACGCGCGCGATTACGAGGAGCGAGAGAAGCACCGCGCCGAGTTGATTCAATTCAACCAGTGGGCAACCGAGTTCTTTGAGCAAAATCTGATTGAGACCCCCGAAGGACGGCGCGCGCTCGATTATTTGGCCAAGCGCGGCGTGAGTGAGGAGACGCGGAAAGCTTTCCGCCTGGGCTATGCGCCGAACAGTTACGACGCGATGGGCAATTACCTGCGTTCGCGCGGCGCGTCCAGGACACAGATCGAGCGCAGCGGTCTGGTGTCGCTGAGAGAAACAGGCGGATTTTACGACCGTTTTCGCAGCCGCCTGATGTTCCCAATCGGCGACACTCAGGGGCGGGTTGTCGCTTTTGGTGGACGCATTCTGGGCGATGGTGAGCCGAAATACCTGAATTCGCCTGAGACCGCGCTCTACACCAAAGGGATGCACCTGTTCGGCCTGAGCCACGCGCGGGACGCCATCCGGCAACGCGGTTACGCCATTCTGGTCGAAGGCTACCTGGACTTTCTTATTCCGTTTCAGGCCGGGATCAGAAACATTGTCGCCAGCCTGGGTACGGCGCTGACCGAAAATCAGGTGCGGCTGTTGGGGCGTTACGCGCGGCGGATCGTGGTCAACTTCGACCCCGACTCGGCGGGCGTCGCGGCCACTAAGCGTAGTCTAGAGTTACTTTTAACCGAGGCGTTCAAGGTCAACGTGCTGACCCTGCCGGACAACTTGGATCCTGACGAGTACATCAGAGCCAGCGGTTCGGAGGGCTATCTGAAGCTGCTGAAAGGCTCGCAACCTTTTCTGGATTACATCGTTGACCAGGCGATCAGTTCCAACGACCAGACACGTCCGACCGGCAAAGTCGAAACGATCAACGCTATTTTGCCGTATCTGCGTTTGGTCAAGGATCGCATTGAGCGGGCTGAGCATTTCGAGCGCATCGCCGACCGTCTGAAAATTGACAGTCGCCTGATCCGGGAAGAGTTCAAGAAAGCCGTCGAAACCCGTTTGGAACGGGTCAGCGAAAGAGCCGTCAAAGCGACTCTGGTTGTCAAGCCTGCGGAGCGAAAATTGCTTGAAATTTTAATGAACCAGGCCGCTGTTCGGCGGCAGATGATGGTTCAGATGACGGAAGAGGATTACGAAGGGCTTAGGACGGCCCAGCTTTTCCGTCTGATCTTTGAGTTCGAGCGTCAAAGCGTCGAAATGAGCTATCCGAATTTGAGCCAGGCGCTGGAGGATGAAGATTTGGCGCGCGACTTGCTGCCGGGCCTGATGATGGGTATCTCCGATCCTGGCCCACCCAGCCTGGTGAACAGCAGTTCCCCGGAACGCGCTGAGCGCGAAGCCGCCGAGAGCCTCCATTCCCTGCGTTGCGTCAAATTGGCTGAAAAACAGGCGGCGTTGCAGGTTGAAATCAACCTGGCCCAACGCAATAACGATGCGGCCCGGCTGGGCGAACTGACGATGCTCAAGTTTGAGTTGGCTAAACAGGAGCAGGCGCTGGCGAAGTGGAACGGCCAATAATAATCAGTAAAGCCGTTAGTAATCATAAAGTTGATATTACGCCAAAACTTTCGCCCGCCCCACAAACGTAGAGTGAAGTAAGTAGAGCGAAGTAAATCAAAGGAGTGAAATTTCTTACGCTGTGACAGGCATTTCTAAACAGTCACAGTGAAAGGGGTGATTAAATTGGACGAGAAATACACAGACGATGTTCAGAAACTTCTGGATATGGGCAAGGAGAAAGCCTTCTTGACCTACGACGACATCAACCAGGAGTTGCCGGAGGGGTTGGTCTCTCCTGACGACATCGAAGACGTTTTCGCCATACTGAGCGGTGAAGGCGTAACGATCAGCGATTCGGAAGAGAAGTTTCTGGAAACCGCCGCCACAGTCGGCGCGGGCGACAAGAAGTTCGAGGAGGCGCAGGAAGAAGAGATTGAACTTGACCTCTCTCCGGGCGCGTTGGACAAGACGAACGATCCCGTCCGTCTCTACCTGCGCGAAATGGGCGTCGTGCCGCTGTTGACGCGCGAAGGCGAAGTAGCCATCGCAAAACGCATCGAACGCGGCAAGATCAGGATGCAGAAGGCGATCTCGCGTTCTCCGGTGGCCATCGCCGAACTGCTCAGGATCGGCGACGAATTGATGAACGGCGAGCTTTCAATCCGTGAGGTCGTGACTTTCAACGAACAGGAAGGCATCACGGAGGAGAAGATCGAGGAGTACCACAACTACACCCTCGAAACCATCGCCGAGATCGGCAAGGCGTTCAAGAAGACCAACGCGAATTACGAAAAATTCCTGGCCGAGCCGAAGCGTTCGCCGAAGCTGGCCCGGATGCGGCGTAAACTCGCGCGCCAGCGCGTCGAGCTTTCACAGCTTGTCCGCCTGCTCGACTTCACGCCGAAGATTCAGGATCGCCTTGTCTATTCGATGAAGCAGGCCAGAGCCGACGTCATCTCGACCGAAAAAGATATAGACAAGCTCTCAAGGTCGCTGGAGCGTAAGCGCAACGCCGAGGAGATCAAGGAGACCGAGAAGAAGCTGCGCGCCGCCAAGCGCCATCTGACTCAGCTCGAAGAGCAGCACAAGCAGTCTGCGATCGAGATCAAACGCGCCGTGCAAACCGTCATGATGGGTGACGCCGAAGCGCAGCAGGCCAAGAAGGAACTGGTCGAAGCCAACCTGCGCCTTGTCGTCTCAATCGCCAAGAAGTACACCAACCGCGGTTTGCAATTCCTCGATCTGATCCAGGAAGGCAACATCGGTTTGATGAAGGCCGTTGATAAGTTCGAGTACCGGCGAGGTTACAAGTTCTCGACCTACGCGACGTGGTGGATCCGGCAGGCGATCACGCGAGCAATAGCCGATCAGGCCCGGACGATCCGCATCCCGGTGCACATGATCGAAACGATCAACAAGCTGATCCGCACCTCGCGCGCGCTGGTTCAGGAACTCGGACGCGAACCGACCTCGGAAGAGATTGCCAAGAAGATGGACATCCCGGCGTCAAAGGTTCGCAAAGTCCTGAAGATCGCCCAGGAGCCGATCTCGCTCGAAACGCCAATCGGCGAAGAGGAAGATTCGCACCTCGGCGATTTCATCGAGGACAAGACGATCCAGAACCCGTCGGAAGCCGTCATCAACATCAACCTCCGCGAAATCACGGAAGAAGTGTTGAAGACGCTGACGCCGCGCGAGGAGAAAGTCATCAAGATGCGCTTCGGCCTCGGCCCGAACGGCAGCGAGCACACGCTCGAAGAAGTCGGCCAGCATTTCGCAGTCACGCGCGAACGCATCCGGCAAATCGAGGCGAAGGCGCTGCGCAAACTACGCCATCCTTCGCGCTCGCGTAAGCTGAAGGCGTTTTTGGAGAGCGGCAGGCCGTAAAGACGCGGTTCGGCTTAAATAAATCAAGGCCAGTCATCGGTTGATGACTGGCCTTTTGCTTGCGCAGAATTATTTGTGAATGACATCTGTTGGTTACGGCGTAATCGTCCCGCCGCCGAAGTCATCGAAATAGGATTTTCTGGACGCTGAGAAACTAACGCCGATTCGTCCGCTGAGGTTGTTGAAGAACGCCTGGTCAGCGGCAGTGAGCGTGATCGTGCCAATGGGAAGGCCGTTACGGTAAACCTTCACCTCCCCGCTGCTGAGCGCCCGCACCCCGAATTCGTCGCCCTTCCGGAAAGTTACCCCCTGGAGCAAATTACCGTAAATGTTCCAGCGCAGCCCACCGGGCCTGTAAGTCCCAATGGACACATAGGAGCCAGACTCGACATAATTCGCTCGGATCGCTCCATTGAGGTAACTTGGGTTGGCGCCCTGTACTTTGAGGTGAAGCGCATAGTTCCCCCCCTTGGCCGGGTCAATCAGGAGGTAGACCTCCTGGCTTGCGCCGAATGGAGCGCCGCTTAGCCAGTAAGCCGCGCCTGTGGTATCAACTTCAACGCGATTTTTATCAATGTTGAAGAAGGGGTTCGCCGTCCACGACGGGCCGAGCGGACCGTCGGCGCGGTTGAAATTGTCGAGGACGCCGCTCCCCAGATAAGTCACCTTGACAGCGAGCGACTTGATCCTCTCGACGTTCCCCGCCGTGTCCGTCGAAAAGTACTCGATCAGGTTGTTAGCCTCACTCGTCACCTGGAACGGGCCGCTGTAGACCTGCCACGCTCCGCCGTTGACCCGATACTGCGTAGTTGCCGGTTCATCGGCGGTCAGCTTGACGGCGCCGCTCAGCTTAAAGCACGTGTCTGGACCGCACGGGCGCGTGTCGCCCGAAGTAGTGGCCGTCGTCACCGGCGCCTTCTTGTCCTCCTGGTTACTGACCGTGATCGCCACGGTCGCGGTGTTGGAGTTCAGCGCTCCGTCATTGGCCCAGTAGGTGAAGCTGTCGCCGCCGCTGAACCCATTTCTCGGCGTGTAGGTGAACGAGCCGTTGGCGTTGACCGTCACCGCGCCATTGGATGGCCCGGCGACTATCGCCGCCGTGAGCGCGTCGCCTTCCTCGTCTGTGTCATTGCCGAGCACGCCTGGCGCAGACAAAGTGAGCGCGGTGTTCTTCCGTGTCCTATAGCTGTCGTTATTGGCGACCGGAGCGTCATTGACAGCAATGACAGTGATCGTGACCGTCGCCGTGTTGGAATTAGCGGCGCCGTCGCTAGCGCGGTATGTGAAGTTGTCCGCGCCGTTGGCGTTGGCGCTCGGCGTGTAGGTGAATGATCCGTTGCTGTTGAGCGTGAGTGTGCCTTTCGTCGGGCCGCTGACGAGGGAGGCAGTCAACGTGTCGCCGTCAGCGTCCGTATCATTGCCGAGCGCGCCTGGGGCTGCCACCGTCAAAGCCGTGTCCTCATTGACGCTATAGCTGTCGTCGCGGGCAACGGGCGCGTCATTCACCGCAGTGACGGTGACGATGACGGTGGCCGTGTCCGTGCCGCCATTGCCGTCACTAACGGTGTAGCTGAACGAATCCGTCCCGTTGAAGTTGGCGTTCGGCGTGTACTTGACCGTCCCGTTGGGGTTGATCTCGACGTCGCCGTTCGCGCCCTGCGTGACGATGCTGACGGCGAGCGTATTGCCGTCCGGGTCGGTGTCATTGGCCAGCACGCTGATGTCCACCGCCGTATCTTCCGCCGTCGTGGCCGCATCGTTCACGGCGTCCGGCGGATCGTTGACCGGAGTGATGCTGAGCGTGCTGAACAACTCCGAACTGGCAAGAATTACCGCGCTCGCCCCCGAGTTTTCACCTCCAACCGCCAGCACCTGTCCGTTCGAGAGCAGCGCCGCCGCGTGATGCCTGCGGGAAACGCTCAGGCCGTCAGTGTTACTCCACTGCCCGGTGTGCGGGTTGTAAAGCTCGGCGGAGGCAAGCGTCTGGAAACTGGCTCCTTCGCCGCCCATAATCAGCGCCTGCCCATCATTCATCAGGATTGCGGTGTGCTTGCTCCGCGCGTGGTTGATGTTATTGATCTGGGTGAACACACCCGCGCCGCCGTTACCCATCGTGTCGAAGATTTCAGCTTCAGAGAGCGGCGCCCCGCTTGTCCCCTCGCCCCCCGCGATAATCACTTTGCCGTTACTGAGCAGCGTCGCGGTGTGCCGCCTGCGGGCGAAGTTGAGGTTACCCGTTGCGCTCCACTGTCCGGTCGCGGGGTCATAAATTTCGGCGCTGGCAAGGGCGTTGTTACTGAAAGCGGATCCGGTGTCGCCTCCCGCGACAAGCACTTTGCCGTTGGAGAGCAGCGTCGCGGTGTGGAGTTCGCGCGCGGTCAGCAGGCTGCCCGTAACGCTCCATTGTCCGGTTGCCGGATTGTAGATTTCAGCGCTCGTGGTAGCCGTATCCCCTGGAATCACGCCGCCAGCCACCAAAATCCGCCCGTCGGACAGCCGCGTGGCGGTGTGGGAGTGGCGCGCAGTCGCGAGGCTGCCGGTGAAACTCCAGGTCCCGCTCACCGGGTCATACAGTTCCGCGTTACTGATGTAAAAACTATTCAAGCCGCCCGCAACCAGCGTCTTGCCGTTGGAGAGCAACGTCGCGGTGTGCTGTGAGCGCCGGTTATTCAGGCTGCCGGTCGTTTGCCAGGAGTCGTTTGCAGGGTTATACAACTCCGCGCTCGCGGTCACGCCGCCTGGGCTCAGGCCGCCCGAGGCTAAGACCTGCCCGTTCGACAGGCGCGTCACCGTATGATTCATGCGCGCCGCATTGAGGCTGCCCGCATTGCTCCAACCTGTGGTCACCGCACCAGTGGCCGTTCCGCCCTGGCCGTCGCTGACGGTGTAGGTGAAGGAATCAGTCCCGTAGGTATTCGGGTTGGGCGTGTACTTCACTGTCCCGTTGGGATTGATCGCAACCGAGCCGTACGCGCCCTGGGTGACACTGATGACTGTGAGCGCATCACCATCCGGGTCAGTGTCATTGGCCAGGACGCTGATGTCCACCGGGGTGTTTTCCGGTGTCACCGCAGCATCCGGCCTCGCGACCGGATTTCCGTTAACCGCAACGACCAGGACATTGACCGTCGCCGTGTCAGCGCCGCCCGCGCCGTCGCTGATCGTGTAAGTGAACGAATTGGCTCCGCTGAAGTTGGCGTTCGGCGTATAGGTGATGGTTCCATTGCCGTTGATCGCCGCCGTCCCGTTCGCCGGCTGAGTCACGTTCGTCACCGAGAGCGTGTCGCCGTCCACGTCAGTATCGTTGCTGAGCGCGCTGATGGTGATCGGCGCGCCTTCATCTGTCGTCGCGGAGTCGTTGACCGCGTCGGGCGCGTCATTGACCGCCGCGATGGTGATGGTCACAGTCACGGTGTTGGAATTGGCCGCGCCATCATTCGCGCGGTAAGTGAATGAGTCGCCGCCGTTGAAGTTGGCGTTCGGCGCGTAGATGAACGAGCCGTTCGCATTGAGCGTAAGCGCGCCGTTCGCCGGGCCGGTCATTATGATGGCCGTGAGCGGATTGCCCTCCACATCGGTGTCATTTGAGAGCGCGCCCGGAGCCGCAATGTTGAGCATCGTGTCTTCGTTCGTGCTGTAGCTGTCGTTGACCGCCGCCGGCGGGTCGTTGACTGCCGTGACGTTGATCACAAAGTTCTGCGGCGCAGACGTGTCCACTCCGCCATTGGCCAGGCCGCCGTTGTCCTTGAGTGCGACCGTGACCGTCGCGCTGCCGTTGGCATTCGCCGCAGGCGTAAAAGTCAGCGCGCCATTAGCTGAGATCGCGGGTTGCGCAGCGAAGAGGTCGCTGTTGTCAGCGCTCACCAGGAAGCTGACGGTCTGGCTGCTTTCATCCGCCGGGCCGGGGCTGATGTTCGTTGCCCAGCCGCTGATCGTTTGCGCTCCCGCATCTTCGAGCGCACTTTGGTCTGCGCCCTTCGTGAACGACGGCGCGTCGTTGACCGGGGTAATGTTGATTACGAAAGTCTGCGGGGCCGACGTGTCAATGCCCCCATTGGCGGTCCCGCCGTTATCCTGGGCCGTAACGGTCACGGTGGCGCTGCCGAAGGCGTTCGGCGCGGGTGTGTAAGTCAACGCGCCGTTAGCCGAGACTGCTGGCTGCGAGGCGAAGAGCGCGTTGTTGTCGTTCGTGACCAGGAAGCTGACCGTCTGGCCCACCTCGTCAGCCGGGCCGGGACTGATGCTGATCGCCCAGCCGGCGCCCGTCTGCGCGCCCGCGTCTTCGAGCGCGGTCTGATCCGCGCCCCTCGTGAATGAGGGGGCATCGTTGACCGCCGTCACATTGATGTCGAAGGTCTGCGCAGCGGAAGTGTCAACACCGCCGTTAGCCGTCCCGCCGTTGTCCCTGAGTTCGATGGTGATGCTCGCGCCGCCATTGGCGTTCGGCGCGGGAGTGAAGCTCAGCGCGCCGCTGGCGCTAATGGCCGGGCCTGAAGTGAACAGCGCTGGATTGGTGTTGCCGGTCACCACGAAGTTGACGGTCTGACCTGCTTCATTGGCCGCGCCTGCGCTGATGTTGGCCGCCCAGTTGCTGACCGTCTGTGCGCCAGCATCTTCAAGAACATTTTGATTTGCGCCCTTCGTGAACGACGGCGCGTCGTTGACCGCCGCGACTGTGACCGTCACCGTCGCGCTACTGCTCCCGCCGTTGCCGTCGCTGACCACATAGCCGAACGAATCGGAGCTATTGAAATTAGCGCTCGGAGTGTAGGTCACCGTGCCGTTGGCGTTAAGCGTGGCCGAGCCGTTGGCGGGCTGCGTAATGCCGGTCACTGTAAGCGTATCCCCGTCAACATCAGTATCGTTGTCGAGCGCAGAGATGATGACTGCGGTGTCTTCGGTCGTTGTCGCGACATCGTTAACCGCGTCTGGCGCGCTGTTCGCGTTGATCGTCAGGTTGTAGCCAAGGGAGCCTGTGCAGCCGTTCGCATCCGTCGCCGTAACGGTGAAGCTGAACGCGCCGCTTGCGTTCGGGGTGCCCGAAAGCGCGCCAGTTGGCGCAAGCGAGAGGCCGCCGGGCAGACTGCCACCCATGACGGCGAAGTTGTAGGGCGACGCGCCTCCGCTAGCCATGATCGTCTGGCCGTAGATTGCATTGACCCGGCCTGCTGGCAATGACGGCGGGTTGAGCGTGATTGTCTGACAGGGAGGCGGAGTATTGATTGTGCCTCCATTGTTGTAGAGGGAATCACAGCCCGTCCCGGTATCCGGAGTCGTGTTGATGAGCGTGACGATCGCGGCGCCACCGCTTTGTTGTAGATTATAAATGGCGCAACCATTCTGATTCCCAACGGCGCCGTTGCCGACCCGGCCGACTCCTCCGGCGCCTGCCGTTACAAGGTTGCCTGAGAGTGTGCAGTCGGTGAAGGTGACGGAACCATTGCGGTTGAAGATGGCGCCGCCGTATCCGCTGCCCCCGTTTCCCCCTATACTGCCGGGGAAGTTCGGCAAATTATTGATGTTCCCATTGCTGCCGTTGCCACCGCCTCCGCCCTGCGCTGTGTTGCCTGAGAGCGTACAGCCAGTAAGAGTGATGACGCCCCCCTGATCATTAAAGATCGCGCCGCCGAGGCCACCACCTCCACCTCCGCCGCTGCCATAATTCCTGCCTGCGGTTGCCCCGTTACCAGCGCCAAAACCGCCCTGTCCACCGGCTCCAGGCGCGTGGGTGGTGGGTGTGGTTCCGCCTTGCCCGCCTCCGCCTCCACCTCCTGCAAATCCTCCGGCTCCGCCATTACCTCCAAAACTCCCTCCTGATGACTGTCCGCCGCCACCGCCGGCTCCGCCGAACCCTCCGGCTCCGCCGTTACCGTGCGGTTCACTAATGGTCCCATCAAACCCGCCGCCGCCGCCACCGCCGCCAATCCCGCCTGCGCCGCCAGTGGGGATTGAACCCGAAGATTGTGCGCCGCCCGCGCCGCCGCCGCCGCCGCCATACCCACCGGCAGTCCCCGGAAAGCCAAAATTCCCCCCTGCGCCGCCATTGGCTAATCCGCCTGCGCCGCCGGTGGTGCTGCAGGTAGAACTGCCGTTGCCAACCGTGCCACCACCACCGCCGCCGCCATGACCAGTGCAATTATTCGTTGGACTCGCCCCGTTCCCGCCAAAGCCGCCGCCGCCGCCGCCGCCATAGTAGATTGTACCCGCGCCGCCTCTGCCGCCAATCCCGCCGCCACCGCCGCCGCCAGTGGCATTGCCATAATCTCCATTCCCAGCACCGCCGTTGCCGCCCTGCGCCGTACTTCCGCTAATAACGCTGTTGACGAGCGCCAGCGCGCCTTTGTTGAAAACAGCGCCGCCCAGTCCCGCGCCGCCGCCCCCGCCGCCGCTGAGGGCAGCGCCGCCGTCACCGCCCTTCGCAAGGCCGTTGCTCAAGGTCAGATTTTGCAATGTCAGATCGCCGTTGCTGGCGACATAAAACAGCCGAAAGGCCTGCGCTGAGACGCCGCGCGTGATCGTAGCGCCGGAGCCATCGATCGTTATCTGGCTTGTGATCGCTGGCAGGCCGTTGAAGCCGTACTCGGTGTTGTCACGCGCGTCGAGCGTATAGGTCGCGCCCGCCGCCAGCAAAATCGTATCCGCGCCGCTCCCCGCCGCGCAGTCGGCGTGGGTGGCCGCATCGTTGTTGGCGTTGATGATCGCCTCGCGCAGCGAGCATTGGCCGTCCGCCGCGATGGCATTCGCCGTGGTAGTCACCGTGATTGTTGTCATCGGCGCAACTGCAGTGGCGTTGAGGTCGGCGCTGGCGCCCAGTCCAGCGCCAAAAGCGCGGTCAGTGATGGAAGACAGATTGAGCGACTTGCTCGGCTGGGACGCATCCCTCAGCGACTGGCGCGCCTCCCCGGCCTTTGCTCCACGAGCCTTGACCGATCCGCTCCACGAATAACCGAGCCAAATAACCAAGCCGGCCAGCGCAGTCAGCGCAAATGCCAGGCGAACGTGTGTATGAAAGCCAGAACGTTGCATAGAGTCTCCTTGTTTTTGGTCTGAGGGTTGAAACCAACGTAATACCGCCGCTCCTGCGGGCTGAAGGCATCCTTGCCTGCAAAGCTTCGAGTAGCGTTCGCTGGGCATGGCTTAATCGGCAAGAATGCCTGCGTCCCTATGTTCTACTGCACCCGGCTGCCCACGCCGCTGATGATCGCGCCGGGGTCTGTGGCCTGGAAATAAAGCTCCTCGCCCCCATCCACCGCGACGAAGGTGTAGTTGATTGTGTTGTTGCGCGAATCAGTGTAGCGGACGCGTCGGCGCCGTACACTGATTCGAAGCACGCTCCAAATCACCTCAAAGGCCGGTTGCCAACGGTGAACGAGATGTCGGCGTAGTCGCCGCCCTCATCGTCGTTGTGGACGCGGAAGTTCACGGTTCTTCGTTTATTCTTGCGCACCTGGAAGTCAAAGCTATGCTCGCCATCGAGGTCGGTGCTGTTATCACTCGTACCCTCGAACAACTTCGCTACTCCTCTGATCCGCAGCTTTCCCGCAGTAAGCAGGACAGCGTTCATGTGTAATTCGATTTTCACCTCGCCGCCAGCCCTACCGACGGCGGTAATAAGTTCTTCCGGTTGGCCGTCAGCATCTACCTCCGCCTCTCTCGAGAAGCGGACTAAGTTGGTTTCATCATCAGCGGGCCAAGTTTCGTGATCCAGAATAAACATGTGCCCTGAAACTATTGCCTTTCTACCCATGGCTTTTCCTCCGTGTTTATCAGCTAAGCCGGTTCTCCCAGCTTGGTTCAAAATAAGCTCTAGCCTCGCTTAGCATCGTGCTAAGTGGCCGCGAGCCGCTCAGACTGACGCGCCATAAATGACGCGCAAGTTTTAAATGACAAGCACACATCGCCGAGGCTAAGGCTGCGGTAAAACGTCATACGCCTGAACCCATGGCGAGCAGTGACGACCACTAGAAAATCAACGTCACGGGGTTATGAACATGTCCATCGTCTGCATCTGTGCTCATATGAATGTCATCCTCAAAAACGCCGATGCGAGACCAATGCCGATCCGTCACCCAGCGAAACTCATCAATTGTGCCGGATACGTGCTCGCGGTGTGCGTACTTCACATATGCGATGATCCGGTCCGTGATCCACGTATCATCGCCCAAAATAGTCAGTCGGCACGCGAGGTGGCCATTGATGCCCTGGCGGAGTTCGACACCATTCGGCCGTGGCCGCTCGCTTCCGCTTGACGAGCCTAATCCGCCGCTCGACGGCTCCAGATAAACGCGATTGAAATTGCAGGTGTAATGACGATCCTCTCCCCTGTCGAGCCGAGTCGTCCTCCCAGGCTCTAAGCTCCAACTCTGCACGTTCTGATTGTCCCTGAGGATCGTGACGGCAACTTGCGAATCGGTGCCGGCTCCCCCCCAATTTCTGGTGATAATGTGAAAGCGAATGCTGGTGATGTAAAACATTTCGGTTCTCCTTATATTATCGAGTTTCTTCCTTAAGTGTTGCGCGGTGTGGTCACGGCCTTGCCTCACTGCACCCGCCTGCCCACGCCGCTGACGATCGCGCCGGGGTCTGTGGCCTGGAAATAAAGCTCCTCCCCCCCGTCCACCGCGACGAAGGTGTAGTTGATTGTGTTATTGAGCGAATCGGTGTAGCGGCCCACGCCCGTGCAGTCGTTGTTCAGCTTGTAAGTCCCCTGGAGGGTGCGCGGAACGAATTGACCGTTAAAGCCGTTCGTGTCCGCGCCCGTGATGACTCCGCCCAGGCTCGCGTCCAGCGCATGAGTCACCAGCCCGGCTCCCACAAAAACAGGCGCTCCGGGCAGGCTGCCGTCGAGCCGGTAGCCGTAGCTGCCCAGGATCGTGCCGTTGGTGCAGTTCGGCGGCAAGCCTCCCCGCCTGCTGATGCGGCGGCCCACGCCGTGAAAGGCGTTCCCCGCGTTGGTGTTGAGCAGGTCAATCTGCCTTCCGCCGTCGGTGGCGATAAAGTTGTAGGTGATCTTCTGGTTCAGCGCCGCCACGAAGAACTCGCCAGAGCCGGTGCAGTCGTTGTTGGTTTTGAACTTTCCGTCACTCCAATTGGCGTTGGGAATCTGCTGGCCGGCGATTGTCAGGTGAACATTGCCGCTCATCGTGCCGTCCGGGTTGTGGGTGAAAATGCCGTTGACCAGAATCGGCCCGACACCGACTATCTGGCCGCTCATGCGGTAGCCATAGGTCCCGCTGGCCACGCCGTTGTTGCATCTGGGCGCGCCGGCGAAGGCGGAAGCAGGCTCCTGCGCGATGGCTGACTTGGAGTTGGTTTCGCCCCAGCACAAGACAAGCAGGCTGGCGCAAAATACAGAGTTGATGATCCAGGCGAGTGTGCGTTTCATAACGATTCTCCTGTTGACATATGGTTGATAGAACTTCGGCGCTAAGCCTGCCGCGCCGGTTGATAGCTGGTTGCGCGTTTTAAGTTGAGAGGCCCTGGGGCTGAGGACGATTTCTGTGCTTCTTGGAATCTCCCGGTCCTCAATGACTGTTATGCCATCCACTGGCCGCTCTGACGCGGAGCGGAGCTTTGAGGGCGCCACTGCCAACGCCAAACGGCTCAGCCTCTATTCGTGACTGACATCCACGGACGATGGAAAAACGCCGGGTAAATTGCCATCGGGGTGAAAAAATATTTGCCGAGTTCGGGCTGAGGTGTAGAATGCCGCCGCATTACCTACAGCAATTCCCAGTTAGCCATTCACCCCTCAGGAGGTCGCCGGATGGAACACGCGATTCGCCGTTTACGCCGCGTCATCTTCAGCGTCATTTGGGCAGGTTTTCTATGCGTCTTCGGTTTGGCGCAGGAACAAGGTCGAAGTGCGCCGCTTAGCGCCGATGACCACTCGGCGCTGCAAAAACTGGCCGAAGATTTCTACGCCGCTTACACGCAGGAAGACATGTCCCGCTTCATCGGCCTGTGGAGCCGTCAATCGCCGGAACGTGAGGCGGCGCGCGCCCGCATGCGGCAACAGTTCGATAACTACGAACAGATGGCCGTGCAGCGCCTGAAGGTGCGGCGCGCCGAGCGCGTTGGCGAACGGGCCAGATTGTTGCTGGCCGTCGAGATGAGCGCCGTCGAGACTAAAACCAGGCGGCCCGCCGCCGGGTTCGGCAAATCGTTGCGGGTGATGGAGTGCGTCAAGGAAGAAAATTTATGGCGCGTGTGGCGTTTCGCATCGGCCTGGGATGATCTGGCGGCGGCGCTGGCGGCGCTGAAAACCGATGAAGAGCGTCAGCGCGCGCTCGCCGAAGCTGAACCGGAACTGATCAATGACGAATTGACGCATGCAATGGGGCGGGCGACGGAGCGGCTCCGCGCACAAGGCCAGTGGGCGCAGGCGCTCGCGATGATGCGGTTCATGCAGCGATGGGCTGAACAACGCAATGACCGCTGGGGCCAGGCCTCCGCAATCAATAGCATCGGCGTCGTCTTCGCCCAGCAGGGAGAAATGCGCGCATCATCAGAGCAGTTTCAGAAGGCGGCGGATATGTTTGCGGAACTGGGCGATAAACAGTCTTACGCCCGTCTGCTGAACAACATCGCGTTGAATTACAACAGCGTCAGTAACTATGACCGGGCGGCTGACTACTTCCGGCGCAGCCTGGAGATCAAAGAGCAGGTGGGCGATCAAGCAGGCGTCGCCGCGTCGTTGATCGGTCTCGGCAATATGCAACGGATGTCGGGCGATTGGGCAGCGGCGATGGAGTCTTATCAACGAAGCCTGCGGATCGGCCAGTCGCTTGGCGATCAGACGCGCGTCGCGGACGGCTTATTTAGCGTCGGCCTCGTTCACCAGGCGCAAGGCAATTACCGGCTGGCGTTGGACCATTTCCAAAAAGCGCTGGCCATTAGAGAAGCCGCCGGTAACAAACTCAGTATCGCGAACATCCTGCTGGGAATGGGCAGCGTGTATCGTGAACAGAGAGACTACGCGCGAGCGCATGAGCATTACCAAAAAGGTCTGGCGGCGCTCGAAGCGCTAAACGCCCGCTCACAAATCGCCCACGCCATCAACAATGCCGGTGTCACTTATCATCTGCAAGGCCAAACTGATCTGGCGCTGCCGCCTCTCCAACGCTCCCTGGCTTTGTATGAGGCGCTGGGCGACAGGATGGGAGCCGGAACCGTCCATCTCAATCTCAGCATGGTTTTCAGTAAACTGGGTCAACACGAGCCGGCGCTTCAAGCCAGCGCTCTCGCAGCCGCTATCGGCAAGGAATTGGGCAACCACTATCTTTTCTGTTCGGCAAGGGCCATCGCTGGCGCGGTACATTACAAACTCGGCCAACCGGCCCAGTCGCGGCAGGCGCTCGAAGAGGCCGTAGCCGCCATTGAAACGATGCGCGGCCAGGCCGCGGGCGCCGCGACCGACCGGCAACAGTTCTTTGAAATCGCGTTGTCCCCGTATCACCTGCTCATACAACTTCACGTCGAGCAGCGACAGTTTGCCGAGGCCTTCGCCTACACCGAGCGAGTCAAAGCGCGCGCCTTGCTGGACGTATTGACCAGCGGCGGCCCGCGCATCAACAAAGTGATGACCACCGCCGAGCGAGACCAGGAACGCAAACTGATGGACGCGCTCACCGAAATCAACGCTCAACTCGCGCGCGCGCGACTCGCCGCCAAACCCGACGCGGCGCGCGTCGCCGAATTGCAGACCAAAGTCGAGCGGGCGCGGCTCGATTTCGAAGCGTTCCAGACGGCGCTCTACGTAGCGCATCCCGAATTGAAGGCTCAGCGCGGCGAAGCGAAACCCGTCAATGCGGCGGAAGCCGTCCGGCTTTTGCCGAATGCCGCAACCGCGTTGCTCGAATATGTCGTCACGGAAGAAAAGGTTTTTCTCTTCGCGCTGACCAAAGACGGCGGGCTTCAGGTTCACCCGCTGACTGTCACGGCCAAAGATTTGAGAGCGCGCGCCGAAGCCTTCCGCCAACAGTTGGCCAAACGCAATCCCGACTTCAACGCGGCGGCGCGTGAACTTTACGACCTGCTGCTCAAACCCGCCGCCGCCCAATTGCGCGGCAAGACGGCGCTCGTCATCATCCCCGATGGCCCGCTTTGGGAATTGCCTTTTCAAACTTTGCAACCCGCGCCCGGTCGCTACCTGATCGAAATGCACGCCGTCTCTTACGCTCCTTCGCTGACTGCGCTGCGCGAAATGACCAGGGCGAGCAACAAACGATCAACACAACCGGCGACGTTGCTCGCCTTTGGCAATCCCGCGTTGGGCCAGGCCACGATCAACCGCGCCAAGATCACACTGCTGGATGAAAAGTTCGAGCCGCTCCCTGACGCGGAAGAACAGGTCAGGAAACTCGCCCAAATCTACGGCTCGCGTCAAAGCAAAGTCTATGTCGGCGCCGAAGCCCGCGAAGAGCGCGCCAAAGCCGAAGCCGCGCAGCACAGGATTTTGCATCTGGCCACGCACGGCGTGTTGAACAACGCCAACCCGCTCTATTCACACCTGCTGCTGGCGCAAACCGAAAGCGAGGCGAAAGAAGCCCGTGA
>JAJVID010000182.1:0-8385 GCA_022072205.1 Acidobacteriota bacterium
CATCCAATTGCCGAGCGGCACGTTGAAACCTTTCTTCGGCGCTCGCAAATTTTCCGCCGGGATCAGATCGGCGAATGCGCGACGCAGAATCACCTTGCTTCCCGCCCGATTCAGCTTCAGATCGAACGGGATGCCGAAGGCCAGTTCGACGACGCGCGGGTCGAGATAAGGCACGCGCAATTCAAGCGCCCAGGCCATGCTCGTCTTGTCGGAATACTCGAGCAGGTTGTCTGGCAGAAACGTTTCGACATCTAGATAAGAGAACCGATTGCCGTCACTCCAGTTTTCCGGGATGTGGTCGAGATGGGATTGCAGAGCGCGGTGCGAAGCCAGGCTGGCGCGTCCGTTCAACAATTGCGCTTTCCTCTCTTCATCCAGGTAATAAACCCACTTCAAATACTGCCGCGCAGGATCACTGTCCAGTCCGGCCAGCAGCGCGCGGGCGCGATGCAACCGGCGGTCGGCGAAATTGTCCTGCAATTGCGAAGCGGCGGCCAGCGCAGCTTTCGCCGCCACGCGCGGAACGTAACGTAACAGCTTCATCGCCCGCACCGCCCGGTAACGCGGATAACCGCCGAACAATTCGTCGCCGCCCGCGCCCGACAGAGCGACGGTCACCGATTGCCTCGTGTACTGCGAAAGCAGGTACGTCAGATAGAAAGTTGTGTTGCCGAACGGCTGGTCGAAATACTCAACCAGGTCGAGCATCTCTTCGGGATGGCTCAGGTCAATCGGCAGTTCGTGATGTTCGGTTGAAAACTTTTCGGCGACGCGTCGCGCTTCATCACGCTCGTCGTAATATTTCAAATCGGCGTCGTTGAAAAGAACCGTGAACGTCTTGACCGGCTTCGACGCGGCCTGGGCCATCAGCCCAACGATCACGTTTGAATCAATACCGCCTGAAAGAAACGCGCCGAGCGGCACATCGCTGACCATCTGTTTGCGAACCGCATCCGCCATCAGCGAGCGCAATTCGGCGCCCAGTTCCGCCTCGTCTCCGCCCTCCTTTTTGCTCCCCCACTCCGCCACATCCCAATACTTTTCGACCCGCGCGATACGCCGATTGCGCAGGTCGTATTCGAGCCAATGCGCGGGCGGCAGTTGGAAGACGCCGCGAAAGATCGTTTGCGGCGCGGGGATGTAGAGGAACGAGAAGAAATCGTGCGCCGATTGCCAGTCAATTTCCGGTTGGTAAGCGTCGGATGCAAGGATCGCTTTGATCTCCGAACCGAAGATGAGCTTCCCGTTCGACTCGGCGTAATAGAGCGGCTTGATCCCAAGATGATCGCGGACGAGAAACAACCGCCCGCGTCCGGCGTCGTAGAGCGCAAACGCGAACATCCCGTTGAGCGATTTGAAAGCTTCGGCTCCGCGCTCTTCGTAAAGATGCAGAATGACCTCAGTGTCTGTCTCCGAGGCGAAGCGATGGCGCGAATGGTCAAGCGAGGCTTTCAACTCAAGGTAGTTGTAGACCTCGCCGTTGAAGCTGATCCACACGCGGCCATCCCCGTTCGACATCGGCTGGCGTCCGCGCGGCGAAAGATCAATGACGCTCAGGCGACGGTGGCCGAGCGCGAGGTCGTTTTCAGGAAAGATTTCAACGCCGCTGTCATCCGGGCCGCGATGAACGAGGCTCGCAGTCATGCGTTCGATGACATTTCGATCATTGCTTCCGACAATGCCGCAGATGCCGCACATAAAAATCTATTTCCGCTCGCCCAGACGTTGTTCGTAAATCTTCGCAGCGATCACAGCCTCGTGCATGCTCATCAACGTGCAGAAGATCAACCCCGGCTTGCCGTCCAGAAATCCAAGCCGCAGAAAATACATCCAGAAGAAACGGATCAGCGGCCTGAACGGCGCGCGCGCCCACAGCCGCTTGATGAAACGTTTGCGTTCGAGAGGCGAGCCGAACAGCGACGCGCGGATGCCGGAACTCTTCACGCCGCTCGCCAGATTGTGGTAAACGCGCGCATCCCAGTTCGAGTAGCGGTTATGACGCTCGATGAAGTGGTAGATGCTTTTGAAATCCTCGTGGAGCAGGTCGTTTTTCAAATACTCGGCCTTGCCTTCGAGCACGACGTGTTCGTGGACTTCGACGTCGCCGGCGTTCTCAACGTCTTCGGCTCCGAGCTTTTCGTAACGCCCCAGCCGGTGTTTGAACAATCGCATGTTCCAGCTCGGATACCAGCCGCAATGTTTGATCCAACGGCCCAGGAAGATCAGCTTGCGATTGACGTAATAACCATCAACTCGATCATCCCGATTCAATATTCCGCGAATCTCTTCGCGCAACTCAGGCGTGACTCGTTCATCGGCGTCGAGCAGCAACACCCATTCGTGTTTGAACGGCAGGTTCTGAAGCGCCCAGTTTTTCTTCTTCGGGAACCCGCCCGAATAATCGAACTGCGCGATCTTGTCCGTGTAACGCCGCGCAATGGCGGCTGTGTCGTCCGCGCTGTGCGAATCAACAACCCAGATTTCGTCAGCCCACGCGACGCTTTCCAAACAGGCGGCGATGTTGCGCTCTTCGTTTTTGACCGGGACGATAACGGAAACTGGAAGCTTGCTCATCGGGGTTCAATCAACTCAGTTGGGCGAGAGCGCCGAACAACGCTCGATCAATTTGACCAGCTTGCTGACGTGCGCGTCCCACAAAAACATTTTCGAACGCTCAAGCCCGCGCCGTTTAAGCTTCGTTCTCAGATCGTAATCCGACAACATCGTGGCGACCTTCCCGGCCAGGTCTTTTTCGTTGAACGTGTCGAAATAGAGAGCCGCATCGCCGCACACTTCACGATGAACTTCGCGGTCAGCCGCCACGACCGGCGCGCCCGAAGCCATCGCTTCCAGCAGCGGATGGCCGAAGCTCTCGGAATACGACGGGCAAACGAACGCGTCGCACACGCGATAAACGTGATGAAGCTTGGCGTAATCAACCGCGCCGAGCATCGCAATGTCTTCGCGCAGGCCGAGTTCATCAATCAAATCGGACGCCGATGTCGCGTCGTATCCGCCATAAACCGCGCCGCGTTTGATGTCCGTCGTCAACGCCAGCAAAACTTTCTTCCCCATGCTCTCGGCGATCTTCTGTTTGATGATCGGCAGCGCGTGAATCAGCGTCTCGAAGTTCCTGTAGTAATTGTAGTGGCTGACGTAAAGCAACCGCAGGACGCTTTCGCTCGGTTTGAGTCTGGCCAATTGCCATTCGGGCAACGGCTCGTCGCATGCGGTGAAGATGTCCGGGTCGAAGCCGAAATGTATGACCTCGAAGCTTGCTTCCGACAAACCGTCGTAGGCGCGGATTCGGTTGGCGAATGCGGCGGTCGGCGTGACGTTGATCTCCGCATTTCTGATCGAAGTTCTGGCGAGCAATGATTTCACGCGATGGCCCGCGAGCGCGCCATACAGCTTGCGCGATTTCAAATCCCGCTCGAATTCAGGCGAAAAATAGAGATCGTTGCGGTTGAAGAGAATCTGCGGAATCTTCGCTCCAAGCAAAGCGAAATTGCCCAGCGACACCAGCACGTCAATCCCGCGAGACTTTATGAAATCGCGAAGCCAGGTCTGTTCCCACAACAGCCTTCCAGCCGCGCCGCCGCGAGTCGCAATCGGCTCGACAATCACACGCCCGCTTTCATAATTCGCGTATCCATTCACGCTCTCAGCAGGCGTCAGCACGAAGTAACTATTCCGAGCATCGTAACGCTCAAGTCGCGGCAGCACATTCCGCAGATAGGTGATCCCGCCTCCCGCCGTCGAAGCCAGCGCGTTAATCAACACTCGGAGCATCGGATACTACCTTGTGTAACCATACCTGGCCCTCAAATCCAGGGCCGGTTGTCTTTCAACGGCTTCAGCCGGACGCCACGCCCGCCGCGCGACCACGCCCGCGACGCAGGCCCAGTACATCAGCGAAGTCAGATTGCCGACTGAAAACATCCAACTTTCAAAGAATGCGTTCGCCGACCCGGCGAAGAAGACCGAGATGAAAACCGCGTTGATGTTGCGCTCCAGACGCTCGCCGCGTTGCAGGATGAGCGCGGCGGCTGTCGCCGCCACCCGATACAAAATCACCATCAACAAAAGCAGTCCGGGCAATCCCAGATCGCCGAAGATCTCCAAATAGCTGTTGTGGAGCGCTCGCCCCGCCTCTTCGTCTTTCGTGAACGGAAAGACCAGCAGGTGCGACGACGCGAAACCGTATCCAGTCAGCTTCTCCTTCCAGAACATCGGCCACACGCCCTTCCACATCTCGTAACGTTTCTCTTCCACGAACTGCGTCGAGACGCTCGTGACCTGCGCCGATGTGTCCGTGCCTTTTCGGATGAAACGCGTCAGATCGCTTTTCAATGTCGGCGAGATCAAAAACGCCATGACGATACACAGCGCGGCGGCGATGCTCTTGATGCGGCTCTGCGCATTCAACACGAAAAAGTACGAACCAGCCGCGATCACGCACGAACTCAGCCCGTTGCGCGAATTGGAATACCACAGGCCGCCCAAAATCGCGGCGAGCAGAAGAACGTCAGCAAGCTTCTCCCACCGCTTCAGCGCCACGACGCGCCAGTGAAACAGCACGTAGGGCGTGATCAGCGCCGAGAAAGTTCCGAACATATTCTGGTTGCCGAACAATCCCGCGTACTGATTCATGATGACCGTCACGCCATAACCGACGCCGCTGACCAGCATCACGAACATCGGCGCGATAGTTATCCATGCGGCGTAATATTTCAGGCGGAAGAAATTCAGACAATTGACGCTGCTGAAAAGATGCGCGCTCAATCCCTTCATCAATGCGAAGGCCAGCAGCGCAAAGCTCAGGCCACGCAGAAACGAATAGCTGAAACTGTCGGCGTACAAAGCCGAAATCAGCATGTCAATGAGCAGCAACGTGACCGCCGCGCCCAGCACGGGATCAATGTGAAACTTCGCGGGCGTTTTCATCCGCCAGGCGGCGTAGGCGAAAATCACCAGCAATCCCCATCTGACCAGACTGAGCGGGCTGAACGCGCCTTCGGACATTTCAGGCGAGATGCCGTAATACTCCTTGTTCGACGCGTAAACCAGCAGGATCAGGAAGAACAGCCCGTAAGCGCGCAGGAAGCTGTCGCGGAAACGATACCGCAACAACCACAGAAAGCTTGCAACCAATAAAATCAGTACAGCCGGAGCCGTCATTTCATTTTACCTGCTCTTGATGTCTTGTCTTGCGCTCGATTCGATGGCGCGGATGATTCCAATCGCAGCCTCGTCAATTGACCAGCCTTTGATCTTCTCCAGCGAGCGCGATTGCATTGAATCGAGCCGGGCGCGGTCGCTTGCGATCATCTTCATCGCGCGGCTCAATTCTTCGACCGAAAATGTTTCGAGCGCGAAGCCGTTGTCCGCCGCCACCAAATCAACCGCCGCGCCGCAATGCCGATGCGCGATGACCGCCAGACCGCTCGCCATCGCTTCGTTGATCACCAAACCCCACGGCTCTTGCGCAGCGGGCAATATGAGCGCATCCGAAAGCGCGTAATAGAGCGGCAAATCGTCTGGCGCAACGTTACCGGCGAAAATTATTCGCGGATCGCCGCCCGCCAATTTTTCGAGCGATTCCTTCTCTTCACCCGACCCCGCGATCACCACCGCGATACCTTCGTCATTCAAGACCCTCGCGGCGCCGACGATCAGGTCAACATTTTTGCGGCGAACCAATCTGCCGACAAACAGAAAGACGGTTTTGCCGGTCAATCCAAACCGCAATCTCAATCGCGCCGCGTCTTCTTTTCTCTTTTCGCATTCCGTTGCGAAAAAATCATTATTCACCGCGAAACGGGCTTCGAAGATTTTATCCGCGCCCGCGCCATAAGATTCCCAGAACATACGATTCGCCAAGCCGACCGCAATCAGCGCCGCCGCGCGCCGCGCGAGCAATCGCAACCATGCGCTTTTGGCCAATCGCTTCATCCCTGCCGCCGTGTCATTGTAAATGTTCGCATCGCCAGCCAGCGCAAACGGCTTAGCCGTGATCATCGCCCACAACAGCGCGACCATTTGCGGCGCCAGCGTGTAGCCGTAACAAATCAGGTAATCCGGCCTTTCGCTCAACAAAACCTTTACCAGCGCGACGGCCGCAGCCAACGAAGAACCGAGCTTCGATTTCAACGCCGGATTCTGCCGGTCAAGAATAATCGTACGGTGAGACGCGGCTTCCGTCCGCAGTTGCTCCCGCCATCCGACATCTTTGTTCCAATCCGATGAATAGCACACGGTCAGACGCCAGCCAGATTCTTCGCCGAGTTTTTCAAACAGCGGATCGAAATAAGGCGCAGGCACGTTGTTGAGCAGCAGCACTCGGCGCATCGGTTCATGGCGCCGCCTGCGCGCGCCCGTTTTTCTCGTCAACCAAATAAAAAGAACCACCGACCGCCACGTTGATCGTTACTGAGCGATAACCAGGGATCGTGACCTGCACACCTTGCCGAGCGCCCAACGGCGAATGCGCGTAAATCAACCACCTGCGATGCGGCGGATCGCCCAGCGACAACGCAAGAGCAAAAACCGGCAGCGGAGTCCCCAATTCCCACGGACGTTTCGGATCGAGCGAAGTGTCGAGCAGGAACCAGCGATCAACATTTTGATATTCAGCCGGAATTATCGTCTGGTAAGGGTGCGCCCCGGCGCGGTTCGGAACGAGCGAACCTTTGCGCCAGAATTCGCGCAGCGCCGGATTGCGATGCACTCGATCAACCGCTTCGACAATCGGCAGAAAATAAGGCTCGGCCTGATCCAGCGTATCCTGCCACCCGCGAAATTCGCGCACCGTGCGCGGCCGTAACAACCACATCCCAAACTGCGCCATCCCGCCGTAACGCTCCGGCGTGAACCGCTGCCCGGCCTGCGCATACGTCTTGCGCTTGTCGTTCTCCATCGCAGGCTCGTGCCCATCCCACACCGACATCTCGAACCAGAAGCGCGGATTCAACCTCAACGCCTCCGCCTGCATAAAAACCCAGTTCATCGTCTCGACCTGAGGACTGAAGACTGTGTAATCGGTCATCGCCGCCCAGTTGTATACATAAAACGAAGGCGACCCGCCGTCCCACGCCAGCGGCCAGGGGTTGACGCGGCCTTTGCTGTAAAGCGCGTACTCCATCCACCCAGCCCAGCGCCCGAAATGCGCTGGCCCGAACGCGTCGTAACCGATGAACATCACGCGCTCTTTCCACCGCGAATTGACAAGTCCGTCACGGATGCCGTCCTGCAAAGCGCGATAACGCGCGATCCACCCGTCGCCAACTATCTTTCGTTTGAAATCATCGTCACGACCTCGCCCGAATAACCTGATATACCGCTGATCATCCTCGACCTTCATCCATTGCAGCTTCACGTGCTCATTGTTCGAGATGAATAACAGCAGTGGAGGATCGCGATACCATTCCTGCAATCTTTTCATCATCGGGCTTGAAGCCCACTTCATCCCGGCCTCATACCAGGCGCCCACAGGCCCGAACGGCGAAACCTCGCGCCGAACCTTCCCATCGGCGGTCACGACATTCGGGTTTTGATCCGGCGGCAGATTGACGTATTCGTCATCAACCGAAAGCATCGCCTCCCACTGCGTGCCGATCAAAGCTATCGGCAATTTCAACTGCGCCGCGCGTTTGATGGAAGCTTCGTAGTAACTGATCCAGCGCGGGTCTTCAGGGTTGGTGTTGACGTTCGGCATCAGAAACGAGGGCAGTAAATAATGCCCCTGATCTATCATTTTCATCTGATAGCTTGGGCTAAAACCGTTCTGTGTCTGGCCCAAGTTCCAATGCCCGGCAAGCGGCAATGGCCGCCCGGAGTTACTCTGGTTATCGCGCAACGCTTCTTCGCGAATGCCGTCAACGACTGACAAAGTAGCTTGAGCCGCCGTCTGAAACGAAAGCAGAGCCAGGATCAACAAACTTGTTATCGTGATTTTCACAACCATTCAGCAAAAGGCGGGCCAAAACGCCTGTCCAGTTGGCGACCAAACAAAATGCGGTCGTAAGCAAGCGCAAGCTTCCCGCTAAAACTTAAATACTCAATAAATCTTTTGAGGTTAAAGGTTAGAACGCCTCTGATAATCAATAACAGCAGCGAAATTACCGCGTAGCTCCAGGCATCGAACCTTTTGCCGGTTTTGCATAGGAAATAAACAGAATTACGCTTGAGCAGGAAGCTGACCATTCCGGTCATGTGATAGCCCTCCTGCTTCTGCAAATGAATCACGCTGTCAATCGGCAGGTACCTGACCCGCCAGCCTTTCGCGCGGGCGCGATGATCCATCTCGGCGTCTTCGATGTACATAAAGATGTTTTCGTCAAACAACCCCATCTGGCGCAGACATTCCGCGCGGATCAGCAGGCA
>JAJVID010000182.1:8485-12504 GCA_022072205.1 Acidobacteriota bacterium
GCAGGTACCTGACCCGCCAGCCTTTCGCGCGGGCGCGATGATCCATCTCGGCGTCTTCGATGTACATAAAGATGTTTTCGTCAAACAACCCCATCTGGCGCAGACATTCCGCGCGGATCAGCAGGCAGACGCCGTTGAGGGTTTCCGCCTCAACGACTTCATCTCCAGAAAATTCCAGCGATTTCGGATCAATTCGGTATCGGAACCAATTCACAGCATTGCGCCACAACCCCGGAGCAAACAGAACTGTGTTTTGAACGTTGCCTTTTTCCCGCAGTAAAACTCTCGGCCCAGCTATCCCGACCTCCGAGTGAGATTCCATGTAACAAACCATCTCCTCGACAAATTGAGGGTTGACCACCACTGTATCAGGATTAACAACCAACACATAATCAGCGCCATTATCGAGAGCATACCTGATACCTGCGTTATTACCGCCTGTATAACCTGCATTACATCCGGTTTGAATTACAGTAACATCGGGGAATTCCATCCTGGCGAATTCTTCAATGCCATCGTCCGATCCGTTATCAACAACTACGACTTGAAAGCTCGAATAACTAATTTGCAACAACGACCTGACACAGCTAATTACCTGTTCGCGCATCCGGTAGTTCAGAACAATTATGTAAACCAGAGGCTGGTAGTTAGCATTCGGCGTTTCACTCATCAAATCCGCACGCTCACAAGTATTTCCGCCTATCAACCTTCTCCCGGCTCCTACCAAACAACGCCATCGGCGCAACCAGCGCCATCGCCCCCAGGCTTTCGACCACGCCGTAAAAGAACAGTTTCACAGCTTCCTTAGGCTTGCGCCCAATCCACTTCGCCGCCGTTTTGAACTTCGCCACCGGCAACGCCACAACCGAAAGTAACGCCACGCGTAATCCGGGATGCCTCACCGGATACTGCTTCCAGGCCAAATAACCATACCTGCGCCCCATCAACAGAACATACTCCCAATGCCGCAGCTTTTTCATGACTGCCTTCAAAGTCAGAGGCCGCTGCGGATGAACGACCACCGCTTCCGGCTCCCAGACGATGCGCCCGATCTGTTGCGCGCGAGCAGCCAGTTCGGTGTCTTCGTACGCGGGGTAAGGGAACGTTTCGTCGAATCCGCCGATCTCGATCAGCGCCGCGCGACGATATGCGCAGTTGCAGGTCAGGAAAACTCCGCCTGACTTATTCGCAGGCCCTTCGCCAAGCGGATCGAATTCGCCTTCGTTGGCGGCGTAAACTCTGCCTTCGACCGCAACCGCATCGGGATTGTTCGCCAACGCCTGATACAGTTTCAATAGCCAGTGGCGGTCCGGCAATGTGTCGCTGTCGGTCATCGCCACTATGCTTCCTCTTGCGTTGCGGATACCCAGGTTGCGCGCGGCTGCAGGACCTTTCTGCTCCTGCCTGAGGAAACGGACGTTGAAGCCAGTCTGTCGGAACTCATCAACCACCTTGCTGATATCCTCTTCCGATCCGTCGTCACAAACAATCGCTTCATATCCTTCAGGCGGGAAATCCTGCGAAACCAGCGCCCGCAGACAGAGCCTTAAATCTTCGCTGCGGTCGCGCGTCGGGATTACGATTGAGACTTCGATGTTATTCATTTTGCCGACGCCAAACGCGCGCGATCGCGGCGCCACTTGCCAATGATGGAACCGGACGTGGCGACAAGATCGGCCTGCATGCGAATCAGGTCAAAGAGCCGGATCAAACTGAAGCTACCAAACGCCGCTTTGAATTTTGTACCCAGAGTTACGAGATACCGCCACAGGTTACGGGGCATCGAGATACGCGGGTCTGTCGAAGCATAGATGAACTGACTGCGATCACAACGGTAATCACGCTCGCGCTTGATTGATGAATCAGCCTCCCAACTGCCGCCGCGATAATGGCGTATGCGGCTGCGAGGAACGAGCGCGACCTTGTAGCCGGACGCAGCCGCGCGGCGGCAAAAATCAATCTCTTCGTAAAACGCGAAATAGATCGGATCGAGCAGGCCGATGTCTTCAAAGACCCGGCGTTTTGCGGCGAGACAAGCGCCTTCAACCCACTCCACCGGTATCCAGTCGCGCGCGAATTCAGGCCGCGCCAGCTCATCAAGAAGCTGCCGCATCGCTGTCTTCGTCCAGCTATTAAATTCAGCGCCATCGTATTCAAGTTGAACCGCGCCCAGTATTCCCACTTCGGATTCGGCTTCTCCAACGCCGATCAACTCCCGAAGCCATTCAGGCTCGACTTTAGTATCCGGGTTCAGCAGCACAACATAATCCGCGTTATTCGTCAGAGCTTCGCTAATACCTGCGTTGTTACCTTCAGAAAAACCCAGGTTGCGGCCGTTTACCAGTAATTTCGCTTGCGGATACCTTGAACGTACAAGCTCGACGCTTCCGTCAACAGAAGCATTGTCCACCACAACGATGCGGAAATTTTCGTAATCGGTCTTGAGCAATGTGTCAACGCAAGCTTCGATCCAGCGATGTCCGTTGTAGTTGAGCACGATGACGTAAACCAGCGGCTGCGACATTGTTCAAGTCCGGTTAGCTTTCTCGATCAGCAGTTTCTCCAGCGAATCCACCGCGCGATCCCAGGTGAATTGTTGAATCTGCTCATTTCCCTTTCGCGCGATGCGGTGGCGCAATTTCTCGTCACGTAACAGCCGCAGCGACTGCCTCGCCAACTCATCAACGGCCTTGACCGGAGCCAATAGCGCCGACCTGCCGTTGGCCGCAAACTCATTCACCCCGCCATTGGCTGTTGATACCAACGCGCATCCACAAGCCATAGCCTCAGCGGAGGTCAATCCCCAGCCTTCAACCCAACTGGGGTTCAGAAAAACCTGGCACGAGTTATAAAGCTCCGCTAGCTGATCAGGAGACGGGCGATATACATACTCTATCCACTCCGGTATCTCAGGGGCGCGAGGATGAGTGCCGAACAGGACAGCTTGCAAATCGGGCAGTTCGGCCCGAACCATCTCCAACGCCGCTATACCGTCCCTCATGCCTTTATTCTCGTTCGGGTGAGCAAGCATCCCCACACGCGGCGCCTTTCTCTCGCTTATCGGCGCTGTGATTCTGAAATGCGTAAGGTCGAGACCGATCGGTATGTAATCGGTTCCATCTTCCTCACCATACTGCTCAGCCATTCTCATCAGCCATTTCGATATTACTACCTTGTGTAACGGCAACAGCCAGCTCGCGCGAACCTCATCTCCTGGGCCGTTCCAATCTTCGTAAGACTGGATCAGGTAAAACTTGCGGCCCTTTCCTTCGCCGTAATCATTTACCCGGAAGGCTGTCTGATAGGCAGTGGCGAAAATCGCGTCTCCCTCAGGTATAAATGCTTCGCGCAGGTCGGGGACCAAAAGCAGGTTTACTTCGGGATGAATATCCATCCAGGGAATCAGCGGACGGCGCTTCAATTTCAACTTGGTGTCCCAGAAAAGGCTTTTGACAAGCTCCTTGACTTCAAGCTGTGGTTCCAGGTTTCGCGGATGAACAACCGAAACCTGATGCCCGCGTCCCTGAAGCCGGTTCGCGTATTCGTAAACCACCTTGAAGCCTCCGGATGGACTGTCAAGGTACATTGGCAGTATGAAAGTAACTCTCATGACCAGCGTTTTAGTAACGTAGCCGCAACTACCCATCGAAAAGTCCTGGGCTTTGAGCTATACCTCAAAGCCTGTCTGAATTTCATTGCGCATTGTTTCCAGTTACTTTTCTGCTTCCAGGCAAACCCGGCTCTGACGTGTAATCTGGCCAGCAACGCCTCACGATCAATCTGGCACTCTTGCCACAAATCCGGATACAGCCGCTCGATCTCACGAATCGCCGCGATGGAAAGATTCAACCCTTTGTTGATGTCGCTTCCGTCTCCCATCAGATTGCCTTCGCGGATGCGATAATAAGCCAGTGGTCGCGCAATTCCAGCCATA
The DNA here is from genome assembly GCA_022072205.1 of Acidobacteriota bacterium. GTDB lineage: Bacteria > Acidobacteriota > Blastocatellia > RBC074 > RBC074 > JAJVID01. The sequence continues at coordinate 12,420 of JAJVID010000182.1, forward strand.
GCAAAATGCTTCGCCACTCGCATCCAATATTCGTAATCCTCAACTCCGATCAGTTCCCTGCTTTCATTCAGCAAACCGACTTTAT
>JAJVID010000182.1:12604-22978 GCA_022072205.1 Acidobacteriota bacterium
CGGATGCGATAATAAGCCAGTGGTCGCGCAATTCCAGCCATAGCAAAATGCTTCGCCACTCGCATCCAATATTCGTAATCCTCAACTCCGATCAGTTCCCTGCTTTCATTCAGCAAACCGACTTTATCAACGCAGCCGCGCCGAATTACCACAGTAGAGTTCGGGATGTAATCGCCGAACAGCAGCGTGCGGAACGAAGGCTCGGATGTAAAGCCGATTTTGTCTCCCACTTTCAGCTCGCCGTTATTCCCGGTGAACATCAACGCTTCACTGTAAACCAAGCCAACCGCAGGAGCTTTTTCCAGCAACGCGACTTGCGCCGCTAGCTTGTCACTTACCCACAAATCGTCGCTGTCCAGAAAAGCTATGTAATCGCCACGTGAATTTTTGATCGCTAAATTCCGCGCCGAAGCCGGTCCACCGTTGGCCTTGGTCAGCGCTTTGATTCGGGGTTCGAAGCTTCTGGCTACCTCCAACGTTCCGTCGCTCGAGCCGTCGTCAACTACAATGATTTCATAATCGCCATAAGTTTGATCGAGGACACTGCCAATAGTCTCGGCCAGATACTTCTCGGCGTTATAAGCTGGAATAACCACGCTCACCTTAGGCTTCACGGCTTCTGCCTCTCAAATAACCTGAAAGCAACGCTATCTGCCGCAGGTAATCGAGTAACGAAAAATAGACAGCTCTGGATAATCCATATTTCGCGGCGTAAGTCGGTATGCGCTGAATGATGGATCGCAATGCGATGGACTTTCTTATCAGCCCCCTCAATGGATTTTCGATGCGGTAATCGGGCCATAATCGGCCCAGGACGTACAGCCCTTCGCCGTAGTTTGCGATGGTTCTCAGAAAGCTCTTTACGGTTTGGCGATGGTGATGATGAACCAGAGCCTGCTCCACAAACCTGAACTCGTAACCCAATCGCCTGATCCTGAAACATAGATCAGGCTCTTCTCCGCCGGGTTTGCGGAATCGTTCATTGAACAACCCCGCCTCGATCAGCGCCTCTCGGTGAAAGCATGCGTTAGCGGTAATCAAATAAGGTATGGCGCCGTCTTCGTCAGGTTGCGGATCAAGCAGTCGAACTGCGTCAACGTATTCGCCGGTCAGCCCGCGAATCGCGCTTCTGACAACGCCTCCGACACCGGCCACTCGATCATCGTCGAACCCGCGCGACAAATTGAAAAGCCAGTCCACATCCGGCAAGCAGTCGCTGTCGGTGAAGGCGACGAAACTGCCTTTCGCGGCCTTCACCCCGCGATTGCGGGCCGAAGCCGGGCCGCTGTTGGGTTGAGTCAACAGCAGGATTTGTCCGTCGAACTTGCTGAGAGCCTCTCGCGTGTCATCGGTCGAGCCGTCATCAACGACGATTATCTCATCAGGTTTCAATCTCTGCCGCAGCAGACATTCCAGGGTTTGGGCGACGGTCTTTGCGCCGTTGTAAACCGGAACGACTACTGAAATGCGAGGATGATTGCCAGCGGCAGTCAATTTTGTTAGCTCCGAAGAATCGCCTGCTTGATTAGCCGCGCAGCTTCTCTCTTAACCGGTTGGAGGTTGAAATGATTCAGCATCGCGAATCGCAAGCTCCAAAACTCTGATGAAAGCCTTGATCCCCAGTAACGTCTGGCATGTTTTTTCAGTTCGGCGTGGTACGATCTGTAATCGTCGCCGGTCTTCGCTTCCTCGTGATAGTTACAACAAACCAGCGCGCGATCAACATTCACGAAATCGAAATGCTCGGAGATTCTGGCCCAGTAGTCGAAATCCATAATCAGATGTAACTCTTCGTCCAGCCAGCCTGTTTTTTCAAATACCTCCCGCCGCCAAAAGGTAGCCGGTTGGTGCATCTGGTATCCTCGCCAAAATTGAAGCAGCCTGCGGCGGCTTTCGTAATGTCCTTCGAGTTTCACCGCTGGTCTGCCATCCTGATAAATTTTCAGGCAATGGCCGGTCAGCGCGTAATTGCCTGTGTTTTCCGCAAGCAAACCACCCACAGTCAACAGAGCGTTGGGCAGATAATAATCATCACTGTTGAGCCAGCAAAGTATTTCCCCTGTAGCGCGCTCGAAACCTTTATTGATCGCGTGGCTCTGCCCTCTGTCCGGCTCGCTCACCCAGTAAGCCAGCCAGGGTTCGTACTTGCGAATGATTTCGACGCTGCCGTCGTTACTTCCTCCGTCAATGATGATGTATTCGAGATTCGGATACTCCTGAAGCAAAACCGAGCGTATGGTCTGTTCGATAAACTTCGCCTGGTTATAGGAAGGGGTAATTACGCTGATTTTAGGTAAGCTAAAAACGTCGGTGTTACCGAACGAACTACCAGCATTAGTTTGCCAGGGCCATCCTTCAAATCCGGCTGGCGCGGAAGGAAGCTCTCTGATTGTCGCAGAAAGCGTCGAATCAAACACGATTATTTACTCTCGACAGTCCAGCTATGCGGAACCAGCACTCCTTTGCCCCGCCATCCTTCGGGGTAAAGCCTCCCGGTCCCATAAAAGTCTCCGTCAACGACATTCAGTTCAATCGCGTTGTGTATCCAGTCTTCGATCTCCCGGTTCACATCCAAAAACAGCGTCAGGACGTATTGATTCTGGCTGAGAGGCAGCCTTGGGACGATGCAGCGTATCGTTCCCGAAGGCGGCAACGTGATCGGATCGTGAATGACCAGTTCGCTCACGCAATTGAACAGCGCCTGCCCCAGGCCGTCGAAAAATACTACCGACACCCGGCAATTCGGCAGCGGACGGTCGTCAACCGATTCATAATCCAAAACCACAACCAGCGGCTCTCCGGAAATTCCATGTTCGACCGTATTACCTGATCCATCTTCGAAACGCACACGGGTAAATCGGACTTTCCCCCGCCCCTGGCGATCATCGTAGCTGGTTAAATCCCACGGAGTAGCTGTGCGAAGACCTTTAAGGTACTTTTGAATAACAGGCTCGATAGCTCCGTCTTCGACTAATTTGCCTTTATCCAGCAGGAGGCCGCGATCACACAGGTTAAGCAACGCCGCCGTGTTGTGACTGACGAATAGGATCGTCCTTCCGTGCTTCGCAACGTCGCTCATCTTCCCGATGCATTTTTTCTGAAATGCGGCGTCGCCCACAGCCAGCACCTCGTCAACAAGCAATATTTCAGGTTCAAGGTGCGCCGCGACGGCGAAAGCGAGACGGACGTACATGCCGCTGCTGTAGCGTTTGACCGGCGTGTCAATAAACCGCTCAAGCTCGGCGAAAGCCACTATCTCATCGAACTTGCTTTCGATTTCGCGGCGGGTCATGCCCAGGATCGAGCCATTGAGATAGATGTTTTCCCGCCCGCTCAACTCCGGATGAAACCCGGTGCCGACTTCCAGCAGACTGCCGATGCGCCCGTAAATTTCCGCGCGTCCTCTGGTCGGTTCGGTGATGCGCGACAGAATTTTGAGGAGCGTGCTTTTGCCAGCGCCATTGCGCCCGATAACCCCGACGACCTCGCCGGGGCGGATTTCGAAGCTTACGCCGTTGAGCGCCCACAGATCGGCGTGGCCATTTGCGCTCCCACTACTCCTGAGCCGGGAGAACGGGTTTACACGGTTGAGCGAATCAACAATGGTTTCACGAAACGTTTTGCCATATTGGGCGCGTTCGCCCAGATGATAGAGCTTGGAAACGTCGTCTGTTTTGATTGCGAAAGGAAATGACATGACGAAGATGAAAGCCGGTCAGATTATGTCGGCGAAGATTCTTTCGGTGCTGCGAAAATGGCGCGCGGCGTACACCAGCAAGAGCATCGTGATAAAAACCGAAAACCCGATTGCGGCCCAATTGAAACTGGAGTTATTCATCCCGCTGAGCAAAGCCACTCGGTACCCCTCGATGATTCCAGTTAAAGGATTGAGCCTGAAAATCCACTGGTATTTCTGCGGCATCATGCTCACCGGGTAAATGATCGGAGTGGCGAACATCCAGAATTGGGTCAGGAAAGGTATAACATAACGAATATCACGGTACTTCACGTTTAAAGATGAAAGTAACGTGCCCGTAGCAAAAGCAAGCGTTGATGTTAAAATCACCAATACCGGTAACATAATCAGGTTGGCGCTTAACGGAACCTGGTACCAGACAAGTAACACCGCCATAACCGCAAATGTGAACGCGAGATCAACCAGTCCCGCCAATACCGCCGCCGCCGGGATGATCATTCGTGGAAAGTAGACTTTGGTTATCAGATGGGAATTGCCCACCAGACTGGCGCTGGCCATTCCGATGGCGTTCGAGAAAAACGTCCAGGGCAACAGCCCTGCGAAAGCGAAGAGCGGGTAAGGAATTTCGTCCGAAGGCAGTTTGGCCACTCTGCCGAATATGATGGAGAAAAGAATCATGTTGAAGACCGGCTGAAGGATGGCCCACGCCGCTCCCAGCGCAGTCTGCTTGTAACGCACCTTGACGTCGCGCCACGTGAGAAAGTAGAAAAGCTCGCGGTAACGCCACAGGTCGCCCAAATTGAACGACGACCAGTAACCGCGCGGTTCTATCACCAGATGAGGCGTGGGGCGATCAATAGTCTCTGCCTGTTCATTCAGCATCACAGATTCAGTCTTGTCCATTCTCCTAAAACGTAAAAACTCCAGACGCGCGACCACGTGAGACGGCCCTTCAGAAAATTGCTCCATGCTTCCTGCATCGCGGCGGCGTTCAAAAGCCCCGTCAATTGCGGCGCGCGCAACGCGTCTTCGGTTTGGTCGCGCAGCGCGCCGGCCAGCCAGTTTTTAAAAGGCAATTCAAACCCGCGTTTCGGGCGATCAATGATCTCTCGCGGCAGGCCACCTACAGCGTCAACCAACATCCATTTCGGCTCGTTGCGGCGCAGCTTCAATCCGCCGGGAACGGCCAGCATTCTTTCAACCAGCTTGTGATCAATCAGCGGAACGCGGACTTCCAGGCCGTGAGCCATGCTCATCGAATCGGTGTCGCGCAACAAGGTGTTGCTCATGTAGCCGCCGAGTTCCAGCGCTGAGGCTTGATTCACCGGGTCAGCGTCTGCGCAGTTGGACATTTGACGCTCATTCCATTTCTCAAGCGCGCGCGCCGAGCGTCCGTTTGACAACAACAGCGCGCGACGCTGCCCGGCGGTGAAAAGGCGGCGATGCAGTTTCACGGAATGTTCGTTGAGTTGGTCGCCGCGAAGCAGCGCGCTCAGCTTGGCCGCGCGGTTGCTCACAGCCACTGCGCCAATGGCCGACGCTGCGGCGCGGCGCAATCCGAGTGGCGCGGCCTTCACCTGATTTCGCAACCGTTCATCGCGCGCGATGGCTCGAAAGAAGCCGTAGCCCGCGAACACTTCATCGCCGCCCAATCCCGACAACGCGACTTTCAATCCCGCGTCCGCCGCCGCCTGGGAAACAATGAAAGTATTGACGCCATCTATCGAGGGCTGATCCATCGCCCGCAAAGCGCGAGGCAGGCGGGAGAGGATTTCATCTTCCGTGACCAGAATCGCCTGATGGTCGGCGTCATAACGCCGCGCGACCTTTTCAGCGTAAACGGCCTCGCTGAATTCCTGTTCTTTGAAGCAAACTGAAAACGATTTGATCCGGCTGTTGGCGGCGCGGCGCATCAGCGCAACCACCGAGCTTGAGTCAATTCCGCCGCTCAGAAAAACGCCCACCGGAACATCAGAAACCAGTCGCAACTTCACCGAATCTTCCAGCAACGTTCCGATCTCTTCGATCAAAGCGCGTTCGTCTTGAACTTTACTCCGCTCATCGGCGCGCAGTTCCCAATAGGCTTCAGTGTGAATGCGTCCGTCTTTGAATGTCAGTGTGTGTCCGGGCAAAACCGCGTGAATGTTTTCGATGATCGTCAGCGGTTGCTCAACCGAACCGCAGGCGAGGTAGCTATCCAGCGCCGATGGCGAAATCCGGCGCGGAACCAATCCCGTGGCGAGCAGCGCGCGAATCTCAGACGCAAAGATGAACGTGTCGCTGTCGTGATAATAATAAAGCGGCTTGATCCCCAGGCGATCACGAACCAGCGTGAGCAACCGCTGTTCAGCGTCCCAAAATCCGAACGCGAACATGCCCCGCCAATCCGCAATCGCGTCCCTGCCCAGCGCGCCGAAGCCTTTCAGCAAAACCTCGGTGTCGCTCTCGGAGCGAAATTTCAACCCGCGAGTTTCAAGCTTCGGGCGGATGTCACGAAAATTGAAGACCTCGCCGTTATAGGTGATCCAATTGTCCGTCGCTTCATCGCGCATCGGCTGATGTCCAGCCGGTGAAAGATCGAGAATGGAAAGGCGGCGATGCGCGAAAGTTACGGTGACGCCATTGCGCCCGTCGCTGATGAATTCGACTCCGCTGTCATCGGGGCCGCGATGCGCGAGCGCATTGACGGCGCGGTTGACCGGTTCGATCAACTCAACTCGCGGTTTTGTTGTGACGATGCCGAAGATTCCGCACACGGTGGAAATTCAAATTCGAGATTCGAGATTGGACGCACTCCATCCATTCAACCTCAAACCATTAAGGCTCAAACCGTAAAGGAAACCTCGTGTCGAGGCAGCTTCTGATTTTTATCGCCCGGCCATCGCGGAAATCTATCTATGCCAGACTTTTCAACCTGAGAAAAGCCTGGCAAGGAGCTATGACGATAGATTCTTGGAGATGGGGGACAGGCGGGAGTATGCGCCAGACGGCGGCGCTGGCAAACCCGAAAAACACGATTATGTTCTACGCCTCATCGCTTTTCTCTTTGCCGTCGCCATCGCCGCCGCCGTAATAGTAACGGCTGTAGTAAGTCGAGGAGTAGTAATAATCGTGCGGTTGCAATTTGATCTGGTTTACGACGACGCCCAATATCTTTGCGCCGACCGATTGCAGATGAGCTTTTGTGCGCTGCGCCATTTCGCGCGGAGTCGTCCCGGCTTTGACAACAACGATCACGCCTTCGACCAGCGCAGACAGGATCAGGCTGTCGGCGAAAGACGAAACCGGCGGCGAATCAATCACCACGTAATCGAAATTGGCCGACAGCGTCTCAACCGCCTGCTTCATCTTCGCCGAGCCTAGCAACTCAGCCGGGTTGGGCGGCAACGGCCCCACCGGCAAAACGTAAAGGTTGGGCATGGCGATCTGGATCAGCGACGCGAGGTCGCCTTCGCCTGCAAGGTAATTGCTCAGCCCGGCGTTGTTTTTCAATCCGAAAACTCGATGCACGCGCGGGCGGCGGAGGTCGGCGTCAACGATCAGGACAGCGGCGCCGGTCTGGGCCAATGAAATCGCGGTGTTGACGCTGGTTGTGGTTTTGCCTTCGGCAGGCTGGCTGCTGGTGATGAGCAGCGTGCGCGGCGCGTGTCCGGCGGACGACAACAGCAACGCGGTGCGCAATTGGCGGTAGCTTTCGGCGATTGACGAGTTGGCTTCGACCTGGGTCAGGATCACCGAGCCGTTAGCCGCCATCGCCGGCGCCAATTCCTTGCTCTCGCTGCCGCCATTGTTTCCGTTGGTGGCTTTGCTCAGCAGCCGGCGCGCCTTGCTGCCCTGTTCGAGCGCAGGGATCACGCCGAGCGCGGGCAGCCGCAGATAACGATCAATGTCCTCGACCGATTCGATTTTGTTGTTGACGTAATCGAGGAAGAGCACAAGACCGACGCCGCCCATCAGCGCGAGCAGCCCGGCGAGCAGAATGTTCTGCATCCGTTTCGGCGCGACGGGCGAAACCGGCATCGGCGACACCTCGGCGATGCGGATGTTGTTCTTGAGCATGCCCGCCTGCGAAACCTCAACACCTTTCTGGCTCTGCAACAGGCTGTCGAGCAACTGACGGTTCGAATCAATGTCCGCCTGATACATCTTCGCGTCAATCGCGGCATGGTTTTGTTGCATCGTCTCCTGGCGCTGCTGGATGAAGGCGGCCCGCAATGCGCTCTCGCGCCGCGCCGCTGTTTCGTACTGATTCTTCAGCGTATTCAAAATGCGCTGATGAGACGCGCGCAATTCGCCTTCGAGCTGCTCTATCTGTTGAGCGACCTTTTTGACATCGGGCCATTCGGGAGTGAATTCGACCAGGAGCTGTTTGTGCGCCTGCCGCAATTCCGTAAGTTTCTTGTTCAATTCCTGGGTGATCGGATCGCGCTGAATTTCGGGCAGCGTCGTCACGTCCGCCACAGTGCGGCTCAATTCGTAAGCAAGCTGCGCGCTCTTCTGCTCCGTTTCAGCCTGCAACAACAGGTGATTTAGTTCGGCCAGACGCGACGCGACGGTGCTCTCCTTCTGGCCGAAATCGAGCACCTGTTTTTCGCGCAGGTAATTTTGCAGGCGCTCTTCCGCTTCCCTGAGCTTCAATTTGTAATTGGCGACGCTGCTGTCCAGGTAGGAGGCGGCTTCTTTGTTCGCGTCGTAACGCTCCCTGAGACTTACGGCTTTGAAGACCTCGGCCCAGGTGTCGGCGATCTTACGCGCCAGATCCCTGCTTTGATGGCGATAATGAATCTCGACCAGGCGGGTTTCGCGCACAGGTTTGATTTCGACGTTGCCGAGCAGTATGTCAATAAACCCTCGCAGCTTATCCATCTCGACCTGCAGGTCGGTTTCGCCATCGGCCACGTCCAGACTTTCCGAAGTGGAATCGAACGGGCGCGCCATACCGGGCGCGAATTCGCTGTTATGCTCCAGGTTTAACGCCTTGGCGACGAAGTAGGCGACCTTCGGACTTTGCAGGGCTTTCAGTTTGGTGTTGATGTATTGCGCATCGTCGCTGCCGCCCACGTTGATCTGGAAATCCTTGAGGTCAACCAGACGGTCTTCGTGTTGAATTTCGATCTTGGTTACGCCTTCGTAGATCGAAGGCGAACGAAAGTTGTAAATCGTCGCCAGCGTCACAACCACTACAACCACGCTGACTGGAATCCACAAACGGCGGCGGACTATGCGCCAGTAATCGCGCAGGTGCGTGTCCTCCTTGTCAACCGCGACGCCGCGTCCGTAAACATAATCGCGTTTGAGGTCCAGCAAATTCGCCGCCTCTTCAATGGTCATCAGTTTGTTTTTTATTTCTTCGCTCATACCGGTCGGGTGTTATCTGTTTGTTGTCATCAGCGAATGATGAAATATGGAAGCGCGCTGAGCATGCTGATACTCACGCCCAGAACACTGCGCGTAGCTGCCCGCATGGTTGAATTCGGGACCTCGACGATGTCGTTGGGCATCAATTCCACGTCCGGAATTTTGCGCCGGTGAATGTCGTTGAGGTTATAGACTGTTTCCTTGCGCTCGCTCTTGCCTGGCTCTCCGCGAACCAATCGGACTCGACCGCTGGCGCCTTCCATATTGACTCCACCTGCCAGAGCGACCGCCTGGGTCAAGGTAACTCTGGGCGGCATGGGATAAGCGCCCGGCTTAACGACTGAGCCGGTGACAAAAATCTGATCGGCTTCCGGAATGCTGATGATGTCGCCGGATTGGACGAACGGATTTGAGTCAGGCGTCCCGGCCAGCAAGTCACGCAGTTTGATTGAAGTCAACGCGCGGGAAAGCAAATCGCCGCTCTCTCCATCTTTATGCTCATCTTTCGACTCATTCTTCGCTTGATCCTTTACCTCGCCCGGCGCCGAATTTTGCGAACAGTGATTGTGTTCGTCGCTGTGAATGATGTGAACGGTGGCGCCGGCGCGAGTGTGCGGCCCCCCGGCGAACGTGAGCAATTCAAGCAACCGGACTCGGCGTTGCAACTGGAAGCGTCCGGGCTGCGACACGGCGCCGATGACCGCCACAGGCTGGCTGCGATATTCCTTCACCAAAACATCAACCTGCGGGTTCTGCAGATATTTTTTGTAGCCTTCCGCGATGATGGCGGCCAGTTGGGCTTCGCTGTAACAGGCGGCCTGCATCTCGTTGAGAAACGGCAACCTGACTTTCCCGTAATTGTCCACACGAACCACGCGCGAGAGTTCATTTCGTCCGAAGACGCGAACATCGAGTTCGTCACCCGGCCCAATGCGGTAGCTCAGATCGTTTTCAGGCCCCGGCGCGGTAGGGGCCAAAACCGGGACCAGGTTGCTCTTCGGCGCCGGTTGCTGCGTTTGATCTGAGGCTGGAGTTTGCGCTACGGAAAAGTGAGGCGAGAACAGAAGCAGGACTGGTAACAACCAGCCGAGAGAAACGATTTTACGGATCATCAAAACCTCCTACGGCTCACGAGCGTCCCGTACCTTGCAAGGCGTCGCGACACGCGCTCGTCTGTTTCAGAGCCGCCCTGATTCGTGTCTTATAAATTCTGAGGGGAGAAGCGGTAACTTCCATCATAAAGAGCTTTTCAGGCGTTACCGAGCAGTGGGTAAGTATCGCCGAAGCTCTTTAGGACTGTCAATCTGAGGCTTTGGCTG
>JAJVID010000182.1:23078-41026 GCA_022072205.1 Acidobacteriota bacterium
GAATTGGCTACGCTCTTGGCGCTCGAACAACGACAGGACGCCAGAACGAAATTTATGATCACGATTCCGCTTCGCCCGATACCCGTTCGCATCATTTTTCTGCTCGCGCTCGCCGCCGGATTTGCGCCGCTCGGTTGGATGGTCATCCGCACGGCCATCGGCGATAGCGTCATGATGTTCGTGGAACGCAAACCGGATTTGTCGCTCGAAGCGCGAATCGAGGGGGCCGACCTGGCGCTGAAATATTCGCCGAACGACCCGCTGATCAGATGGCGGCGCGGAGGCGTCTATCTGAACGCCGCGAACGAAGAGATGGAAGAGTCGCGGTTGGAAGTGGCGCTTGACGAGTTTCGCGCAGCGGCGCGGATGTGTCCCGATGATTACCGCGCCTGGCTCTCGCTCGGACGCGCTCTCGACCGAGGCGGCGAGACAGCAGAAGCGCGCAGGGCTTTCGAGCGCGCGGTCGCGCTCGCCCCGAACCATTTCGATCCGCGCTGGGCTTTCGGCAACCATCTGCTGCGGGCGGGCGACCGCGATGGTTCTTTCGCGCAAATGCGCGTAGCGCTCGGCAACCGCCCGTCCGCGCTGCCGCTGGTCTTCGATTACGCCTGGGATGTTTACCGGGGCGATGGGAAAGCGATTGCCGCCGCGCTCGATCCTCCGCGTCAGGTCAAATCGCTGCTGACTTCGCTGCTCATCTATCGTGGCCGCGTTGATGACGCGATGGCGGTCTGGCGCGGGATGGAGTCGCCGAGCGCAAGCGACGCGCAGAAAGTCGCCGAAGCGCTGTTCAACACAGGCAATTTCAACAAGGCTTATGCAGTCTGGGCTTCGGTCGAGATTCCCAACCGGCCATTGCCGGACGCCGGGTCGTTGCTCTCAAACGGCGGATTCGAGGGCAAACTCTCACTCAATCAGAAAACGCCTTTTCTGACGTGGCAAATCACCCCGACCGCGGGCGCGAAAGTTTTACAGGATCGCAAGGGGCCGCGCGCGGGCCAATTCAGTTTCCGCGCCGGCTTCGACGTACGAGGGAACGTGGCTTTCACCATCGCCTCGCAAACCGTCCCAGTCAAACCGTCAACAAGCTACCTGCTAACTTTTTCAATCAAGCGCGAGAAATTGCTGAGCCTGAGCACGCCGCTGATCGAGGTCTTCGATTCGGCCTACGACCTGGCCGGGGGAAATCGTTTTCGAGTCACGACAAAGCCGCTGCCCAACGGCGACAGCGGCTGGAACGATTACACGCTTGAATTCACAACCAACGCCCAAACCGAAGCGGCGACGGTTCGCATTCAGCGTCCGCCCTGCTCCGAACCGCCGTGCCCTATAGAAGGCCACGTCTGGTTTGACGAATTCAAGCTCGCGGAAAAAGCGAAATGAGATGAGCGGCGTAATCACCATCGCTCGCAGCGCCGATTTGAAATCAAGCGCAAAGAATGTAGAATCGCCGCCGTCTACCTCACTGGAAAACAATCATCAGGCGCCCCGACCGAACCGATCACGATTTCGGATGTAGTCATCAATCCTCACCTCAACCGGCATCTCCTTTTCACAACTCCGTAAAAATTACGCCGCGACCTTTCGCCACCTGTTTCCGCGCGTCAGGCCGCGAACGACTTTTCCTGAACAAAGGTGTTTAGTCATGACCCCCGTTGTGCCCTTGAAACACAAAAACCGGCAGACAGCCATGGTTGCGACGCTACCTGCGCTGCTGGTCTTTCCCATTCCGAAATACGAACCGCCCAAACGCACGCTGTGGGAGAGTTTCATCAGCGACATGAGTTTCGCGCTGCCGGTCTTCGGATCAGCGCTCGGATTGCTGCTCGCGCTCGGCCAGGCGCCGTTCACCGGGGCTACGCTGGTGACAATCTGCCCGATCATTCTGGCGCTGCGCGTTCACCTGGCTTATGAGGCGCGACGCGAACGCAAGCGGGTCGCCGCGCTCGAAAAATGGTATCGCGCTTATCTGAATGAAACTCGAATGCCGGAATATAAAAGATGAGGCGAAGATGGATGGACGATGAGCGTTGAAGGGTGGTAGCATCACGCGTCGTCAAATTTCTCCCCATTTTTTCATTCAAGGAGTGGCAGCCATTTTAGAAAAGGTTATTTTCTACGCTCTGCTGTTGCTGCTGGCGTTGACGCCTTTGCCTTACGGCGCGGTCGAAACATGGTCAACCGCGCTGTGGGAAATTTGTGTCTTCGCCGTGACGTTGATGTGGGCCGCGCAGTCCGCAATTGAAGGCCGGTTGAAGATTGCGGCGAATCCGCTGGCGCTGCCGATGATCGCGCTGCTGATCGTGGCCATCGTTCAGATTCTGCCGATGGCTTCAGGCGGCGACCGGCAAACGATCAGTTACGACGCCTACGTGACGTCGCAGGTGGCGATAAAGATCTTCGCCTCGATCTGTTTCTTCCTGCTCTTTGCGACGTTCGTCAACGATGATAATCGGCGCTATCTGGCGGTCAACGTGATCATCGCGGTCTGCGTCCTGATCGCGCTGGTCGGCATCGGGCAAAGTTATATCGGCAAGGCGTTGTGGCAGCGCGGCGCGTTCGGGCCGTTCGTCAACCGAAACCATTTCGCGGGATTCCTGGAAATGGGCGTAGGGCTGGCGGGCGGTTTGATCGTCGGGCGCGTCGTCAAACAATTGATGCTGGCGGTTTACGCCAGTTGCGCGCTGGCGTTGTGCGCAGGCGTCGCGCTTTCGGCTTCGCGCGGCGGCGTGCTCGCGCTCGCCGCTGAAATCGCTTTCCTGGCTGTCGTCGCAATCCCCAATTTCATTTCGAGCCGCAAGTCGAAGCAATCAGAACGTCCAGGCAGAGCCGGCGTTTTGCTGCGCTCGGCGGCGGCGCTGGTTCTGGGTTTCGCAGCGTTGGGCGCCGCGACGCTGCTGGTCGGCTCGGAAGGGCTGATCCAGAACATCTCGCAAACGCAGAGCGAAGTTCAAGGCGAATTGCCCGCCAGCGAGCGTTTCAGCCGCCGCGACATCTGGAGCGCGACCAGCCGCATGATCAAAGACCATCCCTACCTGGGCGTGGGGCTTGGGGCTTTCCAGTTCGTTTACACGCGATACGATCAAAGCTCTGGCGCCCAACGCGTCGAACAATCGCATAACGATTATCTGCAAATCGTGGCTGACGCCGGTCTGGCCGGGGGACTGATCGCGCTGCTGTTCGTGGTTCTGCTCTTCGCTCGCGGATTTTCAGCGGCGCAGACGCACAACCGGGAAAAGCGCGCGGTTGCGCTCGGCGCGCTGGCCGGGTGCTTTGCGATAGCCGTTCACAGCTTTGTCGAATTCAATTTGCAGATCACATCTAACGCGCAATTGTTTTTGGCGCTCGCAGCGCTGGCGACGCCTGAACGCAAACATCACGAGGAGTAGGGTGGTTGGTGACTGGTGATTGGTGATTGGTTACAAGCCTCCGCCAACCACCAGCCACCAACCACCAACCACCAACCCTATGGACAAGTTTCGAATCATCGGCGGAAAGCAGTTGAAAGGCGGCGTCGCAATCAGCGGCGCGAAGAATTCCGCCTTGCCCTGTCTGGCTGCGTCGCTGCTCACTTCCGAAACCGTGACGCTGCGCAACGTGCCTTACGTGCGCGACCTGATCACGATGCGGCGGTTGCTCGAAGACCTGGGCTGCACCGTGCTCGTGCCTGAATTGCGCACGCACCAAATCAACGCCGGCACGGTCGAAAATCACGAGGCTCCTTACGAACTGGTCAAAACCATGCGCGCGTCCGTGCTGGCGCTCGGCCCGCTTGTCGGCAGGTTCGGTCAGGCGCGAGTGAGTTTGCCCGGAGGCTGCGCCATCGGCCAGCGCCCGATTGATCTGCACCTGATGGCGTTGGCGCAAATGGGCGCGGAGATTGATTTGCACAGTGGAGTGGTCGAAGCCAGAGCCTCACGATTGCGCGGATGCGACATCGAATTTGAAACCGTCACCGTCACCGGAACCGAGAACGTGATGATGGCCGCAGCCCTGGCTGACGGCGTGACGCGCATAATGAACGCCGCGTGCGAGCCGGAGATCGTTGACCTCGCCAACCTGCTCACCAAGATGGGCGCGAAAATCGAAGGGGCCTGCACACCGACGATCACCATCACGGGCGTTGATCATCTCGGCGGCGCCGATCACACGATCATTCCCGACAGGATCGAGACCGGCACATTTCTGGTCGCCGCCGCAATGACGCGCGGGGAGCTTGAGATCACGAATTGCGAGCCGAACCATTTGCACGCAGTGACCGGAAAGTTGCGCGAAGCAGGCGTGGAGATTGAACAGATCGCCGCGGACAAACTTCGTGTGACGGGCAACGGCAAGCTGCGCGCCGCCGACCTGACTACGGCGGTTTATCCCGGCTTCCCGACCGACATGCAGGCGCAGTACATGGCGTTGATGACGCAGGCCGAAGGCGGTTCGGTGATCACTGAAACGATCTTCGAGAACCGGTTTATGCACGCGAGCGAATTGATGCGCCTGGGCGCGCAGATGCGAATTCGCGGCCACAGCGTGGACGTTCACGGCCCTTCGCATCTGACCGGCGCTCAATTGATCGCCTCGGATTTGCGGGCTTCGGCTTCGCTGGTGCTCGCCGGTCTGGCGGCGGAAGGCGAGACGTGGATTGACCGCGTCTACCACATTGATCGCGGATACGAAAAGATCGAAGAGAAACTGCGCGCGGTCGGGGCCGAAATCGAAAGAGTGAAGACATAACCGGGGAGCCGATCAACCCCGATCTCGCCCTCTCGCCTCTCCCAAATTCAACGCGGATCGAATCCGACAAACACCGGCTCCGGCGTAAGAGCGATTCCGAATCGTTCCAACACCCGTTGTTGAATCTCCCGCGCCAGATCCATCACCTCACGCGCGGTCGCCCCTCCGCGATTGACCAGCGCCAGCGTGTGTCTGGAAGAAATACCGGCGCGGCCTTTCTGAAAACCTTTCTGAAATCCCGCGCGCTCGATCAGCCAGGCGGCGGGAATTTTCACCGCGCCATCGTTAGCCGGAAAACTCCGCGCCCGTTCATCAGCGCCGATCAGGTTATTCGCTCTGGCGATCTCTTCAACGCAGGCGAACATTTCAGCGCTGACGACAGGATTTTTGAAGAACGATCCGGCGCTGCGGCAATCGGGGTCGCCGGGCGTGATCAACATGGCCTTCCGCGCGCGGATTGATCGTACCGCTTCGCGCGTCAGCCTGAGCGAAGGCGTTGTCGAAACATTCGAGAAAAAGTTTTTGAGATCAGGGTAACGAATCGCCGGCTCCCCGTGAGGCCTGAGCGAGTAAGTAACAGCAGTCACGACGTAACGATCACGAGCGGTTGTGTTGAAAATGCTGGCGCGGTAGCTGAACTGGCATTCGGCGGCGCTCAATTCAACAAACCGCCCGGTGTGACGATCAAAAGCCCGAACCGAAACTATGGTCTCGCTTACCTCCTGCCCGTAAGCGCCGACGTTCTGAACGGGCGTCCCGCCAACGCTGCCCGGAATCCCGCTCAGGCATTCGACGCCGGCCAGATCACGCTCGACGCACTGGCGGACAAGATTGTCCCAGTCTTCGCCGGCGTTGGCGGTGACGATGACATCGCTGCCTTCATTGCTCCACGACGCGCCTTTAAGCGCGACATAAATGACCAGCCCAGGGAAGCCTTCGTCGGCGACCAGCAGATTGCTCCCGCCGCCCAGGATGAAGATCGGAACCTGGCGGGTTTCAGCAAACGAAAACGCCGCGAGCAGTTCATCCTCGCTTTCGACCCGGACGAAAAAACGCGCCGGGCCGCCGATGCCTAGCGTCGTGTACGGCGCGAGTTGAATGTTCTCTTTCATCTTCTCACCTTACCACAGATCATCAGACTGGGGCGAAACTCGGCGAAATACGAACATAAGCTTGAGTTCGCATCACCTGTGGCGTACTGTTCGCCTACAAAAATCCTTTTACTCAACAGGAGGTGAATTCGTGCGCCATCTCAAAAAAACGATCCTGGTTTTCCTGGCTGTTTTGGCTCTGGCTGTTCCGAACGGCGCGTGGGCGCAGGCGGATATGTTCGACGGCAAACCTGCATTCGCCGAAGGAACTGATCTTGGTTATTACGTCTGGCGCGAAGGCGACACTTGGCGCGTCAGATGGACGACCAGAAGCGCGATGCGCCGTTTCAGCGGCTCGGTGGCGGCTGAAGGCGGCGAATTGAAATCACTGAAGCGGATTGATGTGGAAGAGAGAAGCCGCGTCGTTGCCCCTGGTCGGGCGCCGCATGTTGTCGTCGGCCCGCGCGGGCGCGCTCACGTGCGTGGTGGACGCGCGCCGGTTGTGGTCACTGAAAAACAGGACAAGATCGAAAAGGACGGCGACAGGCGGATCGTCTTCTTCGCACGCACCGATGACGATATTGACGGCTTCGATTTCAAAGTGGACAGGAACGTGACAGCGTTGCGTTTTGTGCTGGAAATCGAAGGCAAGCCAATGCCGCAACGTGTCGAGATTGGCAGAAACAATCAGAAAGCCGAAAAATTGCCGCTGGTAGTTCGATTGAACTAATTCGGCAATTACTCAGGGGCGATTTCGCCGCGTAGAAAGGCTCTGACCTTCTTCAAGTCTTCCCACGCCTCGCGCTTCTTGTCGGGCGAGCGCAGCAAATAAGCCGGATGAAACGTCGGCATCACTTTGATTTCCGGCATGCGCGGATAGTCCTGAAAATGTCCGCGCATTTTTGTGATGCCGATCTTGGTATCGAGCAGGGCCTGCATCGCGGGATTGCCCAGCGCGACGATCAGCTTCGGGCGAATCGCCGCAATCTGGCGAAACAGAAACGGGATGCAGGCTTTCACTTCGTCCGATTCGGGAGTGCGGTTGCCGGGTGGGCGCGATTTGACGACGTTGGCTATGTAAACGTCTTCGCGTTTCAGATCAATCGCTTCGATCATTTTGGTCAGCAACTGTCCGGCGCGGCCCACAAATGGTCGTCCCGTAGCGTCTTCGTCCGCGCCGGGGCCTTCGCCGATGAACATCAGTTCGGCTTTCGGATTGCCTTCGCCGAAGACTATGTTCGTGCGCGTTGACCAGAGTTTGCACCGCCGGCAATCGCCGAGGTCGCGGCGAATGTCTTCGAGAGTTTCATTGACCGATTGCAATCCGGCCATCGGCGCAACCGTTTCGCCGAACAACGACGGTTCGTCGAAAAGCGAAGTCTCCGCCGTGTTTTCTTTTTTTGTTGGCATTGTGATTGTCGGTTTCGGAACGAATTGCGGCGGTGGAATGATTGTTGACGCGGGTGATTCTTGCGGTCTCGGCTCAGGCGCAACCGGCGAAGCCTGAGCTTCGACTTTTGATTCCGCCTCGACTGGCGCAGACCTTTCGCCGATGCTCGTCAAACCAAGCTCGCTGAAATAGAGCAAATGCTCTCTGGCCTGAACGATCAATTCCTTCAATTCTTCTCGCGGATCCATAAGCTGGTTTTACTTGCGTAGCTTCGCAATTTCGTCCAGCACGCGGTCGGCCATTTCACGCTTGCTCTGAAGCGGCAGTTCGACGCGCGAGCCGTCGCGTTTGAGGATCGTCGCGGCGTTGGTTTCGACATCGAATCCGGCGCCGGCGCTTGTGATGTCGTTGGCCACAATCAAATCCATTCCTTTTTCGCGCAGCTTCCGTTCGGCGTATTCGAGCAGCGATTGCGATTCGGCTGCGAAGCCCACGACGATGCGCTCCTGCCGGTTCGGATCAGCGCCGACCGCCGCGATGATGTCTTCGGTCGCTTCAAGTTCAATCGTGATCGTACTACGCCCATCTTTCTTGATCTTTTGCGCAGCGCGATTGGCCGCGCGGAAATCGGCCACCGCCGCCGAGCCGATGAAAACGGTCGCGTCGTGAATACGGCTCATCACGGCCTCAAACATTTCGCGCGTCGAGCGGACGCTGACCGTTTCGACATTTTCCGGCGGCGGCAAATTCACCGGACCGGAAATCAAAGTCACTCGCGCGCCGCGATCACGCGCGGCTTCGGCCATCGCGTACCCCATCCTGCCCGACGAACGGTTGGTGATGAAGCGAACCGGGTCGAGGTCTTCGACGGTCGGGCCGGCGGTGACCATCACGTGTTCGCCCGCGAAATCTTTCGATTGCGGATTGCGGATTGCGGATTGCGGATTGCGCAAGATTTCAAATGCGCGCTCAACAATCTCTTCAGGCTCCGCCAAACGCCCCACGCCGACTTCACCGCAAGCCTGATAACCGACGCCGGGTTCGACGAACAACACTCCACGTTCGCGCAAAATTTTCAGATTGGCCTGCGTCGCCGGATGGTTCCACATCTCGACGTTCATCGCGGGCGCGATCAAAACCGGATTGGTGTTTGAAAGGTAAACCGTGGAGAGAAAATCATCGGCGACGCCGTGAGCGAATTTGGCGATGGCGTTCGCCGTCGCGGGCGCGACCAACAGCAGGTCAGCTTCGCGCGCAACCGAGATGTGTTCGATGGTCGCGTAATTCGGGCGGTCGAACATCTCGACGATCACCGGCTGTCCGGACAGGGCTTCAAAAGTCAGCGGCTGAACAAATTCGGTCGCGCTCCGAGTCATCACGACGCGCACCTCGACGCCGCGCCGCTGCAACCCTCGCAGAATCTCAGCGGCTTTATACGCGCCGATGCAGCCTGTGACACCGAGGAGCGCTTTCATAAAACTGGAGCAGGGAATGCGGAGCGGGGAATAGGGAGTGGGGTCTTTCCCGCTCCCTATTCCCTATAGCCCATCCCCCGCTTTCCTCACTTCTCGCCTTTGGGAATGATCTCGAAGTTGATCAATCCGCGCTCGACTTCTTCCAGCGCGACGCGCGTCGCTTTGGAATTGGCCAGATTGACGCGCGGCTGCGCGCCTTTCTGAATCTGTTTGCTGCGCTTGGCGGCGATCAGAATCTTGCGGTATTTGCTGTCAATCGAAAGAGCCTTCGCTTCGTTGTTGTCCTGGGCATCAGCCATATCAATGTCCTCCTTCTTGTTTCCTGAAAGTTTGCAGAATTTGTTCGGCCACGCCGCCACGCCGCTTCAGGCGGCAGCGTTCAGCCACGATGATCGCGGCCAGTTCATCAATGGCCCGATCAAGAACTTCGTTGATTACGACGTAATCAAAATTCACGTACTGTTCGATCTCGTGAAGAGCGTTGCCGAGTCGCAGTTGCAAATCGTCCGCGGTGTCCGTCCCGCGATTTTCCAGGCGTTCGACCAGCGCGTTCAGCGACGGCGGCAAGATGAAAACGCTGATCGCGTCGGGAAACAGCTTGCGCGCCTGCGCCGCCCCCTGAATGTCAATCGTCAAAATCACGTCGAAGCCGGCCTCGCGCGCCGCTTCGACCATCCGCCGCGAAGTGCCATAAAGATTGCCGTGCACCTCGGCCCATTCCAGAAAGTCTCCGCCTGCGATCATCGTCTCGAATTCGGCGCGCGAGACGAAATGATAATGAACGCCCTGCTCTTCGCCATCGCGCGGCGGGCGCGACGTGAAGGAAATCGAAGGCTTCAGCAGATGGTCGCGTTTGAGCGCCCCACCCACGAGCGTCGTTTTGCCCGCGCCGGACGGAGCCGAAACGATGATCAGATTGCCGTTCATATTGCGGATTGCGGATTGCGGATTGCGGATTTACAAACCCGCGTCTGCCGCGTGGAATCGCAGGTTGCGAAGTCGCGGATAAAACTTTCTTCAATCCGCAATCCGCAATCCGCAATCCGCAATCCGCATTACTCTACGTTCTGCGCCTGCTCCCTCAGCTTCTCGACCTCAGTCTTGATCTCGATGGCCGAGTCGCAGACCAAAAGTTCCGACGACTTCGACAGGATCGTGTTCGCCTCGCGGTTGGTTTCCTGCAACAGAAAATCCAGCTTCTTGCCGATTTCGCCGTCGCCCGAAAGCAATTCGCGCAATTGGGCCAAATGACTTTTCAACCGCGCTATTTCTTCTGAAATGTCGCTGCGTTCGGCCAGATATGCGACTTCCTGAGCCAGCCGTGTCTCGTCAAGCGAAGTTTTTTCAAGCAACTCTTCGATGCGCTTCCGCAGTTTGTCGCGGTAGGCGTCAATCAGACCAGTGGAGCCTGATTCGATGAGGGCGACGTTTTTCTCTATTCGTTCGACGCGCGTGAACATCTCTTTCTGTAGCTCGTGTCCTTCGACGGCGCGCATCGCCACCAAAGCCGCCAGCGCATGAGTCAGCGCAGCTTCGACGCCTTCGACCACCGCTGCGTTCAGAGTATTGCTCGATGTAGAAGCCGACAACACGTTCGGCAGCCGGGTGATCGTCGCCAGATCAGCTTCGCCCGCAAGCCCGAATTCGTCCCGCATCGTGCGGAGTGCTTCCAGGTAACCGCGAATCAGCGGACGGTTGAGTTCGTAAACCACATCGGCGGTTTGCGCGAAATTGATCGTTACATCAACACGCCCGCGCGAGACCGCCGCCTGAATCATTTTCTTGAGCGGGATTTCGAGCGACGCCAGATCCTGCGGCGCGCGCCAGTGAATATCCAGATTGCGATTGTTGACCGAGCGCAAATCAACCGTCACGGTGAAATTCGCGCCGCTCGCCGTCCCCTGTCCGTAACCCGTCATGCTTTTTAGCATAGCTTCTCCTGCAATCCTTGGCTGATGGCCGTTACTCAATACTCGGTTGAAAAAGCTCCGCTGGCCGCCAGCCAACGGTCGTCAACCGTTTCTTCTTCAGCAAACTGCAATTCGTAAAGCCTGCGATAAATTCCGTCGCGCTCAAGCAACTCCTGATGCGTACCCATTTCGGCGACGCGTCCGGCGTCCATCACGACGATGCGGTCGGCGCGGCGAACCGTCGAAAGGCGGTGAGCGATGACAATCGTCGTTCGACCGATCATCAGATTGTTGAGCGCCTGCTGCACCATCATCTCGCTTTCGGTGTCGAGCGCGCTTGTCGCCTCATCGAGAATCAGAATCGGCGCGTTTTTCAAAATCGCGCGAGCAATCGCGATGCGCTGGCGCTGGCCGCCTGAAAGTATCAAACCGCGTTCGCCGACAACCGTATTGTACCCGCTCGGCAGCTTGCTGATGAAATCGTCGGCGAGCGCCGCGCGGGCCGCTCGCCTGATCGCTTCGTCGCTGTCGTTGGAGCCATAAGCGCCATAGGCGATGTTGGCGCGCACTGTGTCGTTGAACAGGTGCGTTTCCTGAGTGACGACGGCAATCTGCTTACGCAACGAAGCGATTTGAATATCGCGCACGTCGTGGCCGTCAATCAGTACCGCGCCTTCGACCGCATCGTAAAATCGCGGGATCAGATTCGTCAGCGTGCTTTTGCCCGCGCCGCTCTGACCGACGATGGCGACCATTTCGCCCGCGCGAACTTTGAACGAAACATTTTCGAGCACCGGCAGATCGAAGCCCGCGCCGTATTTGAAGCTGACATCTTCAAATTCTATCTGCCGCGAAAACCGTTCGAGCTTCATCGCGCCCGGCTTGTCCCGCATCTCCATCTGTTCATCCATGACCTTGAAGATGCGCGCGGAGGAAGCCACGCCCTGCTGCATATCGTGCTGCAAACGGCTCAGGCGGCGGATCGGATCGTAAGCCTTGAACATCGCCACCAGAAACGCGGCGAAACCGCCCAGGCTCATCTGCCCTGCCGTGATGTTGCGATGCGCGTATACGAGCAACGCGGCGACCGCGACGATCCCGACGGTTTCAAGCACAATCGGCGAGAGAAAATAGATGCGCATCGCGCGTAACTGATCGCGCATCTGTTTGCGCGCAGCGTCGCGGAAGCGGAGGCTCTCGTAATCCTCCATCCCGAAAGCCTTGACCACGCGCTGCGATGAAATCGCCTCCTGCGCCACGTCGAGCATTTCGGCGCCGCTCTGTTGCCGCGAATTGATGTAATGACGCAGCCGCCGATTGAAATTCGTGGTCAGATAAGCCACCGGCGGCCCCAGCAGCAACAGCGCCGCCGCCAGCCGCCAGTTGAATTTGAAGAGCAGGGCAAGATAAACAACCAGGCTGACCGATTCGCGCAGCAGATCGCGCAGCGTGTCCGACACGGCGCGCTCGACCAGCGCGGCGTCACTCATCAGATGGGCGGTCAGTTCATTCGTCGGATGTTTGGAAAAAAAACGTGCGGCCTGATGAATGATGTGATCGTAAAGCGACGAGCGAACGTCGGCGATCACGCTCTGGCCGATGCGACTCATGAAATATGACGAGAAATATTCGGCGACGCCTTTCGCCAGCGTCAGGCCGACCAGCAGAACAGCGATGGTCCGAAGATCAACGCCGTCGGCCTTCGGCAAATACCGGCTAAATGGAAGCCCGGCAAACACACCGCCATTGCTCTGACTGCCCGACAGCGTGTCGAAGATCGGTTGCAACAGCAGAATCGTCCCGCCTTCCAACAGTCCGGTAACGATCATCAGAACAACGGAGATTGCAAAGACGATGCGGTAGGGCCTGAGGTATTTGAGCAGTCGAGCGAATTCGGTCATCACTACACAGCGGCGCGCAAGATTGATCCAATCTGGTCAGGGCCAATAACGACAGCGCATTTCAGCGCGTCTTCATGAAAGCGTGGATTATAGGCGTCGCGTCAAAACAGCGTCAAGGTCGGCGGAAGATGGCTACGCGCGCGGTGTGGCACGCCACTTCTCAAAGCGGGCCATCCGCAAAAGGACTCGGTGTGAGCGGCGAGATCGGCTACATCGGCGCGACCCGCGACATGAATGAAGGTTTCGGCTGGTAAATGGGTGAACTGCGAAGGCCGTCTGCTTGTGTGTTATTCAGACGCTGAAAACCTGGCGGGGGTGATGATCGAAGGACAGGACGAAACCACGATCCGCAATCAGGCCGAATCAATCGCCGAGGTCATCAAAGCGCAGATTGGATAAATCAGACGTCGAGGTCATAGGCGACCTTCAACCAATGCTTGACCTCGTCGTCAATCTCATCGAGCGAACTGATCGGGACGCGGTGAGTAATGCGATCCTTCTTCTCGAAACCGCCCGTGTTTATTAACCGCGCGGGTGTCTTCATATCTCCGAGCGAAAAGCCGAGGTCAATTCGCGTGCGTGTGCTTGGCTTGATCTGCGCGAAGACGTGATTGCGATAGAGCGGCACAATCGTCTTGCACGGACAAGCCTTCGCGTCTTTGCCGATCCCCAATCCAATCGTCAGCAACCGGTCGTAGATCGGGCGCAGTCCTGATTTCGATCCCGCGAACATCTCTTCGACATATTTCTCCGCCGCCTGCAAATACGACTCAGGGTCGCTGTCTTCCAGTCCCTTGCCTTCGGCGCGCTCGGCGATCCACCAGGCCGAATTCGTGCCGAGCCTGTAATTCGTCTTCAGCCATTCGCGGCGTTCCTTCTCGGTCTTCGGCCCCGATTTTTTGACCAGCGCGATCCATTCGTCGAGCGAACGCCCTGTCTTTTCGGGCAACGTCTCGACCCATCTCTGAACCATTACGACGCCCGGATGCACGCTGTAGATTGATTTCGTTCCCGCCATAAAAACCTTCAGTGTTGCATTTTTGCCGATGGATCATTTGATCGCTGGGTTCTCTCCGAAACTTTTGGCGAGCGACGAGAGATAACTTTCAATCGTCGCAGTATGCCCGAAGACGAAACGCGACATGAAACGGAAGATCGGATTCCGAACCCTGCCTCGCTCGGTAATCGTCAATTGGCACCAGCCTTCGTTCGTCGGCGTGATGTTGTATTCCCAAACGCCGCCGAATGGCAAGTTGTCATCGGCGATGCGGCGCACCAGCCTCCAGTTCGGATCCGATTCGATTGTCTCAAGCGGGATGCGCATGCCGCGTTGAAACTCTTCCAGCCAGACTTCGTGGCCGTTCAGATCAGGCAACCGCTCGACGCGTTTCAGATCGGCGCGCCATTTCGTCTGACCGGCGAAATCGGAGATCGCCTGCCAGATGGATTGCGGAGATTGCGGCAAGATCAAAGCGCCCGACGCGACGTGAGCTTCAGGCAGAGCCATTCCAACGAGCGCGACAATCATTACCAGCGCGCCCAGTGACGCAACGATGATCAAAACCCAAAACATGGCTTCCTCCGTTCTTCGATTGTTGGCTGGATAAAAACAGCAAGAAGCGCAAACCGCAATGAGCGCGGCTTTGACTGCCCGGCGGTTCGCGCTTCCAGTGTCGTTCAATTCTTCCGGCGATGACCGAATTTGTCAGGCCGGATAGTTCAGTTTGATGATCGAAAAGACTGCGCCTTGAGGATCGGCCAGCACGGCGAATCGCCCCACATTCGGAATGTCCTGCGGCGGCACGCAGGTATTTGCGCCAAGCGATTTCGCCTTCTCGACCAGGGCGTCGCAATCGTCAACGGCGAAATACGGCGACCAGTGCGGCGGAACGCCTTCCATCTCGGCGGTCATCGTCAGCATCCCGCCGAACGGTTGGCCGTCAAGATGAATTTCCGCGTAGGCCGGATCGCCGGTCTTCACCTTCCACCCGAAAACTTTGCCGTAAAAAGCGGATGACGCCGCCGCATCGCGCGTGGCCAATTCGCCCCAGCAGAACGTATTCGCTTCGTTGATGATTCGCGCGCCGATGTGATTGCGAGCCTGCCAGATTCCGAATGTCGCGCCGGAGGGGTCTTGCGCGACGGTCATTCTGCCGGAGTCGAACACGTCGAACGGGTCCATCAATGTTTTCCCGCCAGCCGCGTTGACGGCCTTTGCGGCTTCGTCGGCGCTTTCGACAGCGACATACAACAACCAGTGCGGCGGGACACCCTGAGCCAGTTGTTCCTGAGCCAGTTGGGAGAGCGCTGCCACGTCCTTGCCACGCAGTTGCATCATCGAGTAGAAACTGTCAGGCCCGATCGGCACGTCGTTGACGCTCCATCCGAAAAGTTCGGAATAGAAATTCTTCGCCGCCTGTTGATCGCTTGTGCCGAGTTCAAACCAGCAGAATGTCCCCGGAGTATGTTTGCTGACTTCCATTGTGAATCTCCTTTGTTGTTAGTTTTTGAGGTTGGACGATTATGGATACGAAGACTTGCCCGGCGCGGTTCTACCACCGTTAAGCGGCGTTGGCCAGTTCTTCTTCCTCCCAACTGCGTTCGGCCCACAGATATTTCATCGCCGGTTGAGTGATCGAGACGCGGTCGCCGTTGCGGCCTCGGAGCATCGAAATTTTCGATCCCATCTCCTTCGCGTAAGAACTCAATTGCCCGCGATGATGAACCGTGTGGTCGTGGAGGAAAGTCAGATAGACGACCGCCGGGTATCTGAAAACTCCGTAAAACGACAGGTAGTTGGTCAGCTTCTTCATGTTCAACTTCCTGACCGATTCAAGCCCTTTGGTGAAGCGGCTTTCGTAATACTCGGCCAGTTCGGACATGCTCGCGGGCGGCTCCTGCATTTCGTCATCGTCCTTTGAGAATGAGCCGGTCGTGATGCCGCTCAGAAGTTGTAGCTCGGTGCTGATGATGTGCCAGGCCAGTTCGCGCGCGGAACGCGAGTTCGGGTTCGGGCGGTAATCGCAATGGTAATCCGGGATTGATCTGAGCACGCGCAGCGTCACGATGTGCGCTTCCTCAACCCGGTTTAGAAGAAAGTCTCTCAGGAAAGTCGCTTGTTCTGAAGTCATAATTACACCTCCGGATTTGTTTTCCGAGTTTTCAAAAATTTATGTTGCCGCCAGTCTCTGCGCGAGTTGGCGATCACTGGCGATATGGACGCAGCGTTTCGACAATCTGTTCAATCACGCTGTCGGGCACTTCGAGCGTAGACAGGTCGGCTGTGCCGAGAATCGTTTTGATCATCCCGTCAGCGTGCAGTTCGATGCGGTTTGCGCTTTCGATGACCTCCGCGGCGTGAGATTGCCGCCGGATGCTTCTGGCATCGGCGATGATTTCAAAAACGGCGAACGGGTTACCGCCCGCCGTGTCTGCGAAGCCGCTCGCCGACGGTCGAGATAAACGCTTCATGATCGTACTCCTTCATTATCCGCCAGGCGTCATCGCTCAGATGCCCGGCGTATCTGCTCTTCTTGATTCTCTGAGTTTTATTGTCATCCCACTCCGTCCAGCAGCGCCACAAATTCAACCCCTCATCCGAGCGCCGCCATTCGCAGCCGCGCGGTGTCGGCGGCAAATCCAGCGCAATCTGTTTTGGAGTGAGTTTCTTGAGACCACGATGAGAAGGCGCTTCTTTCACCGCCTGTTTCCGTCCCGGCTTCGTTTTGAGTTTCGCCCGTCCCGCCTTCAAACCGTTCCTGCCATTTTCGACGACCTTCAGAAACGGGACGTAACCGTTATCCATCCTGGCCTCCAATCTGGCGTCAAAAGCATTGATTGAATTGGGCCAGTCTTCGTCATCGGGTTCTCTTCGATAGGGAACCCGGTCGGCGATGTAATCTTCGTCTTCAAACGAACCGCCGTTATCCGCCGTCCGAACGGGACGCATGGCGTACTCTGCGCTTGCTGATCGGAGGGGAGAATCAATCGAGTTTTTATAGGTGTTTTGTCTTCCCGCCGCCGAGTCTGCCTCGAATCTGCCGATACTCAGCGGCGACGACCTTTTGGGCCATTGTACTCATCTTCCAGGTCGTCAGCGGCGTCCGTCGGGAAACCAATGTATTGGCGGTGATAGGCGCTCGCTCCAGCCGCCGGCAAGCTGCGCCCGTCGCGGACAATCTTTGTCGCAAGCAGATCAGCCTCGTGCTCGGCGCGGGCGGCCATCGCTTCCCGAACCCGCTCGCTATCAAGCCCTTCAGTCTTCGCCTCCAGAATCGTCTCCTGTTGTTTACCCAGATAACGCAGTTCCAGACGGACGAGTTTGATGACCGGATCGGCCAGCGTGATGAAGAGCACAATCAAGAGCACTGCGATAAAGACCATCACGGCCCCCCACTGAATCCACGCCTGCTGAAAAGGGCCAAGCTCGATCCCCTTCACCATCATGAAATGCGTGACCAAGTTCATCAGCATCACCAGCAGCAAAAAGCTCATACCACAAACTGAGATCAACCTTTCTGACGCCGACGAAAACGCTCTGGTGAATCCGTAAACCAGCCAGACAAACGCGCCCTCAACGACGATAACCGCAAAGAGCGCGAGCAATTTGTCGAATGGATGCGCAACGTCCGTGAATCCTCCGCGATAGATGATAAATGACGATACGCAACTCAGGATCGTGATGCAGATCAGAATCGCCGCGCCGCCGAGAATGACATTCTTTCGAGCGCGATTGTGTTTGAATGCGTCCTGTACGTTATTCATTTCGCCTCCTTCAATTGATTCGATTCGTTTCTTGTTTAGGTAAAGAGACGGGCATTCATCCCATCTCCGATTTGCAAACGCGCAGACAGTTTTTGCGCCGCCGTCCGACCGGCGGGCCGCTGAAAAGAATTCGTGATAATGTTTTTTTGATCTCGCTCCGCTGAGAAAACCTGAACCGAAGAAACCGAAAAGGCGGGAACCACTCACCCCAACGCGGGCAGTCGGGATGAGTGGAGTAACGCCATTGGCTGAGAGTGGTTCAAGTGGTGCAGGCGAGACAAAGAAGATCGTCGCTGCCTTCGGCTGGCTTTCGGACGCACGTATCCCTGCGCGAGTTCTGCGCGAAGCCGCCGAACAACAAATTTTCGGATAATCATTTGCCTGAACGCTCGAATAATTGATCTCCGAACATTATTCGGAGCCGGACCGTTCAGATCGCTTTGGCAAAACTGCGGCGAATTTGATGGGGATCAAACTGCGGAACCACAGTTTTGATTGTTCCGAATGGAATTTCCCTTCGGAATTGTTTCAACAGTTACAAGCCCGTCACGATCAACTCGCCACTCGATCTTCGTAGTTGTTGCGCCGCTCTGAAAATTTTTCTAAACCGAGTTGCGCGCGCGCGCGTTTTCTGACAAAGTTCGCGCTGGCTTGGTCCCTGACGGACTCTATCAAAATCTGAAAAATGG